>QHWJ01000357.1:9396-31919 GCA_003222535.1 Acidobacteriota bacterium | reverse complement strand
CCACGTGTCCAAGGCTCACCACGAAAGCACGAAGGTTGCGAAGACGCACGAAGAAGACTAGCCACAGAGACGCCGAGACAAACCCGTGGGCGCGATCGCAGCGTGACACCGCTACGGTCAACGCGCTCATTTCACGACGATCGCCGCGTCGGCGCGGTGACCGTGCTGGTCCATCGCGGAGACGAGGTGCCGTCCGACCGCCAAGGGCCAGTCGAGCGCCGCGTTCTCTTCGCTCGTGCCGACCGGCGAGCCGTCGACGCGCCACTCGATGCGCGTGCTCGCAGCGGATGTCGCGCGGAGACCGATGGTCTGAAACTCACGTCGCAAAGTCGGATCGACCAGATAGACGGCGCCGTCCGGCGGACTCACCACGCGCAACTCCATGGCGGCGGCTTCGTGGCGTCCGGCTCCAGCCGACGCGACATCCCGTTCGACGCGCGGCACGACTCGCGCCAGGCGGGGTCCGGCTTCCGCCTTCGCGGAACGCTTCGGCGGACCTCCACCCGCGACCACCCGATCGAGCACACGCTCGGTCGAGGCCCACGCGCGATACTCGGCCGGCCAATCCACCACCACGCCTCGAGGCGTCGGCCGATGCCATGCGCATCCTCCGTCGCCTGCTTCAGCCGGAAGCCATTCGTCGGACGTGGCCGGACACCAGGGAGAGGCGGCCATGCCCGACAGCGCGCAGATGCGGCGCCGTTCGGTGGCCTCGGGCTGCGCCACGGTCGCCGCGGCGGCGGACGAGGGCGGAAGGCCGGCCACGCGATGCATCGCCGCGAGCATGATCGCGTGGAAGATCGGGCCGGCGCCGGTCACGCCCGATGAACCGACGAGCGGCGTCCGATCGAAGTTGCCGACCCATACGCCGACCGTCACCGCACGCGTGTAGCCGATCGCCCAGTTGTCGTGGTACGCCTGCGAGGTGCCCGTCTTCGCCGCAACAGCAAACGGGAATTCGAGGCTGCCGCCCCGGCCGAACGCGTAAGCACGCGCGTCGTCGTCGGACAGAATGTCCGTAATCCAGAAGGCCGTGCGCGCGGAGACCAGCCTCTCTTCGAGGGCCCGCCCCAGCCCGCGCACGGCCGTCGGGTAAATCGCGACACCGCCGCGCGCGAACGCCGCATACGCCGGCACGATCTCGTCGAGACGGACCTCGGCGTCGCCGAGGGTCACGCCCAGGCCGTAGTACGCGGCGGTCTTGTCGAACGTCGTGAAGCCGGCGCCGCGCAGGAAACGCAGAAGGGCCGGGACGCCGACGCGCGACGCCAGCGCGACCGCGGGCACGTTCTGGGAACCGGCCAGTGCGCGCCGGGCCAGCAGCGGCCCGCGGAATTGCCCGTCGTAGTTGCGAGGGCTGTACAACACGCCGTCCTGGGCGGTTGGAAAGTACGAGGCCACGTCGGGCAGCACCGTAGCCGGCGACGCTCCGCTTTCGAACGCGAGCGCATAGGTGAACGGCTTCAGCGCCGAGCCGGGCTGTCGCGGCGCGATCGCACCGTCGATCGCGCCGCCGTGCGCGGTGTCCGAATAGTCGCCGCTCCCTTCCCACGCGAGCCATTCGCCAGACGCGTTGTCGAGCACGACGGCGGCGACGTTGTGCGCGCCGTGTCGCTCGAGCGCCGGACGCTCGACGCGGATGATGCCCTCGACGTCGCGCTGCAGCCCGGCGTCGAGTGTGGTCTGGACGCGGCGCGGACGACTCGCGCCGCTTGTATCGCCGTCGGGCGACCCTTTTTTATCGCCGTAGGGCGACCCGTTCAGGGTCGCCAGGACGCGCTCGACGAAATGCGGCGCGATGAAGACGGCGGGCTCGTGCGCGAGCGCGAGACGTTCGTCCATCGCTTCGCGCACGCGATCCGGGTTGAGCGCGCCGACGACGCCCATCCGCGCAATGACGCGCTCCTGGCGGCGGCGCGCACGCGTCGCGTCCCGATAGGGGTTATACGTGGACGGACGCTGAGGCAGCGCCGCGAGAAACGCGGCCTGCGCCGACGTGAGCAGCGATGGCGGCTGCCCGAAATAGGCACGGCTCGCCCGCCCGGCGCCCGTCAGCTGATTCCCGTACGGTGCGAGGTTCAGATACAGCGCCAGAATCTCGCGCTTGCTCAGGCGGTGCTCGAGCCGGAGCGCGACGACAGCCTCACGCAGCTTCGTCGCCACCGTGCGGCGGGCACCGGGAGCGGCGCGCCGTGCGAGCAACAGTTTCGCCACCTGCTGTGTGATGGTCGATCCGCCCTCGAGCGCGCGCCGACGCCGCAGGTCGCGCACGGCCGCCCGCCCGATCGCGATCGGGTCGAGCCCCGGATGACTAAAGAACCGGTGATCTTCGGCCGCGATCGTCGCATCCACGAGCGCCTGCGGCAGGCTGGACGGCGCGATCCACGACGCACGGCCCCCTCCGTCTGAACGAGCCTCGTACAAGAGCTCGCCATGCCGATCGACAACCTCCGTCGACTCGGCGTTGTGAAGGTCCAGCAGGCCGTCAGGAAGCGGCCCGACGCGGACCCACACGCCGGCCGCGCTCACCGCAATGAGGATGACGAAGCCTAACCGCGGCTGAAGCCTTCGCGCTCCGGTGTCAGACCACACGACCCAAGCGACTTGACGCTCGGCTGGAGCCTTCGCGCTCCGGTGTCCGACCAACGCGACCAAATGTTCATCGCCTCACCTCGATCGCCAGCGTCGCGGTCCGGCCGGACACGTCCGGTTCGTACATCTCCTCCGCGCGCGCCGGGGCCGCCTGGAATGCTCCGGCTGTCGTCGCCCGCACGATGTACGAAAACTCGTGGTGTCCTTCGCTCAGCCGCGTCGCGAACAGCAGGACGCGGTCGTCATGCCGCTCGACGTGGTCGAATGTGCCCCGGCGCCAGATGTCGTCCCATCTGGGACGTTCCCCCTCATCCTGCTGATCGGTCGCCCTGGCCAGATCCGATGCCGTCGTGGCGAACCAGGATTCGACCGGCTCGAACCCCGCGGGCACCGGATCGGTGACGGCGACGAACCGTCGCTCCTTCGGCAAATCGAACGACAGCGTGACGCGAACCAGATCGCCGGCGCCGAAGCTGGTGGCGGCCGGACCGACGCGGCCGGCGCTCATCGGGGCGTACTGGCGTTGAATGTGGAACCCGTTGTCGCGCGCTGTCAGGATGGCGGCATCGGGCGCGTAAGTCAGCCGCGCGACGTAGAAGGCGGTCCCCTCACCATCGCGGCGGACGGTCAGGTCGCTGGCCGTCGACGCGCGCCGCGCGAGCTCGGCCATCGGCACATCCTTCGTCGCCGCGTCCGTCGACCGGCCCTTGAAGGTCTCGCGAAGCAGATCCTGTGTCCCCAGCTTGATCGTCGCCGTGAAGTTCGGCGCCAGGCTCTCGTACTTGCGGTAGTAGTTCACGAGCGCCTGCATGGCGATGGCGTTCTCCTGGGTGTTGCCCCAGCGACCGTTCTTGCGCGCCGCCATCAGCCACCGCACCAGCCCGGTGACAACGGTCTGGGGCTCGCCTGCGCGCACCAGCGTGTTCAGCGCAATGGCCGTCGAGCGCACGTTGGAATTCCAGAAGTACAGGAGGTACGGATCCGCGAGCTCCTCGACATGAATCGAGCCCGCTTCCGGCAGCATCGAATTGTCCATGCGCCGCCGAAGCTCCGCCGGCCGCGCGCCGGACTCGCCTTTCCCGTCCATGGCGTCGCGCAGGTACGCGATCGCGAAGACAGGCATGCGATCGAGATAGCCGTACAGACGGGTGATGTTGGAGTCCTGATTCCGCCCGCCCTCGACGAGCACCTTCACCGCGAATGCCTCCCACGCGGTGTAAGCGGGCCACCAGCCTTCGTTGGCCGGTTGCTCGTCTGCGAGCTCTCGCCGCAGGTACTCGTACCCGCGCTCCATCATGGCGGGGTCGACGTTGTACTTCAGCGACGCCGCCGTCTGATACACATGCAGGACGTAGCTGGTGAGATAGGGCGACACGAACCGGCATTCGCCCGGCCAGAAAGCGAATCCGCCGGACGGGCACTGGAATTTCTCCAGCTCGCCGAGCGACGTCTGCACGCGCGGCCGGAGATCCTTGACGTCGATCCCCGGCAGATGGAACGCGTCGCCAAGATCGGACGCGACAGCCAGGACGAACGCGCGCGAGGCGCGCTGCTCTGCGCAGCCATACGGGTATTCGACGACGTAGCGTGCGCCTTCGCCGAGGCCGACGAGGGCGGTCGACGCGACCTCGAGATGCAGGCCGCCGACGCCCGGCACGATGCCGGCCGGCATCACGAACGGCTGCCTGGAATCCGGGGACGCCTCGCCGTAGGCGGCCACCGTCTCGGGCGCAACGGTGACGTCGACCGGAATGGTCTCCTCGAACGCGTCGCTCTGGTCGCCGAGCCGCACGGTCGTCTGCACGCGAGCTCGACCGACTGCGGCAGCGACGACATCGAACCGGACTTCGCTCGACGCGCCCGCGCCGATCTGGACGACGCGACGGGTCTCGCCAGTGATTCGCAGGACCTCCGGATCGAGGCTGCGCATCGTGACGACGGCGGCGCCCGGCACCTTCAACTGGCTCGTCACGACGGACCCGAAGAACGCTGTGTCGCCGCGCGACATGAAGCGCGGAAACGCCGCCTTCAGCACCACCGGCTTGTTGATCCGGACTTCGCTTTCGCCCGAGCCGAATCGCGAGGTCTTGTCGCCGCCGACCGCCATGATGCGGTACGTCGTCAGCGATTCGGGCAGCTTGACGTCAACCGCGGCGTGGCCACGCACGTCGGTCGTCACCGATCCCAGCCAGAACGCCAGCACGCGGAAGTCCTTGCGCAACTGGCCGACCCCGCTCTCGGCGCCGCCTCCGCCGCCATTTGTGCTGCCTTTGGGCGTGAGCACGCGACGGCTGATGATCCGCTGGCGGTTGTCGGTGTTCATCACCTGCAGGGCCTTCGGCACGTACACCGAGCCGAGCACGTCCGGCGTACGGTAACCGGTCAGCGAGAGCACGCCGTAGTCGACGGCCCACAGCGTCACTTCGCTCGACGCCGGCAGTCCCTGCGCGTCCCGCACCTGCACGTCGACCTTGGCCGATCCCGCCGGGCGGTACTCGTTCCTGTCCGCTTTCACGGTGACCGAGAGCCGCTTCGAGGCATCTTCAACAGCGAGCTTCGCGTAGCCCACGCGAAACGCCGGCTTGCCTGGATCGCTCGTATCGCTGTCGGTGCCGTCCGCCCTGGTACGTCCCTTGACGAGGACGACGGAGACGAAGAGGTTGGGGATGTCGGCGGCCGTGATCGGCACCGAGACGGTCTGCTGCGTCGAGGTCAACGCAAAGGTGGAATGCGACCGGATGCCCTCGCGCTCGACGGTCAGCAACGCCGTGGCGCCCTCCCACGGGGACTGGATCATCAGCCGCGCCGTCTCGCCCGGCTTGTACGTCTCGCGCTCGGGTACCAGATCCACGCGGTTGTGGTCGTACCGCGCCCAGGCGGTGTAACCCGATCCGATCGCGTAAAACGGCAGGCGCGTCGACGACGTGTACGCGCCATCCCGCGCCGTTGCGCGAACGGTGAACGAGCCGCCGGTCGGGAGTGGGACAGCGAGCGGCACCGGGTCGGTGCCCGTGGTCACCGTGAAATGGCCTCGCTCGACCTCCTTCCGCTCGGTGTCCCAGGTGTAGAACCCGTTGCCTTCGGCGCGGCGCACGCTGTGCCACTGCACCTCCACCAGCGCGACGTCCACCTTCACGCCGGAGACCGGCGCGCCGTCTGGTGTGACCGCCACCACCGCCGTGCTCAGCCCATCCTTCTGATCCACGAACATCGGCGGCCGCTGCAGCCCGATGTACCAGGGCGCCGGATGCACGACGAAGGTCGCGTTGCCGGCGATGTGCTGGCGCGAGACATCCTCGACGTCGCCTTCGAACGTGTACCGATAGGGCACGCCGTCGCTGGGCCGCGTGTCGAGATCGAGCGCGAGCTGCCCGCGCGCATCGAGCGTGGCCGTCTGCGACGCGATCTGACCGGACTCGTTTCGGTAGCCGTCTTCGCAGCAGCCGACGAACACGAACCGATCGCCCGGGAACCTGCTCACCACCGCGAGCGGCGCCTGAAACACCGGCGACCTCGAATAGCTCCACGCGACCGGCCGGTTGCCCATCGTCGCCCCGAACAGATAGCGCGCGGAGACGAGGCCCTTGAGAGGAGAGCCGGCGAGCGCGGAATCGCCGGCCAGGCTCGCGTCGACACGGAACTCGGGCCGCCGATACGCGGCGACGAGGAAACTGCCCCGGACGATCTTCGTCGACGGCGGCTCATCCTGGCCGTCGGCGTCCTCGGGCCGCGGCGTCTCGGGATCGAGCGCCTTTTTGTCGAGGCTGACAGCGACCTGGTAATCGCCGAGTGCCCCATCGGCCGGCAGCCGCGTCACCCATTCGGTCGCGCTCCACGGCGTCATCGTGACGGCTCGTTGTTCGATGATCTTGTCGCGGCTGTCGCGAACGACGATGTAGAGCGGAGACCCGCTTGCAATCAACTGGATCCCCGCCGGTAGGTCGCGGCGCAGGATCGCCTTGAAATGCACCTCCTCCCCCAGCTTGTAGACGCCGCGATCGCTGAAGACCGTGCCCCGGAGCAGCGGACGCGACTCGTTCAGGTCAAAGCGAGCGCCAAACGCGAAGGGTTCGATGCCCTCGTTCCAATCGCTGCCGACGTACGCCAGGTCGCCATCCTTCGCGGCCGTGACGATGAAGGCGAGTTTCCACCAGTGCCGGTCGTCGCGAAGCCGAAGCGCCGGCGCCAGCGCGACGCCTTGATCGTTTGTGCGGCCCGACCACGCCACGCTGTTGTCCAGCCGGATGATCGACACGTCGGCGCCGCCGACCGGCGCACCCGTGTCGAGGCGCGTCACGAACGCCAGGGTGTTCTGCGGGCTGTCCTTGACGGTGATGCCCAGGTTCGTCACCTGCACAACCGAGGCGACCGGCGTGGTTTCTTCCCCATAGGTATGCGCGCGCGCGATCGGCTGGCCGGGTTGGACGGCGGCCCACACGAGGCCCGTGCCTGACGGCTCGACGACGCTCGCCAGATTCAAACCGTGCGACTGGATCTGGTCGGCCGTGACGCCGAGCGGCCGGCGCGTTCCGGCTCCGGGCGGCGACGCCCGGAAGCGGAGATCGGTGAGCTGCCGAATCGTGGGCATCAGCTGGTCGGGGGCCAGCGCTTGCGTCCACTGACGGACCTCCGTGAAATTGCGCGCGTGGAACGGCAGCGCGCCTCCGCCGGTTTCCCACACGCCGTGCCCGTCGCCGAAGCTCGCGAACGCCCGGTCGTGCCAGTTCTCGACGACGCCCGTCCAGGCGTAGCCGAGCGTCTGGCCGTCGATCGCCGACAGGCCTCCGTCAATCGTGACGGCCCAGGTCCGCGCGGGCGCCTGCCGATCGAAGCCGAGATCCTCGAACGTGAACGACCTCACCGTTTCCTGCCGGCTGCGGAACGTTTCGCGCGGGGTCGCGAGCGGGCGCACCGCCGATTCCTGCACCCGGTTCGTGATGTCGCGCACCGTGGCCGCGCGGCGCAGCGCGTCCAGCCGAACCTCGGTTGCCAGCCTCGCCGTGTTGTAGCCGTCCGCGTCGCACTCGTTGTGGCAGTAGAACCCGTGCACGAAGAACGTGCGATCGAGGTAGACGACGTGGCTCTGCTCGGCGGGCGGCGTGGCGCGGCCCTCGACCGCCGGCAGGCGCGCGTCGAGCGCGAGCCTCAGCCATCCGTCGGTCGCCGGCGCGGACACGGTCTGAAGCACCACGAGATTCGGCGCCGGGACGAAGCGTCGTTTGTCCCAGTCCGCCGCGAGCAGAAGCGGTATCGGCGCCTGAGACGCCGCGACCGCGGCCGTCGCAAGAACTTTCGCGTCGAAGCGCGCGGCATCGGCCGCGCCCATGCGCGCCCGCTCGGTGGCCGTCAGGCCGGGCCGCTCCCACTCGTGGCGTTCGTAACGCGCGGCCGCGTGCGCCAGCACATCGGCCGGGCGCACCGCCTGGTTGAAGCGGAGCGCGAGGATCGCGGGTTGATCGTACCGGCCGTTCGCGCGATACCACTGCGTTTGCAGCAGGCGGACCGTCGGCGTGGTGAAGGTGAACGTGTAGCCGCGCGACAGCTTCCGTCCGCTGACCGCCGTCGCGCTCGCGTCGATCGTCACGTCGTAGCGCGTGGCGTTGGGCAGCGGTGTTTTCGCGTCCGGCGTGAACACCAGAATCGTCGGTCCGGCCCATCGGAACGACCCCGCGACCGCGGGCCTGATCGAGAAAAACGGCGCGGTCACCTCGTCAGGGATGCGCCCGATGGGCACCATGGCCTCGGAAAAGCGCACGCGGATTTCGGCCGCCTGAGCCAGAGCGGCAATCTCGCCGGCTGGCTGCGCGTTGACGATGCTCAAAGGCGCCTGTTGAGCCCGGGACGTCGACGCCGTCACGACACACACCAGGATCCAGATCCATCGAAGCGTTGTCTGCATGCTGCTTCCTCAGAACGGCTGTGGGGTCCGCCTTCAGCTGGACCGTGGTCCGGCTCTAGCCGGATGTCTCATGTTTTGAAACAGGTGTAGCAAGCGTTGCACCAGAGCGGTACCTCACCAGGAACTCGAATGAAAAGTCGAGTGGGGAAAACTCTTGAGGAGTCGGAGCGTCTACCCGGCGACACGGGTGCGTGTCTCTTCTTCCTCAGCCGCCACGACAATCCTTATCGGCAGGACACCGCTCGACGTCTGACTGGTGGCTGGGGACTGCCCGCCTTCGCGCCTGAGGCGCTTCGGACGGGCCCGCTGTAGCTCGATGAAATTGCGACGAGCGAAGGCGGGGGGACTGGGGACTTAGGGGCTGGGGCTCAGAGACTGGAGACGCTTGTCGAACCGGTCGGCGATGCTGTCGTAATCCGTGATGCGCGCGTCCGAAGCGCTCACGCTTGTTTCGCCGGGATATCGAGCACGTCGCGCGCCGCCTGCGTATCCTCCGCACGGACGATCACTTCGACGCCAGCGCCTGCCCAACTGAGCGCTGGCTGCATCCCACCACCGTTGTCCCTGCGGACCATGGCGTCAATACCCGCGGCCTCGAGCGCGCTCTTCGCGAGCTCCGCTTCCTCGCTGGTGTTGAATCTGTGGACGACGACGAGATCGGGGTCGTTCATCGCTCTGCCTTTTACTTTTTGGCTTTATACGCCTAACACCCCAACCAGCTCCTTGACCGCTGCCGCCGATTTCTTGAACGCCGCGTCCTCGTCCGGCGTCAGCTTGATCTCGATGATCTCGTCGAGCCCGCGTGCGCCGAGCTTGCAAGGCACGCCGACGAACAGGTCCCGGACACCGTACTCTCCCTGCAGGAACGCAGAGCACGGCAGGATCTTTTTCTTGTCGAGCAGGATCGCCTCCACCATCTCGACCGCCGACGCGCCCGGTGCGTACCAGGCGCTGGTGCCGACCATCTCGGTGATCTCGAGGCCGCCGCGCGCCGTCCGCGCGCAGATCCGCTCGATCGTCGCCTTGTCCATGAGATCCGTGATCGGAATGCCGGCGACTGTCGAGTAGCGGGGCAGCGGCACCATCGTGTCGCCGTGGCCGCCGAGCACGAACGCGTGAACGTTCTCCACCGAAACGTTGAGCTCCCTGGCGATGAACGAGCGCATGCGGGCCGAGTCGAGCACGCCCGCCATGCCGATGACGCGTTCCCGCGGGAACTTCGACAGCTTGTAGATCGCCTGCGCCATTGCGTCGAGCGGGTTGGCGACCGGAATAATGATGCAGTTCGGTGAGTGCTTCACGACCTGCTCGGTCACCGCCTGCATGATTTTGTAGTTCACGTTGAGCAGGTCGTCGCGGCTCATGCCCGGCTTTCGCGGCACGCCGGACGTAATCACGACGATGTCGGAGCTGGCGCTTTCAGCGTAGTCGCCGGTCCCCATCACCCGGGCGTCCGATCCGTAGACCGGGCACGCCTCGAAGATATCGAGCGCCACGCCCGCCGCCTTCTGGTCGGCGATGTCGACGACGACGACGTCGGCAAGCTGCTTGTCCGCGACGCCCCGGGCCACTGTGGCCCCGACATTGCCGGCCCCACCCACGACGGTGACTTTACGATTCATACAGTCCAAGCCCCCTCAGAACGCCAGCGTGGTGGCCTTTCCTTTGTGTCCTTGGTTTCCTTTGTGTCCTTGAGGTCTACATGTTCCCGATGATCGCATCCGCGAACTCGGACGTCTTCAACTCGGTCGCGCCCGTCATCTGCCGCGCGAGGTCGTAGGTCACCTTTTTCTGACTGATCGTCTTCGCGAGCCCCTGTTCGATCAGCGCGCCCGCTTCCTTCCAGCCCAGGTAGTTCAGCATCATCACGCCTGACAGGACCACCGAGCTTGGGTTGATGACGTCCTGGTCCGCATATTTCGGCGCGGTGCCGTGCGTCGCCTCGAAGAACGCAATCTCGTCCCCGACGTTCGCACCCGGCGCCATCCCGAGGCCGCCGACCTGCGCCGCGCAGGCGTCGGAGAGGTAGTCGCCGTTCAGGTTGGGCGTCGCGAAGACGTCGTAATCCGACGTCCTGGTGAGGATCTGCTGAAAAACGCTGTCGGCAATCCGATCGTTGATGAGGAGCTTGCCCTCCCGCGGCGCCCCCTGCCCCACTTCCTCTTCCGTCACGATCTGATCGCGGAATTCCGCCTTGGCGATCTCGTAGCCCCAGTCACGAAACGCGCCCTCCGTGAACTTCATGATGTTGCCCTTGTGCACAATCGTGACGGTCTTCCGGTTGTTGGCAAGCGCGTATTGAATCGCCATCCGGACGAGCCGTTTCGTTCCCGTTTCGGACATCGGTTTGATGCCAATGCCGGAATCGGGCGCGATCCGCTTTCCCATCTCCTTGGCCAGGAATTCGATGAGCCGCTCGGCCTGCGGCGTGCCCCTGGCAAACTCGATGCCCGCGTACACGTCTTCCGTGTTTTCGCGGAAGATGACGACGTCCATCCGTTCGGGATGCGTGACCGGCGCCGGCGTACCGTCGAAGTAGCGGACCGGACGGATACACGCAAACAGGTCGAGCACTTGACGCATCGTCACGTTCAGACTGCGGATGCCCCCGCCCACCGGCGTCGTCAACGGACCTTTGATGGCGACTTTGTAGGCCCTGACCGCCTCAACAGTATCGATGGGCAGCCACTCGCCGGTCATGTTCTTGGCTTTCTCGCCCGCGAGGACCTCGAACCACGCAAGACGGCGCTTCCCGCCGAACGCCTGCGACACGGCGGCGTCGAACACGCGGGCGCTCGCGCGCCAGATGTCCGGACCGGTGCCGTCGCCTTCGATGAACGGAATGATCGGATCGGCGGGCACGACGAGTTGCCCGTTCTTGCGCGAGATCGGCGTACCGCTTGTCGGAGGTTTCAGCGTAGTGAAGTTCGGCATAATCTTCTGGAGCTTTCGGTCAGATCACCTGCCGGTCGCGGAAGATTTCCGCGAACGCTGTGGAAAAGTCTGTGGAAAAGGCATCGCGTTTACGCCGTTGTGATGCGGAGTTCCGAACGTTCTAGCGGTTTGCACCACAGTAGGGCGAGTCGACACGTTCGGCCGCCACCAGCGACCAAAACTCACGGATTATACTTACAGGACCGCGGGAGAGTCGAACGATACGTTTTGCAATCCGCGACGCGCGACTCGCTATCGTGCAGAAGTCGAAGCCGTCCTGCCTGACCGACGTCGACTGGAGGACGGTTCGACGGACGGCGAAATGTTCGCGGTCATCCGAGCCGGCGTCAAAGGCACCGGGATGAGAGCGTTCCGGAAGATGACGGCCCGTCAAATGCGACGTTGGTGAACCAACCCCACTTCGGTCGCGTGGGTCTGGTGGGTTGGGTGGGCCAGGTAGGTCACGTGGGTCAGGTCAGTGGGTTTGCGCGCTTCCCCACCTGGCCTGCATGATCCACCATACCTACCAGACCTACGTGACCTAGCTGACCTACCAGGCCTCATGCGAATTGTTGTCGCCGACGACCTGCCAGCCTCGGCGCTGGAGCTGATCCGAGCGGAGCCGGGCTGGGTGGTGGACGCGCGCCCAGGGCGTACGCCGGCGGCCCTCGCCGCCGATCTCGCGGATGCTGACGGGCTGCTCGTCCGCAGCGCGACGACAGTCGACGCGCGGCTGATGGACGCGGCGCCAAAGCTGCGCGTCATCGCGCGCGCCGGGACCGGCGTGGACAACGTCGATGTGGCCGCCGCCAGTGAGCGAGGCATCCTCGTCGTCAACGCGCCCGGCGCGAACAGCATCAGCGTGGCCGAGCATGCGTGCGCCCTTATGCTCGGGCTGGCTCGCTCGGTTCCGGCTGCGGATCGCGCGATGAAAGAGGGGCGCTGGGAGAAGAAGCGTTTTCTCGGCACCGAGTTGCGCGGCAAGACGCTGGGTATCGCCGGGTTGGGGCGCATCGGCCAGGAAGTCGCGCTGCGCGCGCGGCCATTCGGCATGCGCCTCGTCGCGCACGATCCGTACATCTCGAAGGAGATCGCGGCCGGGCTCGGCGTCGAGCTGATGTCGATCGACGATGTGTGCGCGAGGGCGGATTACATTACCTTGCATGTGCCGTCCACGCCGGAAACCAGGCACTTGTTCAACGACGCGCGTTTTTCCCGGTGCAAGCCCGGCATCCGACTGATCAATACGGCGCGGGGCGAGTTGATCGACGAAGCGGCGCTTCGCCGCGCCATTGACAAGGGTGTCGTCGCCGCCGCCGCGCTCGACGTATTCGAAACTGAACCGCCGGCCGATTGGTCGCTCGCCCAACTGCCTCAGGTGATCGCGACGCCGCACATCGCGGCGTCGACGGAGGAAGCGCAGGAGCTGGTCGGCATCGAAACCGCCGCGACGGTCCGCGACTTCCTTCGCGACGGCATGGTACGCAACGCTGTGAATTTCCCGTCGATTCCTCACGACGAGCTGCAGCAGCTCCAGCCCTGGATTCGCCTGGCGGATCAGCTGGGGGCACTCGCGGCGCAGATGGGGGCGGCGCGCATCGAGGAGCTCGGTGTCCGGTACTACGGCGCGCTCGTCGACGTTCGCGGCGTCGACGTCCTCGCGGCGAGCGCCGCCGCCGGCGTCCTGCGGCCGATTCTTTCGAGCGGCGTCTCCATCGTGAACGCGCGCGCCGTTGCCCGCCAGCGCGGCATCGAGATCGTCGAGTCGCGAAGCTCGCGGCCGCGGCACTTCACGAGCCTGGTCTCGATCAAGCTGCGCACCGACTCCGGCGACCGCTGGGTGGAGGGCACGGTGTTCGAACCAAACAGCCCGCGGCTCGTCTCCGTCCGGAGCGTAGACGTGGAAGCACCACTCGGCGGTACGATGTTGCTCATCTCGAACGACGATCAGCCGGGCGTCATCGGCGAGGTGGGGACAATCCTCGGCCGCCACAACGTGAACATCGCCAGCTTCGCGCTGGGGCGCGGCGAGAAGGGGGCGATCGGTGTCGTGAACGTCGACGAGGACTTGACCGCGCCCGAGACCCTCGATCGGGCCGTGGACGAACTGCGCAGGGTTCCGGCGATCCGCGAGGCGTGGGTGGTACGACTCTCGAATTAGGAATTTGGAATTTGGAATTTGGAATGCTGCGGAATGCTGCGGAATGCTGCGGAATGCTGTGGAATGCGTGCACGAATTCCAAATTCCTAATTCCTAATTCCAAATGACTTGACGGCCACCCGCAGCGCGCCCGGGTGAACGCGGGCGCGCACGCGCGTTCCCCCCTGCACCGGCTCCCCGTCGACGTGGAACGTCATCGGCTGGCCGGCCTCGATGGTGGCCTCGCGAATCCGCCGAAGCGTACAGCCGGGAATTCGCTGAACGGTCCCATTGAACAACCGGGGCAGGTGGCAGAGCGTCGCGATGCGGGATCGCTCCTCGATCACGACGAGATCGAGCACGCCATCGTCCACGAGCGCACCGGGCGCGATGCGCGCGCCATTCCCGAACTGCGCCGAGTTGGCGATCGAGATCAGGACGGCGCGGACCTCTCTCTGCGCGCCGCCGCTCGTGATCCGATAGTGGGAGGGGACGTAGGTCGCGAGCGCACGCGCCGTCAGGCCCGCGTAGCCCACGAACCCGCGGCGGCGAGCGCCACTGAATCGGGACGCGACGTGCGCGTCGAGGCCGATGCCGGCGACGTTCACGAAGAACCGGCCGTCGATTTCGCCCACGTCCATCGGACGCGGCTCGGCTGCGAGCGCATCGGCGATGGCGCGCTCGGGCCGTGAATGGACCCCGAGCTCGCGCGCAAGGCCATTCCCGGAGCCGGCGGGGATAATGCCCAGCGGCACCTCGCCGAAGATGAGCGCGGATGCGACCTCGTTGATCGTGCCGTCTCCGCCCCACGCCATCACGAGACGGGCGCCCCGCCGGACAGCCGCCTTCGTCAGCTCGCGGGCGTGACCCACGCCTTCGGTCACGAAGACTTCGGCCGGATCGCCCTGCGCGTGGACCACGGCGAGCGCGACCTGCGCCCTCGCACGTGCGACATCAGGACGCGCGCCTCCCGAAATCGGATTGATGATGATGGCGATGGACACTTGAAAGTCTGAAGTCTGAAGTCTCAAGTCTGAAAGAGTAAGGGGCCTGCGCCAGACTTCAGACTTCGAACTTCAGACTTGCTGGCGAAGCCACCTGCCCGGCGAAGCTACCTATCTGAGTGCGAGCCTGCGGAGGGTGTCGTCCGTGAGATCGATCAGCTCGACGACATCGGCGGAGATTTTCGTCACGCGGTAGCGCTGGGTGACGGTCTCGCCTTCCTTGACCATGAAGAGCTGTCCCTCACCGGAGATGAAGGCGGTGCGCTCGGGACCGTCGGCGCCGTTGTCCTCGGCGATGCCGGCGAGCTTCAAGGCTGGCAGCGAGAGAGGCACGGGAGCGGGCGCCGCGGTGAGCGCGGGTGTCGGCGCCGGAGCGGTCGGCGCCGTTGCGGGCGCAGCGCGGTACGCGAACAGATTTCTTGCGGGACGACGCGGCGTGGCAACCGGCCGCAACCGTTCGTGCAGCCTCGCGATCTCGTCGGCGAGCTCGGCGCCGCGCGATTCGATCACGCGCGGCTCGACGACCGCCGACGCCGGAATCGCATGATTCGACGTCGCCGCGCCCGCGAGCCATGCGAGCAACGCGGCTCCAGCGACGATCATCGCCGTCCGATTCCTGTTCATGCGTATCTCGCGGATCGTAGCACGACCATTTTGGAGGGTGTGCTATTATTCGTCGTGCACCCTGCATCGACTGGTTCAAAAGTCGATTCGGTCCCTCCGCCAACCATCGTCGCCCTCATCCCCGCCCGATACGCTTCGACGCGGCTTCCCGGTAAAGCGCTCGCCGACCTCGACGGCCGGCCGATGATCGAGCACGTGTACCGTCGCGTGGCGGCGTCGCGGATCCTGTCGGAAGTCATCGTGGCGACCGACGATCTCCGCATCGCGACGCGTGTGCATGATTTCGGCGGCAAGGCCCGGCTGACCAGGGCGACGCACACGACAGGCACGGATCGCCTGGCGGAAGTCGCCGCGTCGCTCGACTGCGACATCGTCGTCAACGTGCAGGGGGACGAGCCGCTGCTCGATCCGCGCTCCATTGACGAGCTGGTCGCGCCCTTCGCCAGCGATCGCTCCCTGCAGATCACGACGCTGTTTCGCCGCATCCACGACCTTGCCGAACTGAGCAATCCCAACGTCACGAAAGTGGTCATCGATCGGGCCGGCTTTGCGCTGTATTTTTCGCGGTCGCCGATCCCCTACGTCCGGAATCCGCCCGGCGGCTGGCCCCCCCTTTATAGACACATCGGCCTCTACGCCTATCGCCGCAGCGCGCTGCTGGTGCTCGCCGCCCTCGAGCCGACGCCACTCGAGCGGGCGGAATCGCTCGAGCAATTGCGGGCCCTCGAACATGGCATCCGCATCAAAGCCGTCGAAACGGAGTACGAATCGTTCGGCGTCGACACACCCGAGGACCTTGAACAGGTACGCCGTCTCCTGACGATGCCGGCGTCGAGTTAGATCACGGAAGGATCATGACAGACCGACAGACCCCGAAGTACATCTTCATCACCGGCGGCGTGGTGTCCTCGCTCGGCAAGGGGCTCGCCGCCGCCAGCATCGGCTGCCTGCTCGAGGGCCACGGCTACAAGGTCACGATGCAGAAGTTCGATCCGTACATCAACGTCGATCCGGGCACGATGAGCCCCTATCAGCACGGCGAAGTGTACGTGACCGACGACGGGGCCGAGACGGACCTCGATCTGGGGCACTACGAACGCTTCACGAATACGGTGACGACGAAGGACTCGAACTGGACGACCGGCAAGGTGTATCAGAGCGTCATCCAGAAAGAACGCCGGGGCGACTACCTCGGCCGCACCGTCCAGGTGATTCCACACATCACGAACGAGATCAAGGACGCGATTCGCGCCGTGTCCGACGACGCCGACATCGTGCTGGTTGAAATCGGGGGCACGGTCGGCGACATCGAGAGCCTGCCGTTCCTCGAAGCCATCCGTCAGTTCCGGCAGGACATCGGCCGCGACAACTCGATCTACGTCCACCTGACGCTGGTCCCGTTCATCGGCGCCGCCGGCGAGCTCAAGACCAAGCCGACGCAGCACAGCGTGCGGGATCTGCGATCGATCGGCATTCAGCCCGACATCCTGCTCTGCCGCACCGACCGCTTCCTCGACTCGGACATCAAGCGGAAGATCGCGCTGTTCTGCGACGTGGACGAAGAAGCCGTAATCACGGCGAAGGACGTCTCGACGATCTACGAAGTCCCGATCGTGCTCGCCGCCGAGGGTCTCGACCGGATCGTTCTGAAGTACCTGCGGCTGCCGCAGACCGAACGCCGGATCCAGCCGTGGGAGGATCTCGTCGGCCGCATCAGGAATCCGGTCGACGACATCACGATTCACGTCGTCGGCAAATACGTCGGGTACGAGGATTCGTACAAGAGCCTCAACGAGGCGTTGTATCACGGCGGGATCGCACATCGCGTCAAGGTCAACATCAAATGGATTGAAGCCGAAGCGCTCGAAGAGCCCGACACCCGGTCGCTGCTCGACGATGCGGATGGCATCCTCGTGCCGGGAGGATTCGGCAACCGCGGCACGCGCGGGATGATGAGAGCCGCGCAGGTCGCGCGCGAGCGCCGCATTCCCTACTTCGGCATCTGCTATGGCTTCCAGTGGGCGACCGTGGAGTACGCGCGCAACGTCGCAGGCCTGGCCGACGCCGATTCCACGGAGTGCAACCCCGATGCGTCCGTCAAGGTCATCTACAAGCTGCGCGATCTGCTGGGCGTGGATGATCTCGGCGGCACGATGCGTCTGGGGAGCTACCCATGCGAGCTGGCACCCGGCTCGCTCGCCCAGCGCGTCTACGGCTCGAACCTGATTCACGAGCGTCACCGCCACCGTTACGAGTTCAACTGCATCTACGAACGGACGCTCAGCGAGCATGGGCTCAAAATCTCGGGACGGTCGCCGGACGGGAAGTTCGTCGAGATCGCCGAACTCCCCGGCCATCCGTGGTATCTCGCGGTGCAGTTCCACCCGGAATTCAAATCCAAGCCGACGCGTCCGCACCCGCTGTTCGCCGCGTTCGTCGCCGCGTCCTGTCAGCACAAGACGGCACACCATACGCACCGCGGCGCCACGGAATCAGTCGCGTAGGTCACACGTAGGTCGCGTAGGTCGGGTGGGTCGGGTGGGTCCGACACCGGAGCGCGAAGGCTTCAGAGCGTGTGAAGAAATCACGTACAACGCAGAAACCGCTGAACCCGCAGAGAAAAATGCTTAGGTTTTTGCTGCGTGTTCTGCGAGTTCTGCGTTGAACGTCGTATTTCTTCACAGGATCTTCAGCCGAGCGCCAAGGTGCGCGGGTCGCGTCGGTCCGACACCGGAGCACGAAGGCTTCGGCCGGGCGTCGAGGCGCGTGGGTCGCACGGATCTGGTGAGTCGGCGAGTCTGGTGGGTCGGCTCGGTCTGGTCGCCGCGTGGTTGCGTGGGTCAAGGCCCACCCGATCGGTATAATCCCCTCGTGACCCCCATGAAGCTGGCCGACATCGCGATCGGTGGCGGGAGCCCGTTCGTGCTGATCGCGGGCCCCTGCGTGATCGAAAGCGAGCCGCAGGTGACCGATCTCGCCGGCCGCCTCTGCGACATTGCGCGCCGCGCGCGCGTGCCCCTCGTCTTCAAAGCGTCGTACGACAAGGCGAATCGCACATCGGGCGGCTCGTTCCGCGGGCCGGGTCTGGACGAAGGCCTGCGCATTCTCGCGAGCGTCAAATCGCGTTTTCACGTGCCGATCCTCACGGACATCCACGAGCCGTCTCATGCCCGCGCGGCGGGAGACGTCGCTGACGTACTGCAGATCCCCGCGTTCCTTTCGCGCCAGACCGATCTGCTCGTGGCGGCGGCGAAAACCGGGCGGGTCGTCAACATCAAGAAGGGACAGTTTCTGGCGCCCGACGACATGAAGCACGCGGTCGCGAAAGTGGTGGGCGCCGGCAACCCGCGGGTGATCGTCACCGAGCGAGGAACGAGCTTCGGCTATCACAACCTCGTCGTCGACATGCGCGCGTTTCCGATGATGCGGGCGCAGGGCGTGCCGGTCGTCTTCGACGTCACTCACAGCCTGCAGTTGCCGGGCGCCGGCGAGGGCGTCACCTCCGGCCAGGCGGAGTACATCGAGCCGCTCGCATCGGCAGGCGTGGCGGCCGGCGTCGACGGAGTGTTTCTCGAGGTCCACGAAGAACCTGCGCGCGCCAGGAGCGATGCGCAGAACGCGCTGCGGCTCGACAGGCTCGAGCCGCTGCTCCAGCGCCTGCTGGCGATCGACGCGATCGCGAAGCAGGCCGAGGCGCATCAGCATGGCTGACCGCTCGCTCGCGCGAAGGGTCCTCGAAACCGAAGCCGCGGCCATCCTGGCGCTCGTCGATCGCCTGGACGAGCGGTTCGACTGCGCCGTTCAGCTGCTCCGCCAGTGCAAGGGCCGCGTCATCCTCACCGGGATGGGCAAGTCCGGCATCATCTGCCGCAAGATCGCGGCGACGCTGACCAGCACCGGCACGCCCGCGCTCTTCCTCCACCCGGCGGAAGCGGTTCACGGCGACCTCGGCGTCATCCAGAGCGACGATGTCGTCGTCGCGCTGTCGTACAGCGGTGAAACCGACGAGCTGCTGCAGCTGCTCGAGACGATCCGCCGGCTGGGCGCGAGGCTGATTGTCGTGACCGGCGACCGGGCGTCGACGCTCGGGCAGGCGGCGGACGTTGCGCTCGACTGCAGCGTCACGGAGGAGGCCTGCCCGATGAATCTCGTGCCCACCGCCAGCACCACGGCGGCGCTCGCGATCGGCGACGCGCTGGCGATGACGCTGCTGGTCGAAAAGGGCTTTCGCCAGGAGGACTTCGCGAGCCTGCATCCCGGCGGCAAGCTGGGCAAGCGGCTGATGCGCGTCGAGGCGCTGATGCACACCGACAAGCTGTGCCCGATCGTCCGCGCCGACACGCGGATGCGCGACGTGATCTACGAGATGTCCAGCAAGGGCCTCGGCATGACGTGCGTCATCGACGGCGACGACGAGACGCTGCTCGGCATCATCACCGACGGCGACCTGCGCCGGCGCATGGAGCGCGGGGGTGACATTCTCGATTTGCGCGCGGGCGACGTGATGTCGCGCCACCCGGTGTCGGTCCCGCGCTCGACACTCGCCGCCGAGGCGCTCAATATCATGGAGCAGCACAAGATCACGTCGATTGTGGTCGCCGAGGGAGGGCTGCCGAAACGCGTGGCCGGCGTCCTGCACCTGCACGACCTGTGGGGGATGGATATGTTCTGAGCGGGGACTTGGGGACTGGGGACTGGTCCCTAATCCCCGAGTCCCGAGTCCCCGAGTCCCCGAGTCCCCATGTCCCCATGTTCCCGTGTCCCTGAGGAGACCGTGATCAACGTCCGAGCCTCGAAAATCAAGCTGGTGCTGTTCGACGTCGACGGCGTGCTGACCGACGGCAAGATCCTCCTGCACGCCGACGGCACCGAGAGCAAGGTGTTCGACATCAAGGACGGCACGGCCATCGTCTGGGCAAAACGCCTCGGGCTGACAATCGGGTTCCTCTCGGCGCGCGTGTCGACGGCCACGACCCAGCGGGCCGCGCAGCTCGGCATCACGCTGCTGCATCAGGGCGTGCCGAGCAAGCTCGACACGTACGAGGAGATCGCCGATGGCCTGCTGCTCGACGACGAGCAGGTCGCCTACATGGGCGACGACATCCTCGATCTGCCGGTGCTGTCGCGCGTGGGGCTGGCCGCTGCGCCCGCCGATGCCGCCGACGACGTTCGCGCGCGCGTGCACTGGGTGAGCCGCGCCCGGGGCGGCGACGGCGCCGCGCGCGAGCTGATCGAGCTCATTCTTCGCGCTCAGGATCGCTGGGACTCGATCGTCGCGACCTACATCGCCGAAGTGCAGGATCAGCAGGCATGAGCTCGTACCTGCTGCTCGCCGCGCTGATCGCCCTCCTTTCCGGCCTCGCCATCGGGAAGGCGTGGGAGCGCTACAAGCTGCGCGACGGCAAATGGATCGATCGCCGCCGCTCACGCGAGTCTCCGCATTACATGCTCGGTCTGAACTTCCTGGTCGCGAATCAGATCGATCTCGCCATCGAGGAACTGAGCCGCGCGGCCGCTCTCGACTCCGATGCCCTCGAAGTGCACATGATCCTCGGCACGCTGTATCGGGAGAAAGGACAGGTGGGCAAGGCGATCACCGAGCACCAGACACTGCTGCAACGGCCGAAGCTGAGCCGGCTCGAGCACGCGAACGTGCTGCTGTGCCTCGGGCTCGACTACAAGCGCGGCGGGTTCGTCGACCGCGCCCTCGAAGCGTTCACCGAAGTGCTGCGGCTCGATCCGAAGAACGAGCATGCGCTGCTCAACCTGCAGAAGCTGCACGAGGAGCAGCACCAGTGGACGGAAGCCTACGACACGCGCCGCCGCCTGTCGAAGCTGGCGGATATCGACTCGCGGCCCCAGAGCCAGGCGATTCTCGCATTCCTCGAAAACGAAATCGGCCTCGAAGCCATGCGCCGGCGGGACCACGCGGAAGCGATCCGCCGATTCGACTCGGCGATCGACCTCGACGCGCGCGCCGTTCCCGCGTACCTGAACCTCGGCGACGTGCGGGTGGCGCAGGGCAGCGAGCGCGATGCGGCGGCCATCTGGGAAAAGCTGATCGAGGTCGCGCCCGATCGCGCGTACCTGGCGTTCGATCGGCTCGAAGCGCTCGCGATTCGGACCGGCAGGCCGGAGCGGTTCACGGAGCTGTGCAGGCGCTTGATCGACAACAACACGCAGGACTGGCGCGCGCGGCTCGCGTTATCGCGCCACCTCGCGGCGAGCGGCTATCCCCGGGAAGCGCTCGATCTGCTGTTCGCCGCTCTCGTGCAGAACCCGCACGCGCTCGGCATCCATCAGGCGATCTGGCGCGCGCTCGGCCAGCTCCACCATCCCGCCGCGCTCGTCGATCGCTACGGCGAGCTGACCGAGAACGCCGTTTTCTACCTCGACCCACACGTCTGCATGCGCTGCCACTACCGCAGCACCGAGCTGCTCTGGCAATGCCCGCATTGCCACGATTGGAATACGTTCGTCGAAGAGCGGATCGCTCCCGCACAGGACGCCACTCAGGTTGAAGTCTAGAAATCCAAGGATTTCAGGATCTAGCTGACGATTTCAGGATCTGTAAGCCTGCTGGACGTTCGGCGGGCGGCCGTTCAAATCCTCAAATCCTTAGATCCTTAGATCCTTAGATTCCTGAGGTCCTCGAGCACGCGAATGATCTGCTCGTCGGTCTCGGCGAAGCTTCCGTCCGTTGTAATCACGTAGTGAGCCCGTGCAGTCTTCCTTTCCGTGGGCCACTGCGCGGCGAGGCGCTGCCGGGCGGCTTCCTCGCTCATGCCCCGCTCCACGAGTCGCGCGACTTGCCTGGCCGGCTCACACGCCACGACGATCACGCGCTCGAAGTCCTTCTCGGCGCCGGTCTCGTACAGCAATGGCACGTCGACGACGGCGAAAGGATAGTCGCCGACGAGCGCGAAGGCGCGCAGGCCCGCGGCGATCGCGCGGTAGACCGCGGGGTGAACGATGGCTTCGAGATCACGACGCGCGGACGTGTCCTTGAAGACGATGGGGCCCAGCTTTGCGCGATCGACGGCGCCCTGGGCCGTCAGGATCTCTGGCCCGAAGCGCACAGCGATCGCCGCGGTCGCTTCCGTGCCCGCCGCCTCGACGCCGTGCGCGAGCGTGTCGGCATCCAGGCACGGCACGCCGTGCTGCCGGAACTGCTCGAGCACGTGGCTCTTGCCGGTGGCAATGCCACCCGTCAACGCAACCTTCAGCATGCGATCACAGACCTACCCGACCCACCAGATCCGCGCGACCCACGCGCCTTGACGCTCGGCTGAAGCCTTCGCGCTCCGGTGTCGGACCTACTCTGACCTAC
>QHWJ01000357.1:0-9368 GCA_003222535.1 Acidobacteriota bacterium | reverse complement strand
GGACCTACCTGACCTGACCTACCCTGACCTACGCGACCTAGCTGACCTACCTGACCTACCTGACCTACCTGACCTACCTGACCTACCTGACCCACGCGACCTGCGTGACCTACCCAGTCCCTCCAGCTCGAAGCTGCGCAGCTGTGAGCGTGTTCTTCAGGAGCATGGCGATGGTAAGCGGCCCGACGCCGCCGGGGACCGGCGAGAGCGCGCCGGCGATCTCCGCAACATCCGGATGCACGTCGCCGACGACGAGTGCGCCGCGCCGCTCGAACACCTCACGCCGTTTCGAACCGGGCGGAAACAGCCGCTCGACCGTCGCACGGTCGTCGATTTGCGTCATCCCAACGTCAACAACGGTCGCGCCCGGCTTGACGAACGACCGCGTCACGAAGCCCGGCCGTCCGATGGCGGACACGAGGATGTCCGCGCCGGCGGCTGCTCCCGCGAGATCCGTGGTCCGTGAGTGGCAGATCGTCACCGTCGCGTGACGATGCAGGAGCAGGATGGCCAGGGGTTTGCCGACGATGTCGCTGCGGCCGATCACGACGGCGCGCGCGCCGGCGATCGGCACGTGCGACCGCTCCAGCAGTTCGATGACGCCTGACGGTGTGCAGGCTGGCAGCGGCGCCCGGTTCTGCACGAGATGGCCGACGTTGGTCGGATGGAACCCGTCCACGTCCTTGTCCGGCCGGATGAGGTCGAACACGCGGCGTTCGGCGTCCACCCCCATCGCAGGCGGCAGCGGCGACTGCACGAGGATGCCGTCGTGCGCGTCACTGCGATTCAGCCGTTCGACGGCCTCGAGCAGCTCCGCGAGCCGTGCCGTCGCTGGCAGCCGCTCGAGATCCGCGCGCAAGCCGGCGCCGGCGGCCGACTTCAACTTGTTCCGCACGTAGATCTCCGACGCCGGATCGTCGCCGACCAGAACAATCCCGAGCCCGGGCGGCCGGCCCGCGCGCGCGGTAAAGGCTGCGATCGCGGGGCCGACTTCGCTCCGGATCTGGTTCGCGACGTCGGCGCCGTCGAGCACGCGCGCGGACATCAGCGCTTCGCCTCGCCAGCGTCGGTCTCCAGGCGTTTCAACGACTCCGGACGGCCGAGCACCACGAGCTTGTCGCCGGGCCGAATCGGCGTATCCGGCTCGGGATTGAACGTCATCCGCCGATCCTCCCGCTGGATGCCGACGACAATCACCCCGTACCGCTGCCGGAGGCTCGCGTCCAGAATCGACCTGTTCGCGAACGTCGACTGCGGGGTGATCGTGATCTCCTCCATCGCAAGCTCGAGGTTGTCCGAGCTCGTCGCCAGCTCCACGAAGTCGACGACCGCCGGACGAAGCGCCGTCTGCGCGATCTGCACGGCGCCGATCTGATACGGGGAGATGACGCGGTTGGCGCCGGCGCGCTTCAGCTTCTCGGTCGCGTCCTCGGTTTCCGCACGGCCGACGATGAAGAGGTCCGGCCGCATGAGCCTCGCGCTCAGTACCGCGTACACGTTTTCGGCGTCGGTGCCGACCGCCGCGATCAGACCGCGGGCACGGTCGATCCCCACGCGCTTCAGCACCTCCTCCCGGCTGGCATCGGCCTCGACGCCGAGCGCGCCGTTCCCGATCGCGGCCTGCACCCGCTCGGGGTCGCGCTCGACGACGACGTACGGGACGTGCTGCCTTCGAAACTGCTGGACGACGATGCTGCCGATTCGGCCGTATCCGCAGACGATGAAATGATCCGAAAGTGACTCGAGCATACGTTGTTGACGCCGCAGCTGAAAGCGCTTGGGAAGCCCGCCCTCGAGGACAACCGTCGCGAGCAGCGTAAAAGTATAGAGCGCCGCGCCGACGCCGCCGAGCAGCAGCAGAACGGTGAACACCTGGCCGGGGCGCGAGAGATTCGACGGCGACTCGACCGTCGTCAGCGCCAGGACGGTCATATAGAACGCGTCCCACGCGCCCCGGCCGTCCGTCAGCATGTAGCCGGCAGTACCGCCGGCCATCACCAAAACCAGAAGGGCGACCGCGAAGGCCGGGCCTTGCGCCCGAAACCAACGGTCGACCTTGGGTGCGTTCATGACAATTGCAGGAAGGCGGGATTGCAGAACTGCAGAAAGGAAAGGTTACAAGGTCCTGCAATCCTGCAATTCTGCAATCCTGCAATTCTGCAATCTGATTAGGCGGCCTGAGCGTGGGTTTCGAGCCGGCTGTGCTTGATGCCGTACGAGAAGTAGAAAACCAGGCCGATGACAAGCCAGACCCCGAGTCGCAGCCAGTTGGTCCAGCCCAGGCCGTAAATCATCGCGCCGCACACGACGATGCCGAGCACCGCCACGAGCGGCAGCGCGGGAACCGTGAAGCCCCGCACCAATTCCGGGCGACGGACCCGCATGATCCAGACACCCGCGCATACGAGCATGAAGGCGAACAGCGTCCCGATGCTGGTCATTTCTCCTACGATGTCGCCCGGAATGAACCCGCCGAACAGAGCGGTCAAGACAAAGAACAACATGTTCGATTTATAGGGCGTCTTGAACCTCGGGTGCACCTCCGAAAAGATCTCCGGCACCAGACCGTCGTGGCTCATCGAGTAGAACACGCGCGACTGCCCCAGCAACATGACCAGGATTACCGATGAGAACCCGGCCAGGATGGCGATCGTCACGAACTTCGCCAGCCATGCATAGCCGGTCATGTACTTCGTGATCGCAAAGGCCACCGAGGCTTCCCTGCCCGCCGTCCGGAAGTCCTCGACCGTCGCCACGCCGCTCAGCACGTGTGAGAACAGGACGTACAGGATCGTGCAGACGACGAGCGACCCGAGAATGCCGATCGGCATGTCGCGCTTCGGGTTCTTCGCCTCTTGCGCCGCGGTCGAGACCGCATCGAACCCAATGAAGGCGAAGAACACCACGCCTGCCGCTCCCAGAACTCCCATGACGCCGCCGTAGGGATGTACGACGCCCTGACCGGTGGTGTAGGTGGTGGCGGCTGGAATGTACGGCGTGTGATTCGCCGGGTTCATGAATCCCCAGCCAATCGCGATCACCATCAGGACGATCGAGACCTTGGTGACCACGATGAGGCTGTTCACGAACGCAGACTCCTGGGTGCCACGCACGAGAAGCGCGGACAGGATCAGGAGAATGGCCACGGCCGGAATATTCACGATCCCGTGCGCGCCGCCGCCGGCCCCCTCCATCACCTCGAACGGCGAATGACACCACTCGAAGGGAATGTGCAGTCCCACGTACTCGAGGGCCCTATTGAAATACTCGCTCCAGGAGATTGCCACCGTGGCTGCGCCGACCGCGTACTCGAGCACCAGGTCCCAACCGATGATCCACGCGACGAGCTCACCCATGGTCGCGTAGGAGTAGGTGTACGCGCTGCCCGCGATCGGGATCATCGAAGCAAACTCGGCGTAACAAAGACCGGCGAACGCGCTGCCGAGGCCCGCAACAAGGAACGCGATCGTCACGGACGGCCCGGAGCGCTCGGCGATCGCCGCGGCCGTCCGCACGAAAAGGCCCGAGCCGATGATGGCCCCGATGCCGAGCGCGACGAGCGACGCCGGACCCAGCGTCCGCTTCAGGGTCGCTTCACCGCTCCGCGAGACTTCGGCCAGGAGGCCATCGATCGACTTGGTCCGGAACAATGAGCCAGCCACTATCTCCCTCGCAGTCTTTCGATTGAGCTTCGACTCTGCGGTCAGACCCGCAAAAGGGGCAGCCGCACTCGGTGAGATCACGATTATACGCGGCAGCGCACGTGGCACGAGGCGGTATCAGTTCAGCGCGGGAACGTCCTGACGCTCACTTCCGGGAAAAGAGGCATGCCTCCCAGCAGCGTCGAACGCTGCCTCAACAGTTCCTGATCGAAGTACTGGCGGACGATCACGCCGGTGATCTCGGTGGCGCGAAGGGGAGCCAACGTACCCAACACGGGGCGCTCGCGGAGGGGCCCACCCCAGAACACCATGTCGCAGAAGTCGAGGTGCCGTGTATCCCGCACGTCTACCCGGTAATATGGGTGCGCCGCCCGCCGATAAATCGCGTCACTCGCACCGCTTCGCCCGGGCCGGGCCGAGTACACCATCAAGAACGGACGCGGCATCGACTTGTCAATCATCGTCCCGTACTGCGGGATGCCGTCGAGATTCAGCCCCGCCCGGCAACGGCGATCCTCGAGACAGAACTGCCCTGCCGTGACGCCCCCCATGGAATGGCCGAACACGCCAAGGCGGCCGATGTCGAGCCTGGCGGCGAGCTGACCGGCCGCGCTCTTGGGCGGGACGTTGGAGAGCCGGTCGATGACCAGCTTGGTGTCGTCGACCGATCGCCGCAGCGCCAGGTCGGTGCGGCGGAGCCCCGCCAGGTATCCGCGCAGCAGCCGGATTTGCTCGGCAGCGTCTGTCGCGCGCGTGACGGCGCCCATCGTCTCATCCTCCGTGCCCCACTCGCCAAAGACATCGCGGATCGCCGGGAGCGGCGTACCGGCGTTGTCCAGCAGCGAGACGACACGCCCGTCCGCCAGCGTGGCGGCGGTCGCTTCGTATGGATGGACGATGCTGAGAACAGCGTACCCGTGGCTGGCGAGATCTTCGAGCAGCGCGGTGTAGGCGCTTGGAATGCTTGTGTATCCGTGGGAAAAGAGGAGGACCGGAAACTTCCGAGGCGTTACAGCTGGAGCGGCATCGAGCCCGGCATGGGTCCGAACTTCCGCCAGCCCATCGAAGACCGTTTCGGGATACGCGGCGAGTCCACCGCTACGAGGCGGCGCCGCGGGATACCAGGCGAGCACTTCCACTTGCCGGAATTCGCCGGACGTTGTGAAGGTCTCGTGGCGTGAGCTGTCGGTGACTCGCCAGGCGGTGGTGCCGACCGCGTATCGTCCCGTGGGTGGCGGTAACTCGAAGGCGGCCCGCACGACCCCGCGCGGCGTGGCCGCGCTCGTCAGACCCAAGACCGCAAGAATCGCGGCAATCGTCATCGTGTCAACACTGCCCCTTCTGTTCATGGCAGCCAGCTCACGCGTGATGCTTTTCGGTTCAGAACATACCAGCCATCAGCCATCAGCCATCAGCCATCAGCCATTAGCCATCAGCCATTAGCCATTGACAATCGTGCGATGAACTCCCGCACGCGTCCTTCCGGGTCGCCGGTGGCCAGCAGATCGCTGATCACAGCCACCGAGGCTGCGCCAGCTTCGATCACCGAGGCAGCACGTTCGAGGGTGATGCCACCGATGGCGACAAGGGGCAGGCCCCGCGCCCCGGCACGGCGCGACGCCTCGCGCACCATGGCGAGGCCGATCGCCTCATACCCGGTTGCCTTCGTCGTCGTGCCGAATACCGGTCCGATCGCGACGTAGGTGATAGCGCGGGACGGGCCGACCGACAGGCGCACCGCCTCGTCGACCTGCTCCAGCGTGTGCGTCGACAGGCCGACGATCGCATGCTCACCGACGAGCAATCGGACGGCGGCCGGCGCCAGATCGTCCTGGCCCACATGGACGCCGTCGGCGCTGGCGAGCCGGGCAATATCGGCGCGATCGTTGATGACGGCCAGAGCCCCGCAATCGTGCGCGACCTCGACGATCGCCGATGCGGTATCGAGGAGCCCGCCGCCGGGCATGGCCTTCGCCCGGAGCTGCAGAAAGCGCGCGCCACCGGCGATGAACGCCCGAGCCAGATCGACCGGCCGCCAACCCGCGCGGGCGGCCGCGTCGACGTCAACGATCGCGCAGAGAGGATTCACAAGAGACCAAGAGATCAGGAGTTTTTTATTCTTAAGAAAGAAAAATCTCTTGATCTCCTGACCTCCTGCTCAAGAGAGCCTCCTGACCTCCTGATCTCTTGTTCACTACACGGCTTCGGCGAAGCGAGTTGATTGCCCCGCGGGAGGGTGCGCGAGGAAGCGTTCCATGAACGAGGTGCTCAGCTTGCCGGCGACGAACTCCGGATCGCGGAGAATCCGCAGGTGCATCGGGATCGTGGTCTTGATCCCTTCGATGACCGTCATATCGAGCGTCCGCCTCATGCGCGCGATTGCCTCCTGACGGTCACGGCCGTGGACGATGATCTTCGCGAACATTGAATCGTAGTACGGCGAGATCGTGCACTCGGAGTGCGCGAACGTCTCGACGCGAACGCCGGGACCGCCCTGGACGCTGAAGACATGGATGACTCCCGGCGAGGGGATGAACGTTTCCGGATCCTCGGCGTTGATGCGGCATTCGATCGAGTGGCCGGTGAACGTCACGTCGCTCTGCTTGAACGACAATCGCTCGCCGGCCGCGATTCGGATCTGCTCCTTGACGATGTCGATGCCGGTCACCATCTCGGTCACCGGGTGCTCGACCTGGAGCCGCGTGTTCGCTTCCATGAAATAGAAGCGGCCGCCCGGATCCATGAGGAACTCGAACGTCCCGGCATTCGTGTACTGCACGGCCTTGGCCGCGTCGATGACGATGCTGCCCATCTTGCGGCGCGTCTTCTCGCTGAGCGCGGGCGACGGCGACTCTTCGACCAGCTTCTGATGCCGGCGCTGGATCGAGCACTCGCGCTCGCCCAGATGCAGCACCGTCCCATGGTGGTCGCCGAGGATCTGGAACTCGATGTGCCGCGGCGACTCCACGTACTTCTCGATGTACACGTCGGCGAGGCCGAACGCCGCTTCGGCTTCGCGCTGTGCGGTCTTCACCGCGTGGGAGAGCTCGGCCGGCGCGCGGACGACGCGCATGCCGCGGCCGCCGCCCCCGGCCGTCGCCTTGACGATGACCGGATAGCCGATGTCCTTCGCGAGCTTGAGCGCCTTCTCCTCGTTGTCGAGTGGACCGTCGCTGCCGGGCAGGATCGGCACCCCCGCCTTCTTCATCACGCGGCGCGCCCGCGCTTTGTCACCCATCAGGCGGATCACCTGAGGGTCGGGACCGATGAACTTGATGTGGCACGCCTCGCAGACTTCGGCGAGATACGCGCTCTCCGCCAGGAACCCGTAGCCGGGATGAATGGCGTCCGCGCCGGTGATTTCCGCGGCGCTGATGACGGCCGGCACGTTGAGGTAGCTGTCCGCGCTGCGCGCCGGGCCGATGCAGACGTCTTCGTCAGCGAAACGGACATGCAGCGAGCTCTCGTCGGCCTCGGAATAGACGGCGACGGTCCTGATGTCGAGCTCGCGGCACGCAAAAATGATCCGAAGGGCCACTTCCCCCCGGTTCGCGATGAGGATTTTCTTGAACACCGTCCCTATTTCGTACGAATCGCGAACAGCCGTTCGCCGTACTGCACCGGCTGCCCGTTCTCGACATAAATGTTCACGACCTCGCCGTCGTACTCCGAGTCGATCTCGTTCATGAGCTTCATCGCCTCGATGATGCAGAGCACGTCGCCCTTCTTCACGGTCGAGCCGATGTCAACGAATGGGGGCGCGTTGGGCTCCGACGACCGGTAGAACGTCCCGACGATCGGCGATTTGACGACAGCCAGCTCGATTTCGGCCTCGGCTGCGGCGTCGGCAGGCGCCGGCAACGCGCCGGGTGACGCCTGAAGCGGCGGCGCGGCCGCGGGTGCGCCTTCCCCCGCCGCGGGGGCGACCACGGGCGCGACCATGAACGCCGAGGGGGTCACGACATGGGCTCCGTTCGCGTCCTTGCGAACCTTCAGCCGCAGGCCGTCGTGCTCGATTTCGAATTCGGCGAGCTCGTGCTCGCGCACGAGATCGAGAATCTGTTTGATCTCGTTTAGATCCATCTCGGGGGCAAAAGTCTCAGGATCTAAGGGTCGAGGATTTGAGGAACCCCAAATCCTTAGATCCTCAAATCCTCAAATCTCGATGAGCTCTGTCGTCACGTCGGTCAGCACCTCGACCCCTTCGTCGGTAACCAGCACGTCGTCCTCGATTCGAACGCCGCCCCATCCCGGAAGATACGCACCAGGTTCTATCGTGAAGACCATCCCCGTCGCGACCTCCTCGTCCCCGGCGTCCACGTCCGGCCGCCTGCGCGTAATCCGCGGATCCTCGTGCACGTCGATGCCGAGCCCGTGTCCAGTCCCATGTCCGAACGCCTCGCCAAGACCGTGACCGGCGAGGACCTCGCGCGCCGCAGCGTCGATCTCGAATCGCGACCGGCCCGGCGCCACCGACGCCACGGCCCGCGCGCGCGCCTCGCGAACGGCCGCATAGACCTCACGTGCCCGGGTACTGGCCGGGCCGACCGACACGGTCCGCGTCAGGTCGACGCAGTATGAGTCGTAGACGCCGCCAAAGTCCAGCACCACGAGATCGCCTTCGGTTATGGCTCGCCCGCCGGGGGCGGCATGCGGCAGCGCCCCATTCGGCCCGCTCGCCACGATCGTCTCGAAGGCGGACCGCTCGAAGCCGGCCCGCCGGACGCGCACATCGATCTCGAGCGCCACGTCGCGCTCGGTGGCGCCCCGCCGGACGAGGGCTCCGATTCCCGCGGCGACGTGCGAGAGGCGCCGTGCCGCTTCGCGGAGCGTCGCGATCTCGTGGTCGTCCTTGCGCACGCGGGCGCGCTCGACAAGGCCGTCGGTCGCCACGAGCTCGGCGGCCGGCGAACCGCCGGCGGCGAGTGTCGCCGCGAGCCAGTGATGGCGGGCGACCGTCAGGTGCGCGGCTTCGAACCCGATCCGCTTCCATGGGTGCGCAGCCAGCACGCGGGCAAGCGTCGCATCGTAGGAGCCGTCAACGGTCACGAGCTCGAGATCCGGACATTGATGCGCCGTGCCGGCCATGTCCGACACGGCGGTGACATAGCGGAAGTCGGTGATGAAGCACAAGCTACCGGCCGCCAGGACGAGGATCGCCGAGCTGCCGGTGAAGTTGGTGAGGTACAGGACGTTCGAGGGCGCCGTGATGACGAGCGCATCCAGGGCGCGCGTGGTGAGCGCATCTCGAACGGTCCGATGACGGCGGCTAAGCGATGCGCTGGGCGCGTGTGACATGGATGGCGTCGAGCCACCGCTCGAGCGCCGCGATCGTCTGCATGGCCAGCTCGCGCGTGGCGGTGTCCTCCCCTGATTGTAGCGATAGAGCTTGCCCGACCTGAGCGGAGTCGTGGCCAGGCTGAAGGAAGTCGAAGGCATCCGCCGAAAGCCGACGAAGGTCGACCTCTACGGTATCAGGAATGTCCGGCTTCAGCCGGACTTCGGCGATGGCGTCCAGTCTTGGCGTACTCGTGACGTCCGGGTTCAGCGCACTCGTGGCACTCGTGGCGTCCGGCTTCAGCGCATGCGTGGCGTCCGGTGCACTCGTGGTACTCGTGGCGTCCGGCTTTAGCCGGACTGCGGTAGTGTCCGGCTTCAGCCGGACCACGGGCGGCGGCGAGTGCATCAGGAACTCGCTCTGCACCT
>QHWJ01000116.1 GCA_003222535.1 Acidobacteriota bacterium | reverse complement strand
GCAGCAGCGACCGCCGGATGTTGCCGAGCCCGAAGGTGTCGTGCGAGTACAGGAGAATTCTGGGCCCGGCGGGCGGAGCGAGAGACGGTACGTTTCTCTCGCGGCGCGCGACGGCGATAGCCAACCCTGCAGATGTGGAGATATTCATTTTAGTCAGTGCGGATTAGGACGGAAGGACGGGTCGCCGCGGAACAGGTTTCTGAAATGCGAAGTGCGAAGTGCGAGGTGCGAAGTTTCGGAGGTTCGGAGCGCGAAGGCTTTAGCCGAGCGGGCGCCTTGTGCGAAGTGCGAGGTGCGTGAGACTTCAGACTTCAGACTTCAGACTTCTGACTCTTCTCCTTCAGTTTGCGTCCGGCCGCCTGCCAGCGCCGGCGGTACAGTCGAGTGGCCGTGATGAGAACCGCCGCCAGTCCGGCCGCGACGATGGCGACCGCGTTCCACGTGACGGCTCGCGGCACCGGATGCAGCCCGTCACCCGTGAGCACGAACGCCGCCCAGAAGTGCGGATCCGCCAGTCCCGATGGCGTGTGCAGAAAGCGGAGCTTCGCCCGGCGCAGCGCCTCGTCGCGCGGAACGCTCCCCTGCAGGTGATGGTAGAACACCTGCATGAAGTCGGCGGTGGGCCGATCGGCGACCCGCCACATCGTCGTCAACGTCGTCCGGGCACCCGATGCGAGAAACGCGCGGCTGAAGCTCTGGACCCCTTCGCCGCCGATGAAGCGTCCGCGTTCGGTGTCGCACGCGCTGAGCACGGCCAGCTCGACGTCGTCGAGCGGCAGCGCGTAGGCTTCTTTCAGAAACAGGTAGTCCGCACTCGACGATGATCCCGCCGCGGGTGAAAACACCATGCGCGACTGCTCCATCGCGCTCGCATCAGCCATGGCGTGGGTCGCGAGATGCAGGATGGGCGCGCGTTCGCTCCTGGCGAGCAGGTATGCCTTGCGATCGTCCGCGCCCAGGTGCAGGACCGCGCGGCCCCCAAGCTCCGAGGCAATCTGGCGGGCTTCCTCAGCCGAGCCGCTGAGGCGCCCGCGCAATTGACCCACCTCGTCGAGCTCTGCGGGCTCGAACGCCGGATCGGCGAACGCGCGGAGTTGCAGCCGCCATGGTGGCAACCAGCCCGGTCCACGCGGTCTATCCCGCACCAGTGTCGCGGCGGTCGGTGTGTAGGTGACGGCGGCCCGCTCAATCAGCAGCCCGTTCCCCACGGGGAGCACCTCGAACGGGACGAGCGCCAGCGCGCCGTCGGGCACAATCAGCACCCGTTCCATGCCCTCGAACCAGTCAGACGGGGGAAGCAGCCGCCGGCCGGCCGCGGCGGCGAGATCGCGCCAGTTCTTCGAGGGTCCCGCCGCAAGCGTGTCGATCAGCGCCTTGATCTGAAGCGGGTCTGCCTCGACGGGGAACACCGCTGCGCGCGTGCGCGACACCGCAATCACGGCGGCACCCTGCCGGCTGCTCCAGTAATCCAGGAGGAGCGCACGATCAGGCAGCGCGCGCTGCACGGAGGCGAGATCGATCGGTTGCGCGAGGTCGAGCCGCTCACGCCAGACGCGCGAATGGCTCCGCTCGAGAATCGTGAACAGCGACGAAGGGGACGCCGTTCTGACGTTCGCCGCGATCAACGCGTCGTACACTTCCCGTTTGTCATTGAGGAACTCGGACCGCAGCGACGGCACACGAATCTCTTCGCGCACCTGCTCGATGGTGCGCACGGCCTCATCGAAGTATTCGACCGAACGGTCCCCGCTCGTCTGAACACGCCCGAGCCCATACAGGGCTTTCCACAGTTCTTCGGGCGTATGCAGGTCGCGCGCGAGAATCAGCCCGGCGGCGAAGTCCTCGCGCGCCTCGTCGACCCGGCCGGTACGCCAGCGCGTCTCGCCGCGATACAGCCGTGCGTGAAGCATCTCACGCCGGTTCCCCACCGCCGTCGCGCTCTCGAGTGCCGCGGAGAAGCTCCGGTCCGCTTCCCCCAGCCGCTCGAGGTCGAGCGCCAGCACGATGCCCCTGTTCGTCAGCGCGCCGAGCTCGCCGTCCACATCCCGGCCACTCGCGAAGAGCGACCGCGCCTCGTCGTAGGTTTGCAGCGCCTTGATTGGATCGCCGAGGTGGCGATACAGGACGCCAAGGTTGATGAGCATCAGCGCCCGCTCGCGCGGAAGCAGGTCGTGGCTCACCGAGCCGAGCTCGTTGTACGCGGCGAGCGCCTGCTGATCGCGGCCGAGCCGTTGGTACAGCGTCGCCTGATTCGCGAGGAGGAGCCGCCGCCTGCGAGGGGCCCACGCCTCGGACGCCGAGGCGGTCGTGACCGCCAGCGCCTCTTCGTACAGCCGCGCCGCATCCGCGTAGCGGCCGACGAAGTACTGAACGTTCGCGAGATTCCCGAGCTGTTCAGCACGTCCTTCGAGATGGCCAATCTTTGTTGAACCCGCGAGCGCCGACGCGAACAGCCGCTCTGCCTCGTTGTAGTCTCCGGCGTACATGGCGGCGAGCCCGCCGCGGTTCAATGACGACGCCGCGCGCGCCGTGTCCCCAAGCAGGTCGAACACACGGGCGGCGTCACTCGCGTGGCGCGTGGCCTCACCGTACTTCCCAAGGCCGGTTTCGACCCCCGCAAGCCCGATCAAGGCGCGGGCCCGCTCGGCGGATATGGGACGAGACGCCTCGAGCGCCCGCTTGTACGATTCGAGCGCGCCGTTCGCATTGCCCGCCCGCTCGAGCCTGCGGGCCTCGCCGAGCGCCGCGTCGCCGTCGGTCTGGAGCGACGTCATCGCGGACAGGCTGCAACCGGCCAGCAGCAGAGCCACGCAGGCCAGTAGTGTTTTCACACCGGAACGGGCCGTCTCGCGGGATTTCTTGATGATGATCCGCACATACCCTCGGCTAGAGAGCGCCAGACTTGTAAACGAAGTTTCGCCTCGAACCGCCGAGTAATGCCGAGCGGTCGGTACGCGAATCTTCGTGACGGTAACCGCAGGTTCACCTGCGGAGTTGGCAACCCTCTCGTGGTTGCACAAGAAATTTTCCTCACGTTAGAACATCACCTCACCTGGTGGGTGAGTTATCTTGCCGAGACCATCACTTTTTTGAAAAAACGGAATACTTATGGAGCCCCGTCAGGCAGATTAAAGTCTCATTCAGCACAACTGCTCGATAGGCCGTAAATAATAGATAAGGATGGGTTTCGTCGCACTACACCTGTTCCGCGACGTTACGCTCGGCTGTCTCAGTCACTACACGCAATGACGCCGGACAGGCCAAGCGCTCACGCGGTTGGCCGCGGTTGCCCACCCAGGGGAAGACTTCAGGAGACGCGAAATACGAATATGAACAACGAGACGATCGAGCTGAGCGGCACGGCGCTGGACGCCGTCGCCGGCGGACGCCAGGGTCGCGGTGCCGACGATCTGGTCCCGCAGCCCCCGCAGGCGCCCCAGACGCCCGAGGTCGAGGTTCAGGCACCTCAGATTACGTAAGCGGATCGTCGCTTCGCGGGCAAGACGGTGTGGACGGTTTGTTGCCGCCCGTCCACACGGCAAGCCGGTGTGGATGGCTGTTGCCGCCCGTCCACACGGCAAGCCGGTGTGGATGGCTGTTGCCGCCCGTCCACACGGCAAGGCGGTGTGGACGGTGCTTGCCGCCGTCCACACCGCAGTGCTGCGAGGGTCGCCATCTTCGCAGAACGCTCCATCCCGAACAAAGATCTCGCACTACGCACGTCACGCGACTTGTACTCTTGTTCCAACACAGAGTAGCGGCGCGAATGAGCCCGCGCCTGCGGGTAGATTTTAGTCTGACGAACAGGCACGATTAGTCTTCCTTTGTTTATAAAAAAGTAGACATCATCGCGAATAAAGTCCATCTTACTGGTGACTTTAATCTATAAGGCATTACGCGCAATTACGCGTGCAGGCCAACCGATCATTCGGTTGTCGGCGTTCCCCACTCACGAGGAAGACTCAGTTAGTTAGGAGACGCGAACATGGCGAAGAACGAGGAAACGGTCAGCACTTCCGAGATGATCGAGCTGAGCGGCTCAGCGCTGGACGTCGTCGCCGGCGGAGTCAAACCGGGTCGGGGATGACGCTCCCGACGCGCCCGACGCGCCCGACGCGCCCGGACAAGCAAAAAAAGTTAAGTAAGGTCGGATCGGAGCTTGTCGGGCACTTCGGTGTGGACGGTCGTCGCCAACCGTCCACACCGCGGTGTTGCGAGCTTTGCCATCTTCGGCCAAAACGCGCTATGCCGACCACAAATCTCGCGCCACCGCTTGTCAGGCCGTTGATGTCGGTGTGATCGATACCTTTCAGGACCTCCGCTCCTATGACACCCAATCAGCGACACCTGGTCCGCGCGGCTCCGGCGATCGTCGATTGTTCCAACACTTCCGGTGGCCCGACACGTTCGCGGATTCCAGCACAATTCTGCGCTCGCTGACACCGACGGATCGAGCGTGCTATCGCCAGAGCGAATGAGCCGCATCGGCAAGTAGATTTTAGTCAGTCCGAACTCCATTAGGAGTCTGCCGTGCTTTTCTCAAAATGACCTAAATGGCGAGATAGCTCATCCGCCAGGTGACGTTGTGTTCTAACGTTCGTCATCACGTAATAACGCGTGAGAGGCCAACCGCTCACGCGGTTGGCCGCGCTCCCCACTCACGGGGAAGACTCAGTTAGTTAGTTAGGAGACGCGAACATGACGATGAACGAGGAAACGGTCAGCACGTCCGAGATGATCGAGTTGAGCGGCGCGGCGCTGGACGTCGTCGCCGGCGGAGCAAAGGGTGACATGGGTGTGGACCCCGTGGTTCCGGGGGCACCACTGGACGCGCAGAAAGGTAAAGCGAAGTAAGCCGTCGTAGCTTCTCGGGCACCGCGGTGTGGACGGTTGTCGCCGACCGTCCACGCCGCGGTGTTGCGAGCCGCTGCCATCCTCGCAGAACGCTCTATGCCGACCAGGAATCTCGCGCCTCCGCTTTTCAGGCCGGAAGTCATCACGGCCCAGCACGAGCACGCCGTCGGCGCAGTGTTGCTCGTGCCGCCGGTCTCGACTCGGGTATTGACAATGATCGCAGTCGCCGTGGCGGCGGCGCTGGCGATCCTGTCTTATGGAGGAGCGTACACGCGCAAGGCGCACGTCACTGGATATCTCATGCCCGCGCACGGGCTGATCAAGGTCCAGTCGCGGGAAACCGGCACCATCGTCGAAAGAAACGTGACTGAGGGCCAGCGGGTTTCGAAGGGCGATGTGTTGTTCGTCATATCCATGGAGCGCAGCAGCCGCGATGCGACCGAGTCTCAGGGCGCCGCCATCGCGAAGTTGCGCGAGCGCCGCATCAGCCTCGCCACCGAGCTCGCCCAGCAGGACCACCTCGCCCACATCGAAGCGCTCGAGCTGCGGAATCGGTTCAATGCGATGGAGATCGAGCTGGCCAAGCTGGCCGAGGAGATCGTGACGCAGGAGATGGCGGTCGAGAGCGCCGAGACGATCCTCCGCATGTACCAGCATCTGTTCACAAGATCACTCGGGTCGGCCGAGCAGTCCGAAGCGAAGCGGAAGGACTTCCTCGAAGAGAAGAGTCGGATCCAGGCTCTCCAACGAAGTCAGATCGCCATGACTCGCGAGCGCGAGGCCCTGGGCGCGCAGGTCGCCGCGGCGGCTGTGAGGGCCGCGACACAGCGCGC
>QHWJ01000356.1 GCA_003222535.1 Acidobacteriota bacterium | reverse complement strand
GCGCCCAGTGACCGGGAAACGCGACCGTCGGCGGACTGAACCCGCCGCAGCGGTCGCTCTTCCTGCCGTCGCCGCCGTACTCCGGATTGGTGACGAGCTTTTTCTCCTCGTTGTTGTAGAAGCAGTACGGCCAGCCGAAGTTCGCGCCATCGGACACCTTCAACAGATACTCCGCCGGCCATTCTGCGTTCTGCTCCGCCGTGAACTTGCCCGGCCACATCGTGTCGAGGCCGTCGCGGTTGTGCATCACCGCCCATAGCGAGTTGTCGTGCCACGTGAGCCCGACTTCCTGCCGCATGCCCGTCGAGTACCGGTGGCCATCGGCCGGCTTTTGTCCAAGCTTGTTCTCGTCGAAGCGAAAGATGCCGGCGTAGGTGTCGAGCAGCGGGCACGGGTCCTGTCCGGGCACGTTCGGCTGCCGATCAGGCTGCTGGCACGCGTTGGACGGCGATCCGAAGTTGACGTACACGCCGCCCTTCCCGTCGAAGGCGAGCCCTTTGTCGGAGTGCTGACGGCGCTCGGGCAGTTCCAGCGCGACGGTTTCCGCCTCACCCGTCGGTTTCAACTGACCCGCGGGAAGCTTGTAGCGCACAATGCTCGTCGGCGTCGCATAGTAGATATAGCCCCGGCGCAGGCCGATGCCAGTCGCGCTGCCCTGGCCGAACTGCTCCCTTGTCTCGAGCTTGCCGTCGCCGTCCTTGTCGCGCAATGCGACGATGCCACCGCCGGCGCCGCCCCGGCCGGCGCGCGTCGAGACGAACACGTCGCCGTTCGGCGCGACGACGAGATGTCGAGCGGCGCCGACGTTTTCCGCGACGACGGCCGCACAGAATCCCTGCGGCAGCTTGATGCCACCGTTATCGGGGTCGCACGCGGGCGCCGCAGCGCGGCCGGACGTGGTGATGAGGATCACGAGTGTGGCGAACGGGAGGCTCGCAAGGAACAGACGTTTCATGGGAGACATTCTATCGCCTGCACGCAAAACATTGATCTCCATGCCGATGACGCCGGCGACGCGGCAGTGGGCGACCATAATCGGGCCGGCCGCCGGCGCAGCAACGGCGGCCGCTTCGCTCACCTTCACGTCGGGCAGCTTCAGCACGTCAGATACGAGCAGTCGGCGTGGTCCGCCGCGAGCGGAGCGCCCGAGCTTGCCCGGCCCTCGAAGGCGGAGCGAGCTCCGCCCTGCGACCGCCACCGGTCAGGGACAGCGACATCGTGCACGCGGCGATGAGCGCGGAAAGAAATCGGATCTTCATGACCTGACAAGGACAGCTTGTCGTGCCGGTGCAGTACGGGAAGGAGATCGCGACGGGCACGCTGCAGAGCATTCTGAAAAAGGCAGGACTGAAATGACCGATGCGGTGAAGTACGCCGTGGTGATCGAGCAGGCCGGACAAAACTTCTCGGCCTACGTGCCGGACCTGCCCGGCTGCATTTCTGTCGGAGACACCATCCAAGAGACGGAACGCAACATCCGCGACGCAATCGCGCTGCACGTCGACGCCCTGCGGGCGCACGGTGACGTCGTCCCGCAACCGACGACAAGGGTCGAGTACATCGAAGCCCCGATCGCCGCGGCCGGGTAGCGGCACGGCACCGACGCCTTCGCACGCGTCGCTGAGCTGAGCCTCGAGCCTTTGCGGACGGCCATGGAGGCGGTGCCGCGCGTGGACTCGATTGTCGATGGACTGCCTGCCCGACGAAAGATCGGTACCATTCGTCTTCCGCGCCCTGCAGGGTAAATTGCTCGTCAGCCGCGACGACGCGCGCCTGGCGGATGTTCTCGACTCGATTGGACGGCGGTATCTGGATATCGCACCCCTCTTGCGCCGTGCGACGCGCGACGCGTTCGCCCCGTGACGCTCGATCCCGACGTCATTCGCTCGCGCTGCACCGAGATCGAGGAGTCTGTCGCCCGGCAGTGTCTCCGGAAATGCGACCACGAAACCACGAAAGCACGAAGAAAAACGCGAAGAAGAATATGTCTTTTTCGTGCTCTTCGTGGATTTTCGTGTTTTCGTGGTTGCCTTTCGTCAGGAACTCGAGCAGCTGGCGACGATGTCACGCGAGCAAAGGGATTGGAGCTTTGCCCGCGCCTGGCTCTGCGATGCTCTGCAATCTGCACTCTGCACTCTGCAATCTGCAATCTCGTAGTTCTACGGCTTACAGACAAAATTCTCCGCCTGGTCGATGCTGCCGGTCCCGGTGTAGACCGCGCGCTGCGGGTACGCGCAGAGCGGGCGCGTCCGCGCCACGGTGGCGGCCGCGCCAACGCCCGCGCGCTTCTGCGCGATCAGGCGGTCCGGCGCCTTCCCCTTCTCCACCCACTCGTCGATCGCCGCCGCCCAATCCACGGTGTCGGGGCCGGGGCCGCCGGCGCAATGCAGCACGCCGGGCATCATGAACATCCGGAAGTAGTCGCGCACGTTCGGGTCGCGCGCCTGCACCTGGTCGTAATACTTGACGCTCGCCAGCGCGGTCAGCGCGGGATCGGACCAGCCGTGCCACAGCAGCAGCTTGCCGCCACGAGTCTTGAAGGCATCGAGGTTCGGATCGGTGGCGTTCAGGAACGCCGCCGCGAACGCCGTGTCCTTCTTGTAGGTCGAGAGGTCGTAGCGCGTGTAGTCGAACGACGGATCGTTGAAGACCAAGTACTTGAACATCTCCGTCCCGAACCCGTATCGCAGGCTCGGCGACTTCTGCGCCGCCATCGTCAGCGGGTTGACGCCGGTGATCCACGCCTGCCACCCGGCTGGTTCACCCTCGCCGCCAAACGGCTGCGCCGGATAGATGACGCCGTCCTTGTTCTTCGTCTCGCCGTAGATCGCTTTGAGCATCGCGCGCTGCGTGTCGGTCACGCCCGTCAAGGCCGCGACGTCCACCTTGCACGCGCGCGGGTCATCGATCAGCCCGTCCTTCACGCCGTCGAGCGCGTCGCATTTCTCCACCACCTGCGTCTCGACCGCTTTCAGCGTGGCGATCGAGATCGGCTCGGTGATGTTGTGCGGATCCGGAAACGCCGAGCGGATGTCCTTGATGAACTGCGCGCCGATCGCGGTGAAGTCGTAGGCCGGCGCGCCGGCGACGATGCCGTCGAAGTCGTCCGGGAAGCGCTGCGCTTCCATCAGCGCCTGGCGGCCGCCGTTCGAGCAGCCGGAGAAGTACGACCGTGCCGCCCCCGACCGGTAGTAGTGGCTGACGATCGCCTTCGCGACTTCGGCCGTGCGATGCACGCCGAGGTAGCCGAAGTTCACCTGCCGCTCGGCATTGTTGAGCGCCCAGCTCGCGTCGGTGACGGCCGCTGCCTGATGACCCGTGTCGGTGCCCACGGTGGCGTAGCCGGCGTTGACGACCGCGCGGGCCTGGTTGTCGATCTGGTACACGAACCCACCGCCGCCGCCCATCACGAGCTTGCGGTTCCAGTCATCCGGCAGCAGCAGGGCGAACTTGATCTCCTTGCCGATCACGCCGGCGACGCGGCAATGCGCGACCCGGACGGCGCCCGCCGTCGCCGCGGGGACGGCGACGGCTTCCGTCACCTTCACGTCGGGCAGCGTCAGCGTCGTGACGCTCGTGCATTCGGCGGGGTTCGCGACGGGCGCGGCCATCGCTGTCAGCGAGATCGCGCAGGCGATGAGACTTCCGGCGAGAAGGCGGATCTTCATGGTCTTGTTCCTCGGAACAGCTGTAGTATCTCGTAGTATCTCCTATCGTCTGACATCTTTCGGGAGGCGCTATGCGTTTGAGACCGTTCGCACGTTCGGGCGTGCTCCTGCTGGTGTTGCGAACCATGACGGGATCGATCCACGGCATGCCGCAACAGGATTCGGCGGCTGGAGCCGTCACCTTCAACAAGCAGGTTTTACCGATTCTGCAGAAGAACTGTCAGACATGCCATCGCCCGGGAGAGATCGCCCCGATGTCGTTCCTGACCTACCGGGACGTGCGTCCATGGGCGAAAGCGATCAAGGCCGCTGTCGTCAAGCGGCAGATGCCGCCCTGGTTCGCGGATCCGGCTTACGGGCATTTCGCGAACGACAAGAGACTGACCGGCGCGGAAATCGTGACTCTCAGTGCGTGGGCGGACAGCGGCGCCGTGGAAGGTGACGCGAATGACAAGCCGGCTCCGATCGCCTTTCATGACGGCTGGAATGTCGAGCCGGACATGATCATTGAGATGCCCAAGGACTTCAATGTGCCCGCGACCGGTACGGTGACCTACAAGAACATTCTGGTGAAAGTGAACTTTCCTGAAGACGTCTGGGTTCTCGCGGCGGAGATGCGTCCAGGAAACCCGCAGGTGCTGCACCATGGCCGGGTCCTGGTCCGTCCGCCGGCATCGGCGTTCATGAAGGACGCTGTGCCCGGCGAAGCCTATGAGACGACGAGTGTCGGAATGCAGGAAAAGAACGCTGCGGAGACGCTGGGCAAATTCAATCCGGGTTTGGGCCCGCAGGGTTTCAATCAGTTCGAATCGGCAAAGTTCGTTCCGAAGGGGTCGGACCTTGTCTTCAATCTGCATTACACCTCGATCGGCAAAGCGGCGACAGATCGATCCCGGGTGGGCTTGGTCTTCGCGAAAAAGCCACCGGCACTTCGCTACGTGATGCATAACGGTCCCACCGCGTCCAACCTGGCCATTCCGCCGCACGACGGCAACGCCGAGATCGTTTCGGAGATGACGACGAACGTGGACATGAAGCTCGTGTATGTGCAGCCTCACATGCATCTGCGCGGGAAAGACTACGAGTTGCGACTCGTCTATCCGACGGGCAAGACGGAAACGGTGTTCAAGGCCAGGTGGGATTTCAACTGGCAGATGGGATACGACCTCGAGGAGCCGAAGCCTTTACCGAAAGGAACGCGCATCATCGGTGTGGCGCATTTCGACAATTCCGCCAATAACAAGTTCAATCCCGACCCGAACACGACGGTCTACTGGGGTGACCAGAACTGGGACGAAATGCAGAACTGCTTCGTCGGCGTCCTGATTGATCCGGCGATCGATGCAGCGCGCGCCGAACCTCTCACGATCCACTTGATGCTCGGCCAGGCTTACGGGCGATACCAGCCTCTCGGTGCTGTGGGCCATCCTCGCTTGTTCTTTTCTCTTTCGTGCGTTTCGTGTCTTTCTGGATCTTAGGATCTGGATTTGAGGACCTTACCGATGATGCCAAGGACTTCCGCTGCCGTTCTCGTCGGATCGATCGCGTCGCTGACCGTCGCCCTGTACGGTCAGCCGGCCAGGCCGAAGGGCGCCGAGTGGCCGACCTACGGCGGCGATCTGGCCAGCACACGCTACTCACCGCTCGACCAGATCACCAGAGACAACTTCAACAAGCTCGAGGTCGCGTGGCGGTTCAAGACCGACGCGCTGGGACCGCGGCCCGAATTCAACTTCGAGGGAACGCCGCTGATGGTCGACGGTATTGTCTACTCGACCGCCGGCACGCGCCGTGCGGTCGTGGCCCTCGACGCCGGCACCGGCGAGATGCTGTGGATGCACAGCGAGAACGAAGGCAAGCGCGGCGAGTCGGCGCCCCGGCAACTCTCAGGGCGCGGCCTCTCGTACTGGACTGACGGCCGCAGCGCCCGCATCGTCTACGTCACGCCGGGTTATCAGATGGTCGCCCTCGACGCCAAGACCGGCCTCCCCGCGGCCGGCTTCGGCAAAAACGGCATCGTCGATCTCAAGGAGGACGACGACCAGCCGATCGACATCGTCACCGGAGAGATGGGCCTGCACGCCACGCCGATCATCGCGAAAGACGTCATCGTCGTCGGCGCCGCCCACCTGCCGGGCGGTGCACCCAAGAGCCGGATTCACGAAAAAGGATTCATCCGCGGCTACGACGCGCGCACCGGCAAGCGGTTGTGGATTTTCCACACGATTCCGCTCGCGGGCGAGTTCGGCAACAACACGTGGGAAAAAGACTCCTGGTCCTACACCGGCAACGCAGGTGTGTGGGCGCAGATGACTGTCGACGAAGAGCTCGGCATGGTGTTCCTGCCGGTGGAGCTGCCGACCGGCGACTATTACGGCGGCCACCGGCCGGGCAGCGGCCTCTTCGGCGAGAGCCTCGTCGCGCTCGATCTGAAAACCGGCCAGCGGAAATGGCACTTCCAGCTCGTGCACCACGGCATCTGGGACATGGACATCCCGTGCGCGCCGATTCTGATGGACCTCACCGTGGACGGCCGCGCCATCAAGGCCATCGGCCAGCCCACCAAGCAGGGGTGGATCTACGTGTTCGATCGCGTCACCGGCAAACCGGTGTGGCCGATCGAAGAGCGTCCGGTGGAAAAGGGCGACGTGCCGGGCGAGTGGTACTCGCCGACGCAGCCGTTCGTCACCAAGCCGCCGCCGTACGACCGTCAAGGCGTGGCGATCGACGATCTGATCGACTTCACACCGGCGCTTCGCGAGGAAGCGGTGAAGCTCGTGTCCCGCTACAAGATCGGGCCGATCTTCACGCCGCCGGTCGTCAGCAAATGGCCGGGCCCGCTCGCGACGCTGATGCTGCCCAACGCGACGGGTGGTGCGAACTGGCAAGGAGGCGCCTTCGATCCTGAGACGAAGATGTTCTACATCTTCACGAACACGAACCCCACGCCGCTCGGCCTGGTGAAGCCGGACCCCACGAAATCAGACTTCGACTGGGTGCAAGGCACGGCACGAGATCCCAACGCGCCGGTGCCAAGCACCAGCGGCGCAGGAGGTGGCGGTGCGGCAGGTGCGGGGCGTGCGGGAGGTGCGGGAGGCGCAGGAGGTGCGACGGCGGGAGGCGGGCGTGGCGCGACCATCACTGAGGCTGGTTCGCCAATTCCGCCAGGGGGCGGCGGACGCGGCGGTGCCGGCGGAGGCGAAGGTGGGGGCGGCGGCCCCAACGTTCAAGGATTGCCGCTCATCAAGCCGCCGTATGGCCGCATCACGGCGCTCGACATGAACAAGGGCACGCTCGCCTGGCAGATTGCGCATGGCGAAACGCCGGACAACATCAAGAACCATCCCGCGCTGAAGGGAATCGCCATCCCGCGCACCGGACGTCAGGGCCGCATCGGCGTGCTCGTGACGAAGAATCTCGTGATTGCCGGCGAAGGCGGGTTCTTCACCGCGCCGAACGGACAGCGCGGCGCGATGCTCCGCGCCTACGACAAGGCGACGGGACAGGAGCTCGGCGCCGTTTACATGCCGGCGCCGCAGACCGGCTCGCCGATGACCTACATGCACAACGGCAAGCAGTACCTGGTTCTGGCCATCAGCGGCGCGTCTTATAGCGCCGAGCTCGTCGCGTTCAGGCTGCCGGGGTAGGCATCTTTTTATCTTTACTCTCTTTGCGTGCTTCGCGCTCTTTGCGTTGAACGTACGGGGCGTCCATGCCGTTAACGGCGGGCGCGCGCGTCGGCCACTACGTGATCGGCGGCTGCCTCGGCGTCGGAGGTCTACCAAGCGCGCGACACGACGCTCGATCGCGACATCGCCATCAACGCAGTACCAGGCCGACCTGCCCAACCCGGCCTGCCTGCCCTGCGGGCTATCGCGGCCAGAGCCAACCGAACGAGCCGGCGGTGAGACAAGCGTAGATCAACCCGTCGACACTGGCCTTGATCGTCGTCGTCCAGGCGCGCCGGTACCAGATCGACATCTGCCACAGCGCGACGGCGTATCCGATGAATGCGGTCGCTCCGGCGAAGCGGAACACCTGCAGATACGGCGTGGCCTGCGGCAACGCGCGTCCCGCGATGTAGCCCGCGAAACTGCTGACGACGATGCAGTAGAGGAACCAGAGGACGAGATTCCGCCCCATCGACATCGAGCCGCCCGGCATCACGGTGAACACGACGACCGGACCCCGCTTCACCTTCTCGGCGAACGCGGGCGACCGCATATCGTCCCGGCTCGACGGCCGCGGGACGAAGTAGTCGCCCGGCGGGATCGCGAGCGGGCGCAGCGCGTCCATCACCTGCGCTTCGTTCGCCAGCTTCGGGTAGTCGCTCTTGTGCCAGGGCGACGCCATGTGAATGAGCGAGCTCGCGACGAACACGAGGACCGACGAGACAAGAATCGGAAGCCACAGCGCGGAAAGCCCTGTCATGCAACCCCTCCTTCTGTAATGATGAGCTTGAGCCGCCGCGATCATGAACCGACGGCACCCCTCGCTGCAAGCGCTTCCAAAGACTGATGGGAACGAGCGCCGCTTCGATGTCCGCCCGGTTCGCTTCCCTCGGCGGCAGCTTCAGGGCCTGGCCGATGGGCTCGGCACTTCGACCCCGCGCGCGCATTCGGTCGTCCGGAGATCGAGGGAGCCCGCGCGCTGAAAACGACATCGCCGTCACCTGCCCCACGCCGTTCGTCCCCGGCTCCGCGCCGCAGCTCTTGTGCGTGAACGTGGTCCAGATCGTCCCCGGCGTGCCGCGCTCGTCGCCGTCCGCCTCCGAGGTTCCCCACCTGATGCCATCCGCCCGCGCGCCGGCGCAAGTCGTTCGGAAAAACGTCGTCACCCGCAACGTGGAAGATTCTGCGAGGGATGCGCTTGTCAGGGTGGCAGCAAAACTGTGAATCGTGAGCTGGCCCCCGTGCCAATGCTATAGTCCGACTCATGCCGCACTCTCTGCCGTTGCCGCCGCCAGGATTCGACGACCTGCCCGTCGACGAGCAAATCGACTACGTTCAGTCGCTCTGGGATCACATCGCCGCGAGTGTGGATCAAGTACCGCTTCACGAATGGCAACAAGCCATCCTCGAGGAACGGCTGGCGGCACATCGTCGAGCACCCCAAGAATCCCGGCCATGGGAGGAAGTCATCGAACGGCTCCAGGGCCGTCTTCGCGACCGTCGGTAAATGGCTCGCTTGGAGGTCCGTCCCGAGGCAGAACTCGATGCGCTACTCCGCACCACCTTCGCCCGGATCGAAGAGGCACCGCAGCAGTTCCCCATCGTCTCGCGGGCGTTTCGGCGCGCGATCGTTCATCGATTTCCGTTTGGTGTGTTTTTCATGCTGAAGCCGAACTGGCAACGGTCATGGCTATCACACATCTTCATCGTGATCCGAAAGAGTGGCAGCGACGCGAGTGAGTCGAACTAGCTGGCTTACGTGCCCGATCTGCTCGTGTGGATGGGCACGAGCGCCCCTTCGATGTCCGCGCGATTCATTTCTTCCCACGGCGGCAGCTTCAGGGCCTGTCCGAGCGTGGCGACACTCTCGTCCGCCAGAAATCCGGGCCGGATCGTCGCGACCTCGAACAGCACGCCGCCGGGCTCGCGAAAGTAGATGGACTTGAAATAGCAGCGGTCGCGCACCTCGGTAACCTTGCAGCCGAACTGCAGCAACTCCTCGCGCAGCCGGACCTGATCGTCGTCGCCGGCGACGGCCATCGCGACGTGATGCACGGTCCCGAGGCCGTTGACCGCCGCATCGGCGTCCGGGTCGTGGCGGATGTCCATGATCCTGCCGGCGCCACCGCCGCTGACCGCCACCCGAATCCGGCCTTCGGCCTCGTCGACGACGGCGAAGCCGAGCAGCCCGGTCATCAGCTCGAGCGTTTTCGCCGGCTCGCGCACGAGAAGGGTGACGCTGTGCAGCCCCCGGATCGCCACGCCGGCGGCGACGCCACCCCGCGCCCACGGCGTTCGCGCATCGCCATCGGTCGCGATCAGCTCGAACACGAGGCCGGACGGATCCGCCACGCGAAGCGCCTCCTCGCCGAAACGAGGCGCCTCGTCTGCCACCTCGAGCCCGCGCGCGCGCAGCCGGGTCTTCCAGCGATCGAGGGAGCCCACGGGCACGGAGAACGACGTCGCCGTCACCTGCCCCGCGCCCTTCGCCCCCGGCTTCACGCCGCGGCTCTTGTACGGAAACGTCGTCCAGAGCGTGCCGGGCGTGCCGCGCTCGTCGCCGTAGTAGAAATGGTAGACGTGATGGTTGTCGAAGTTGACGGTCTTCTTCACGAGCCGGAGACCCAGACCGCCAAGACAGAAATCCAGGTCCTCCTGCGCGTCGTCCACGGTCGCGGTGACGTGATGAAGGCTCAGAATCATTTCGTGCCGGCCGGAAGGTTTTCTTTGCGAGCTCCGCGGGCTTTGCGTTCGCTGTCGTGACGCGCTCGAGGTGCGCCTCCGTGCGTGAATCTAGCATAATGACCGCGTGGGTCGATGGCTGCGGCTGCTGATGGTGATCCTGTCCGCCGGCGCCATGCCGGCGGACGCCCAGCGCGATGCGCCCGCGCTCCCCCATCGGACCGATCTCACCTACGACGGGCGATTCACGTTCGTGCGCCTGCGCTGGGGATCAGACGGCGGCTTCGGGCGCCGCGGCGGCTGGAGCTCCGCGTGGAACCACGATTACCCGCGCGCCGAGCAGAACCTGTCGCTGATCCTGAAGGAGATCACCGCCGTCGACATCCGGACCGAGGGAAGCCGGATTCTCACCCTCGACGATCCCGAGCTGTTCAAGTATCCGATGGCCTTCATGTGGGAGCCGGGCTTCTGGGCGCTGACCGACGGCGAGGCGGAGTCGTTTCGCGCCTATCTGCTCAAGGGCGGATTCGCCGTGTTCGAGGACTTCGACGGCGCGCAGCAGTGGGCCAACTTCGAGGCGCAGATGCGGCGCGTGCTGCCCGACGGCCGCTTCGTCAAGCTGGACAACGCCCACGGCATCTTCGATGTGTTCTTCCAGATTCGGAACATCGACGCCATCGTGCACCCGATGTCCCACATTCGTCCGAGCTACTACGGCATCTTCGAGGGCAACGACCCCTCCAGGCGTCTGATGGTGATGGCGAACTTCGACAACGACGTCCCGGAGTACTGGGAGTGGTCGGGCCAGGGGATCTTCCCATTCGACGCGTCGAACGAGGCGTACAAACTCGGCGTCAACTATATGATTTACGGGCTCACTCACTAGAACGACAGGAAGGTCACCTGATGCAACTTCAAGGAGGTGGAGGGTGCGTCGCATTAGCACGTGGCTGGCGATCATGAGATTGAACACGACATGGCTCGGCGTCCTCATCACCGTTTTCGTCGCCGCCCCGGCCATGGCCCAAGCGCCCGTGTCAGGTGTCGCCGATCCGGAATCGTTGTTTACCAGTCCCGATCCGAAGCTCCATGCGAACAAGCAGGTCGTGCTCCACATCGTTCGCGATCTCCTGGAAGCGAATCATTGGGAGCTGGCCGACAAGTACCTCACGAAAGAGTACATTCAGCACAACCCGAACGTCGCCTCCGGCCTCGATCCGGTTCTGAAGTTTTTCGGGAGCCGGGCGCCCACCCCCATCCCGGAGAGGAGAAGCTGGAAGACCAAGGTGGTATCGGTCACCGCGGAAAGGGATCTCGTCGTGGTCGCGTTCCCGCGCGAGAACCGCGATCCGAGAGATCCCAACAAGACCTACACGACGACGTGGTTCGATATGTGGCGAATCAAGGACGGCAAAGCCGACGAGCATTGGGATCCGGCGACGATCGCCGCTCCGAGAGCGGCGCCTGCCGCCCGCTAGGCGATCACGTCCCCTTTGCGGCCTGGCGTTCGAACGCCTCGACGTCCTGGAGATACTTCTGCGCGATCGCGGCCTGCCGCGGGTTCGTGTAGATCTCGGCGACCGGCGTGTCCATCACCGACGCGATCACGGCGGCGACCTCGTCGGCGGATTGCGGCGCGGGCATCAAGCCGGTCATCGGCGGCGTGCCGCCGAGCGCGTTGCGCTGAAACCCGGTGCTGACGAGCCCGGGGATGACGAGCGAGACGTGGACATCCGGGTGCGCCGCCGCGAGATCGACGCGGAGGTTCGCCGTCAACGCATTCAGCGCCGCCTTGGCGGCGTTGTACGCCGAGCGGTACGTCGCGAGCGGCACTCGACTCAGAAACGACGACACGTTGATCACGTGCCCGCGGCCGCGCTCGATGAAATGCGGCACGATCGCCTGAATGCCGTAGAGCGCCGACTTCACGTTCACCGCCATGATTTCGTCGAACTCCTCGTCCGAGAGATCGACCACGTGGCGGCTGATGCCACGGCCGGCGTTGTTGACCCACACGTCGACGTGTCCGAACGCCTCGACGGCGAGATCGCGCAGCCGCTCGACGTCGCCGCGGCGCGTGACGTCGGTCGGCACGACGATCGCGCCCCGGCCGGCGCGGCTCGCGACGTCGCGCAATTCGGCCTCGCGCCGCGCGGCCAGGGCGACCAGGTGTCCCGCGGCGCCGAGCCTCACGGCCAGCGCCGCACCGATGCCGCCGCTGGCGCCCGTGATGACGACGTGTCGGTGGTTGTCCATCGCGGGATTATCCTACGTCGATCGTGGGACGAACCACGAAGCACACGAAAACACGAAAAACACGAAAAAGAAGACGCTCAAACGCAGAAACCGCTGAGCACGCAGAGACGCTGCGTGCGACCGGCCCGCGAAGCGGGCCTCGCTGACGAAAAAAGCCGGCGCAATCACAAACTGTGGCCGCAAATGGTTTGTGTTGCGGCGGCTTTTTCCGTCAGCGTGACGGCTGGCAATGCCAGCCGTCGGTCGCCAGCAGTGTCTTTCGTGTCTTTCGTGTCTTTCGTGTCTTTCGTGTCTTTCGTGTCTTTCGCGTCCTTCGTGTCTTTCGCGTCCTTCGTGTCCTTTGTTTCCTTTGTGTCCTTTGCCACACTCTACTCCATCTTCAGCAGCCTCACCGCATTGCGCCAGTAGATGCGCTCGCGTTCCTCGTTCGAAACGGGCAACCGATCGAGCACCGCGATCGTCTCGCGGATGTACATCGGCCCCTTCTCCGGATCGAACGGCGCGTCGGAGGCAAAGAGGACGTGGTCGACGCCGAAGAAGGCGAGCCCGCACACCGTCGCATCGTACGCACCGAACAGGGCCGTGTCCGCGTAGAACATCTTGAAATAGTCGAGCGGGCGCTTCTTCAGCGTGCGCAGCAGCGCCGGGAGATCCTCGTCCGACGTGCGGGCGCCAAGCTGGTCCCAGCCGGGACCAACGCGTCCGGCGAAGTACGGCGCCATCGCCCCCATGTGATGCGTGATGATCTTCAGGTTGGGAAAGCGATCGAAGTACCCCGCGAAGACGAGGCGCGCCATGGCGGCGCTGGTCTCGTACGGCCAGCCGAACGTCCACCAGATCTCGTACTGCGAACGATCTTCCGTCTTGTAATCCGCGACCTCGGCGCCCCGGAACGGATGCAGCCAGATCGGCAGGTCTCGCGCCGCCAGCGTCTCGAAGACCGGCAGGTACGCCGGCGCCGACATCGGCGCGCCGCGGACGTTCGTGAACATCTGGATGCCGCGCGCGCCCAGCTCGTCGATCGCGCGGCTCGCTTCCCGCGCCGCGGCGTCCGGGTCGTGGTACGGCAGCGACGCGACGAAGCCGGGAAAACGACGAGGGTGTCGCGCGACGAGCTCCGCCATGCCGTCGTTCGCCGCCTGTGCGAGATCAGCCACGTCGGCGTCGCGCGCGAAGATCTCGATCGGCGGCGTCGGCAGCGACAGCACCTGCTCGTACTCGTCGAAGGCGTCCATCACGCGAAAGCGCACATCGAGATCCACCAGCATCGGGATCCCCCGCATCCGCTTGCCGATGTCCTTGTAGTCGGGCGCCACCTGCATCACGCGCTCGTAGTATTTCGGAGGATAGATGTGGTTGAAGATGTCGATTTTTCGCATGACGGTTTCATTGAGGCCGCAGGTCGAGGCAGGCCAGCTCGTTGTTGCGCGTGTCGCTGTTCCGCGCATAGAGAAAGCCGTCGGCCAGTGCGGGCAGCGCGCGGACCGTGGCCGGCAGGATCTGCGCCTGCGCCATCGGACGGAACGCGTCGGGCACCGCCGGCGCCAGCATCAGCTCGCCCGTCTCACGCAGGATCAGCAGCTTGTCGCCTGCCAGCGTCACCGTGCCGGCCTTGAACCGATCGATGCTCCACCGCACGACGCCCGTATCCAGCGCCACGGCGCGCAGGCTTGGCGAGAATTCCTGCCGCCCGTGAAACCCATACAAGACGCCGTTGTGGACGACGCTCGTCGCGTAGTGATTCGACATGGCCTCGTCTTGCGACCAGATCTCGGCGAGCGTGTTTCCCTGCACGCGAAGGAGCGCCGCCCCCGTCTCGTACGACGCCGAGATGAAAATCCGATCGCCGACGACGACCGGCGACGCGGCATTCACGGACGAGGCCGATCGCGATCGCCAGGTCCGCTGGAACAGGACGGCGCCGCTCGCGGGGTCGAGCCCGAGGAGCCCCTGCCGCGTGAGCAGCACGGCCGCGCGCTTGCCGCTGAACGTCGCACCCACGGGCGACGAGTAGCTGGCCTGATGGTTCGTCGCCGTCCACAGAATGGCGCCGGTGTCCGCCTTGAAGGCGACGACGCCCGCGTCCTTCCCTCCGTCCACGCCGCCGATGTTCGCGATGACGCGGCCGTCCTCGACCAGAGGCGATCCCGCGGCACCGAAGAATCCCTTGCGGACCTGAAACCGGCGCGCGGTGTCCACGCTCCAGATGCGCTGCCCGGTTGCGAGATCGATCGCGTGCAGTTGTCCCTCCGCGCCGAAGGTGTAGACGCGTCCCTGCGCGATCACGGGGACCGCCCGCGGGCCTTCGTCGAACCCGAAGTCGTCCCGGTAACTGGTGGGGTACGCGTAACGCCACCGCGGATTGCCCGTCCGCGCGTCGAGCGCTTCGACGACCTCTTCGTTCCCGACGCGGTGAAACAGGACGAGCCGATCGCCGGCGACGACTGGGCCGGCGAAGCCCTCCCCGACCGGTTTGCGCCAGACTTTCCGCGGACCGCCTGCGGGCCACGACGAGGCCAGCGGTGGACCGCTGTAGACGCCGTTGCGCTCGGGACCGAGAAATTGAGGCCAGTCGTGCGCGGAAACGGACATTCCGAACACGACAAAGCCACTGCAGAGCACCGCGAGAACGCGGAGACAGGTTTTAGGGGGGAGGACACAGAAAATGAAGCCACGGAGACAGCTTTTATGGGGGAGAACACAGAAAATGAAGCCACGGAGACACTGAGACACAGAGAAAACCCTGGCTCTGTTCTCTGGGGCTGCGTTCCGTGGCATTTGGCGAATCACGATATCACGTCGCCGCCACCTTCTCTTGTAAGCTGACGCGTATGACTGCTGCCCGGAAAGGGGCCGTACCCCTTTTTCTCGCATCGTCGCCGGAAAAAGGCGTGCGGCCCCTTTTCGCGAGGGTCGTTCTCATCGCCGCTCTCACCGCCGCGGTGGTCGACGTGCAGAGCGTCGGAGGCGCGGGCACCGCCGACTGGCTGCAGTGGGGCGGCCCGGGCCGGAACTTCATGCCGGACGCCACCGGTCTCGCGTCGAGCTGGCCGTCGGGCGGGCCGAAGCGGCTCTGGACCCGCGCGCTCGGCGAAGGGCACTCGGCGATCCTCGTCGAGGGGGAACGGATCTACACGATGTACCGGCCGCTGGGGATGATGTCGCTCGTGCATCGCAGCCAGGAGGAGGTCGTCGCCGCGCTCGACGCCGCCACCGGAAAAACAGTGTGGGAGTTCAGATATGCCGCGCCGACCGACGGTCTGGATTTCTCGCAGGGCGCCGGCCCCCACGCAACGCCGCTCATCGCTGTCAACCGGCTGTACGCGATGAGCACCAGGAAAGAGCTGTTCGCGCTCGACAAGGCGACCGGACAGCGTGTCTGGTCCCACGATTTCATGAAGGAGTACGGCGCGCCGTGGCCGGGACGCGGGTACAGCTGCAGCCCGCTGCTCTACAACGGCACCATCATCGTCACCGTCGGAGGACCGGGGCAGGCGATCGCGGCGTTCAATCAACAGAGCGGCGCGCTCGTCTGGAAGGCGGGCGACTTCGAGGTGGCGCCCGCGTCGCCGATCCTGATCGACGTCGACGGCCAGCAGCAGCTCGTGCTGTTCGCCGGCGAGCGGGTGGCCGGCCTCGATCCGTCGAGCGGCCGCACGTTGTGGAGCCATCCGCACAGGACCGACTGGGGCCTGAACATCAGCACGCCGGTCTGGTCGCCGGCCGATCATCTGCTCTTCGTCTCCTCCGCCTACAGCACGGGCAGCCGCGCGATCGAGCTGCGTCAGGCGGGCGGGCGGACGACCGCGGTCGAGAAATGGTTCACCAATCGCATGCGCGTGCACATCGGCACCGTGATCCGGCTGGGTGACTACGTCTATGGATCGAGCGGCGATTTCGGTCCCGCCTTCCTCACCGCCGTGGATATGAAAACCGGAAAGATCGCCTGGCAGGACCGGAGCTTCTCGCGCGCGCAACTTTTGTACGCCGACGGCAAGCTGATCATCCTCGACGAGGACGGCGCGCTCGGCCTCGCCAGCGTCTCGCCACAGGGGTTGAAGGTGCTGTCGCGCGCCAGCGTGCTCACGAGCGTCGCCTGGACCCCGCCGACGCTTGCTGGCACGACGCTCTATGTCCGCGACAGGAAAAACATCTCAGCCTTTGCGCTGGGATCCTGAGCAACGCTCAACGCTCAACGCGCAGTGAGGTCTTCTCGATGACCGGCGAAAACGTTCAGCATACCAATCAACGGTCCAAAAAAAGAACGGCATCCCGGACGGACGAGTACGATCCATTCGTCCGGGGTCGATATCCTGTTGGCGTTCGTACGATTCAGGCACTGGATAAGATACGGGACCGCCTGTTTCCTTGTGAGATCTGGTATCCGGCGGCTGCGCAGCATGCGGGCCATGATATTGCGTCGGGAACCCAGGACTTCTTCACGGTTCCGCCAGGCGACACACCGCGGAGCCAAATGGCCGTACGCAATGCCGCAGCCCGGCCCGGAACTTACGCGCCGATCGTTTTCTCGCTCCTCGATCATCTGCTCAACGGCGCCGCGTGGGACTCGGAAGCCAACCTCGATCCCACCCGGATTGGCATCGTGGGACACAGCTTCGGAGGTTGGACGGCCCTCGCTGCACCTGACGTCGAGTCGCGTATCCGGGCCGTGGTGGCGCTGGCGCCAGGCGGAAGTTCCCAGCCGAGACCGGGGATTCTCAAGGCGAAGCTTGCTTTCGCCTGGGGGCGTGATGTTCCGACGCTGTTTCTGGTCGCCGAGAACGACATTTCGCTGCCACTCGCCGGCATGTACGAAATATTCGAAAGGACCCCGGCAACCAAACAGATGGTGATCTTGCGCCGAGCCGATCACATGCACTTCATGGACAATGTCGAGGAAATGCACGAGATGGTGCGAAAGATGCCCTTCACCGGCGAGTTGGCCTGGCTTCCGAGAGAAATGCGGCCAATTGCGGAGCTCTGTTCAGGGGAACAGGCGCACGTATTCGTGCGTGGACTCACGCTTTGCCACCTGGATGCCATATTGAGGCAACAAGAGGAAGCGCAGCGGTTTTTGGCCGGGGACATCGAAGATGCGCTCGCCGCGCGGGGCGTCGAGGTGCTTGTTAAGTAATGTTATCCATCGTGGACACATTCCTTCAGGATCTTCGGCATTCGTTGCGCATGGCCCGGAACAGTCCGGCCTTCACCCTCGCGGCTGTCGCCGCGCTCGCCCTCGGCATCGGCGCGAACACGGCAATCTTTTCGGTCGTCGACACGGTCCTTCTTCGGCCGCTTCCCTACCCGGACCCGGGCCGGTTGGTGGTGTTTCTCAACACCTCGCCGCAAGGATCGGGCCCGGGAGCCTCGCCAACGAAATTCAACAACTGGCGCCGGCAAACGAGCGCCTTTCAGGACGTCTCGGCGTATCGGTTCAGCGTCGTCAACCTCACGGAAGGCGAACCGGAACAGGTGGCGACCGCGCATGTGAGCGCCGACTTCTTCAGGCTGTTCGGCGCTCCGGTGGTCGCCGGCCGCACCTTTGCCGCGGCTGAAGATCTGCCGAACGGCGGTCGTGTCGCCATCCTGAGCGAAGGCTTCTGGAAACGCCGGTTCGGCGGCGACCAGGCGGTTGTCGGCCGCAAGCTCTCGCTCAACGGCGAGCCCCACGAAGTGATCGGAGTCCTGGGCCCGTTCGATTCCGAAGCCGTCCAGTCGCCGACAGGCCCGCCCGACATCTGGCTGCCGTTTCAGATCGATCCGAACAGCGTGATGCAGGGGCACTTTTTCCAGGCCGCCGGGCGGCTGAAACCCGGGATCACACTCGCCGCCGCCAACGCGCAATTGCAGCAGGCAGCGAACGAATTCCGCGGGACCTTTCCCAACGCGTTGGGTCGCCAGGGCGGCTTCGGGGTCGATCCGATGCAGGAAATCATCGTCCGCAACGTCCGGTCGTCGTTGTGGGTGCTGCTGGGCGCGGTCAGCTTCGTTCTGCTGATCGCATGCGCGAACGTCGCGAACCTGCTGCTCGTTCGCGCGACCGTCCGCAAACGGGAGATCGCGATTCGTGCCGCCATCGGCGCCGGCCGTGGCCGCATCATCCGCCAGTTGCTGACGGAGAGCGTCGTGCTCTCCGCGATGGGCGGCGTGCTCGGGCTGGTGATCGGCGTGATCGGCATCCGTACGCTGCTGGCGGTCAACCCGGGAAACATTCCGCGCATCGGTCTCGATGGCTCCCGCGTCGGCGTCGACTGGCGAGTGCTGGCGTTCACCGCGCTGGTCTCGCTCGTGACCGGTCTCGTCTTCGGCCTGTTTCCGGCGCTCCAGTCGTCGGGCGTCGATCTGAACACGACGATCAAGGAAAGCAGCGGCCGCTCGGGCAGCGGTTTTCGTCAGAACAAGGCGCGCGCTCTCCTCGTCGTCAGCGAGATGGGACTGGCGCTCGTGCTGCTGGTTGGGGCCGCGCTGTTCATTCGGACCTTCCTGGCATTGCGCGCGGTCGATCCGGGGTTCGATGCGCATCAGGTACTGACAATGCGCATGTCGCTGAGGGGCGAGCGATTTGCGACGACAGCCGGCGTCGCGCAACTGATGCGAGACGGCACCGAGCGCCTGAACGCGCTGCCCGGCGTGGAGATCGCCGGCGCGGCATGCTGCGTGCCGCTCCAGGGTGGCTTCGGGCTGCCGATCATCATCGAGGGGCGTCCGCTCGACGGCCCGTTCCATGGCGGCGGCGGGTTCGCTCCGATCTCGCCGGCCTATTTCCGCGCGTTCAGGATTCCAATCCTGCGGGGCCGCGCCTTCACCGATCAGGACGCAGGCGGCACGCCCGGCGTGGCGATCATCAATCAGGCGATGGCGAAGCGGTTCTGGCCGAACGGTGATCCGCTGGCCGACCGGATCACGATCGGCAAAGGGCTCGGCCCGCGAATGGAGCTCGCCGGGCGGCAGATCGTCGGCATCGCGGGCGATGTGCGTGACGGAGGCCTCAACCGGGATCCGCAACCGATCATGTACGTGCCATGGGCGCAGATGCCGGATGCCCACAGCGCGAATCTGCTCGATATCACGCCGCTCGCCTGGATCGTCCGGACGCACGGAGAGCCGTATGCGTTGAGCGCCGGCATTCAACGGGAGTTGCGTCTTGCCAGCGGCGGCCTCCCCGTCGCGCGGCCGCGCACGATGGACGAGATCGTCGAGCGATCGACGGCCCGCTCGGATTTCAACATGATCCTGTTGACCACTTTCGCCGTGTCGGCGCTGATGCTGGCGGCGATTGGCATCTATGGGTTGATGGCCTACTCGGTCCAGCAGCGGACGCAGGAAATCGGGATTCGAGTCGCGCTCGGAGCCGGCTCGCACACGGTGCGGAACATGATCATCCGTCAGGGAATGAGCATCGCCCTTCTTGGCGTCGCCATCGGCGTGGCATCGGCGTACGGGCTGACGCGTGTCATTGCCTCGTTTCTGTTTGGCGTCACCGCGCGCGATCCCGTCGTGTTCGTCAGCGTTCCGCTGGTGCTGAGTGGTGTCGCGCTCCTCGGCGTGTGGCTTCCGGCCAGGCGCGCCGCCCGCGTCGATCCGGTCGTCGCGCTTCGAACGGAATAGCCCTCGTGTGCCCCTTCCGGCGTTGTTGACGCCACGACCGGGAGCGCCGCGCACGGGACGACGAACACCGGGCGCGCTGCCGACCAACAACGCATGCAGTCCTGCTGGAACTTCCGCGATTCTATTTGCTTCAGTCGTCACCTTTGTCGAGGCGCGCGCTATCGGCCTGGCGTCAGCTCGTTTTTCACGACCTTTCCGCCCTTCATCACGAATTTGACCCGCTGCAGTTCGGTGATGTCGGCCAGCGGGTCACCGGAAACGGCGACCAGGTCGGCGTATTTCCCCTTGTCGATCGAGCCGATCCGGTCCTGCCAGCCCAGCACTTCCGCATTCGTCGTGGTTCCAGCCTGTATGGCCATTGCCGGGCTCAAACCGGCGCGCTTGACCAACGACTCGAATTCGAGGGCCTGAGTCCCATGAGGGAACGTCGATCCGTCGACGCCGCTGCCCACCATGACCTTGATGCCCCTGGTGGCGGCCGCCATCCGGGCAGCTCTTTCGAAGATGGGGATCATCCGGTACTTGCCACCGGTGCTCCTGGCATCGTTGTCGTCCATGTACGGCTCGGTGTAGCGGACAATGGTGGGATCGTAGTACAGCTTCTTGGCGGCCATCATGTCGATTTGCTCCTGGTTCAAGCCAAATCCGTGCTCGATGGTGTCGCAGCCAGCGATGATCGCGTTCTTTTGCCCCTCGCCTCCGTAGACGTGGCAGCCGGCCTTGTGGCCGAGGCGATGCGTTTCGTCAATCAACGCTTGCAGGACCGGCAACGGGTACGTCACGACGTATTGCGCCTCGCCCGTGGCGGTGAAGGAGTACCCCCCGGCGGGGTACAGTTTGATCCAATCCGCGCCGCGCCCAATCTGCTCGCGGACGGCGGCGCGCGCCTCTTCAACCGAGCGAACGACCGTGCTCGCCAATGGGTTCGCCGGGGTGGTTGACAGCGTTGCGCCCCACACGATTCCCAGGGTTGACACCTGATACCTGGGACCGTCGATGCGGCCCTGGTTGATGGCGTCGCGGATCTCGACATCGCCGTAGCCATTGCCGTGAGAGGTCATATCACGCGCCGCCGTGAAGCCCGCTCGCAGATCGGCCTGCACGTTCTGTACGGCGATGAGCATCGCGCTCTCCGTCGTCGTTTTTGGCCCGCGCGTGTTGAACATATGCGTATGCGCGTCGATCAAGCCAGGGAGCACCGTCGCCTGACCGAGGTCAATCACTTCAGCTCCCGCCGGAACCCTGACTTGAGCGTCCGGCCCCACCTCGGTGATTCGCTCACCATGGAGAACCACCACTTGCCTCGTCAACATCTGGCCGGTCTTGCTGTCGAACAAGCGGCCGGCACGCACCGCTATCGTTCGAGCCGCCTGAGGGCACTGATAGACACCGCCGTCAGTCCCCACGCACGGCGTTGCGCCTGCTCCTCGCCAGGGAGCCGGCGGGACCGCAGGGCCCTGCCCCCACAGCGTGGTCGCGGCGATGAGTATTCCGAACGCCACCACCATTGCGGACTTGCATCGCATCGCGCAGCCCTCCCGCGAAGACGCTCGAGATTGACTGGCGCAAGGTATTCGCTGTTGCGGACGGTTGTCAATTGCCCGCTCGGCGATCGCCGATTCCCTTCCTGCCGCTGATCACCGGGGCGAATCCGTCGCCCGCTTCTTCTTGTCCCCGCTCTGCTCCTTCTCGCGATTCAGCTCCACGATGTCGACGCTGTCCGCCGGCTTGCCGAGCAGGTGCCGGCAGAAGAAATCGGATCGAAGCCAGAAGACGTAGTCCTGCGCCGGCTGGAAGCTGTGGCGCAGGCCGGGCAGCAGGAAGAACTCGAACCTCTTGTTCGCCTTGATGAGCGCGTTCGCCAGCCGATACGTGTTGGACGGGTGAACGTTGTCGTCGATGTCTCCGGTGACCAGCATCAGGCGGCCCTTCAGGTTCCGGGCCAGGTCGGAGTTCTTCTGGATGTCGTACTCGAACGTCACCGTGCCATCCGGCGCGTCGACCTCGGTGATGCCGTGGTGCTTCTCGCTCCAGGTGTTGTGAACAGGTTGTGGCCGCGCGCAAACACCACCACGTTGTCGTCGGGCGACACCGACGCCCAGCGTGGTTTCTTCGGATCCTGGAAGTCCGGCAGCAGTGTCAGCTTCGCGCCTGCCAGGTCGTACTCGAAGAAGACCGACTTCCTGTCGTCGTTCTCGTCGTCTGCGTCGCCCTGGTCGCCGCCGACGCCTCGCCGCTGCTGGGGTGAGTCATCGTCCAGCTCGTTCTCGTCCCCTTGTTGTCCGCCCTGTTTGTCGCCCGTGGTGCTGGTCGGCTTCGGCGGCGTCCTTTTCATGCCGGGAACGTCGGCGTTCTTCGGCACTTCGACTTCGAGCCGGAGCGCCGTGTCGTTCCTGATGGCTTTCACCGTCTTGATCGGCAGGTGCTGTGCGTCCATCGGCACCAGCGTCGCCGCGGTCAGCATCGCCGCCAGCTTCGCATTGTCGAACAAAGGCGCCTTCGATTTCTTCATGGGGTCGACGAGGAAGTAGCGCTTGCCGTCGCGGGTTTCGTAGCTGTACCAGAAGCGATCGCCCGTCTCGAGCCAGTGCGGCGTGACGCCGGTGTCGAACACCGCCTTGTTGATCTTGGACGTGGTCCACTGCGACGCCAGCTGGTAGTTCGGCGTGACGGCGCCGCCGTTCGCCGCGCCGATCGTCGTGTTCGCCATCGGCAAGAGCGACATCGCCGCGGACAGCAGCAGCGCGCGCGTGAACACTGTCCGCGGTCGGGCGGACGGTCGAATCTGGCTGGTCATGAGCGTCCTCCTGAAGGTGCCTGGACTATACGCGCGCGTTCGAAGCCGGGCAAGGCGGTCGCCGTGTGAGCTCACCGAGCATGCTGGAGAACACCGAGAAGATCAGCCACCGAGACACAGAGACACAGAGACACAGAGAGGAACATGCTTCAAGTGGCGCGCCGGCCCGGCGCCGCGCAGCGGCGGGCGGGCCTCCGTGTCTCAGTGTCTCTGTGGCTTGTCCAAATCAATGCGTCGGCGTAATTCCGAAATGCGGTACTAAGCTGCTTCAGCTTCCGCGTCACCGTTCGAAATTGACGGCTGCGGGAACGGTCTGGTAAGTTCCGCCACGTCGATCGGTCTTCTTCCAGGAGGGAGCGTGATGACTCTTCGTCTCCAGGCTGGTCTGCTGGCGCTGCTCGGTTCCTGCCTGCTCTCATCCCCGGCGCGCGCGCAAGTCGCCCAGGCCGAGCTGCGCGGAGGCGTGCTGGACGAAAGCGGAGCGGCGCTGCCGGGCGCCACCATCACGGCGACCCACGTCGACACCGGCACGGTCCGGACGACTGTCACCTCGCCGACGGGCACGTATGTGATGCCGGCGTTGCCAATCGGCGTCTATAAGATTTCAGCGGAGCTGACGGGCTTCGGCGCCATTACGAAGGAAGGCATCCGGCTCGCGGTCGGCGACTCGGCGTCTCTCAACTTCACGCTGAAGGTCGCGACCGTCGCGGAAACGATCACGGTCCAGGGCGAGTCGCCGCTCGTGGACACCAAGAAGTCCGAGCTGTCCGGGCGTGTCGAGCAGCGCCAGGTGGACGGCCTGCCGGTCAACGGCCGCGACTGGCTCGGGCTCGTCTCGCTGGTTCCCGGCGCGCGCGGCACCCCGGGCGCGATTCAAGCCGGCTCGTCTGGCAGCGACATGGCGAAGTATCAGGTGGACGGCGTGGACGTCACCAACCAGTGCTGCGGCGGCTCGAACCAGGGCTACAGCATGGAGAACATCGAGGAGTTCAAGGTCGAAACCAACCGCTACGACGCCGAGTACGGCCGCGTGAACGGCGCCGTGATCAACGCCGTGACCAAGTCGGGCAGCAACACGTTCCGCGGAACAGGGTTCGGCTTCTACCGCCGGGATCACTTCATCGGTCCGTTCCACGACGCGCCCACGTTCTTCACCGGACAGATCGCGCCGTTCGATCAGAAGCAGACCGGCGTCAACAGCGGCGGCCCCCTTGTCCGGAACAAGGCGTTCTATTTCGCGAGCTACGAGTACCAGAAGCTGGGCGCGACGGTCCGCCCCAACACGGGCTTCCCGCAGTTCGACGTGGATCTGCCGGCGGATACGACCTCGCACTTCACCACGGCCCGCGTCGATTTCCAGCCGAACAACGCGCATCGACTGTTCGGCCGGACGTCGATTTACGACTGGAAGCAGCTGAACGTCGGCGTCGGCGGCACGACGACCCAGTCGGGCGGATACAGCCGGCCGTCGTCGAATCACGATTTCTCGCTCGGCGACACGTGGGTGATCAGCTCACGCGCGGTGAACGAAGTGCGCGCCGGGTTCTCGGCCATCAACAACAAGCTGGATTCGAACTGCTACTGCGTGCAGCTCAGTTTCCCGTCGGCCATCATCGGGTCGCCGACCAACTCGCCGCAGTGGTGGAAGGAGATGAACATCCAGGTGAACGACCTGTTCTCGTACTTCGTGCCGGCGTGGCACGGCGAGCACAGCGTGAAGATGGGGTTCCAGTACTTCCGCCCGCATTTCTGGGGCGCGTTTCCGGATCCGCCGTTCGGCCAGTTCACGTTTACCCGGGACCCGTCGAACTTCGACGATCCGTCGACGTATCCGGCGCCGACCCGCTACGTGACGCAGCTCGGCGACACGTCGTACTCGATCATGAACCCGACCTACGGCGGGTTCTTCCAGGACAACTGGACGTTCAACCACAACCTGACGATCAACATCGGCGTCCGGTACGACATCGAGACCGGCACGTCGAACACCGATGTGCCGAACCCCATCCAGCCAGGGGTGCGGCCGCTCGACAGGAACAACGTCGCTCCGCGGCTCGGGTTCGCGTACGACGTGAAGGCGGACGGCCGGAGCGTCGTCCGCGGAGGCGTGGGGCGCTATTACGACAAGGTGATGCTCAATCTGACGAGCAACGAGCGACGCACCATCCTCGGCCAGTTCATCGGCGTCACCATCGTCAACCCCAGCTTCATCAACGCCCTCAACGGGCTGACGTTCCAGGACTACAAGAACCAGAAAATCCCGGCCACGCTGACAGTGCTCGATAACTTCTACCAGACGCCGTATAACGATCAGGTGTCCATCGGCCTCGCGCAGCAGCTCCGAACGGGTTATGCGATGCAGATCGATTACGTGCACCGCGCTACGGGCGTCCCTATCCTGCGTACACCAACATCACGATGACCACATCGACCGGCAAATCGGCCTACGACGGGCTGCAGTTGGGTCTGAACGCGCGAACCACGCGCGTGACGTTGGGCGGCACGTACACGCTCTCCCGCACGTACGACAACCACAATGGCAACCGCGGCGGCACGCCGACGAACTGGTTCAACCTGGACGACGAGTACACGTACGCCAGCTCCGATCAGCGCAATCGCTTTGTCGTCAACGCCGTCACCGTCCTTCCCTACTCGGTTCAGGCGTCGGCGATCTTCTTCGTCGGCTCGCCACGTCCGATCAACATCGGCACGAATCTCGATCCCTTCGGCCTCGGCTACTTCGGCCGCTGGCTCGACGCGACCGGCAGAACGCTGCCGCGATACAGCGAGCGCACAGGGTGCGACGCGTGCTTCCCGGTCACGATCAACGGGGTCACCACCCTCGAGAGCGTATCAGGGTGGGATCGAAAGCTGGACCTGCGGCTCGCCAAGTCCGTGAAGGTACGGCATCTCACCCTCCAGGGGATGGTGGATGTGTTCAACGCGCTGAACATCAAGAACGCGAACGCGACCGGCTACACGACGAATTATTTCTCTCGCACGTATTTACAGCCGTCGAGCTCGACGAACCTGTTCTACCAGCCGCGCCAGATTCAATTCGGCCTCAGGGTCAGCTACTAGCGCGTCGCGGAGTCGACACAGCCGAGCCAGGTCTTCGCGGCGGCCGAATTGATCTCCAAATACGCGGACACACCAATGGACTTCGCGGATGCCACCCTGGTGCTGCTCGCTGAAGAGCTCGGCGTGATGGACATCCTGACCCTGGACCGGCGCGGCTTCTCGACGTACCGAACCGGGAAAGGCAAGGCACTCCGGCTTGTTCTGTAAAGAGATCTATTCCGCCTTCCCGCGGGACCGCGTTGGCGCGTTCTCGTTCGCCTGAAACCAATCCATTTTGCGTCCGCGGGCGTCTATCATTCCAGCATGCGCGCTATTCGGCAGTGGTCTCGCTTCGGCCGGTGGGCAGACAAATCCGCCCGTCCTGAGCTTGTCGAAGGACGAGCCGTGGGATGCTCGTGGTTCGACAGGCTCACCACGAGCGTGGGAACCGATATCGGCGCGCAGCAAACTAGACCCCTACCCGCTGTTCGAGCCGTCATCGTCGTTCTGGCGCTGGGCGCCAGCGTCTGGGCGCGGCCGGCCGGCGGCGCATCCGGCAACGGTGCGGAACTGCGCCTGCAGGGCTCGGTCGAGCCTGTGCGCAGCCATCCCGTGATCGTTCCGCGTCTGACCGGGCCGGGCACGGGAACGCTCGTCATCGTCCACCTCGTCAAGCCCGGCACGCGCGTGAAGCGCGGCGATCTGCTCATCGAGTTCGATCGCCAGGCGCAGATCAAGACCGCCCACGATCGCGAGGCCGAGTATCGCGATTTCATGGAACAGATCAACAGGAAGCGCGGCGAGCAGCTTACCGCGCGTGCGCACGGCGAAGCGGAGATGAAGATCGCCGAGAACGCCGTCAAGAGCGCCGATCTCGAGGTGCTCAAGAACGAGATCGTGCCGCCGGTTACCGCCGAGCAGAACAGACTGTCGCTCGATGAAGCGCGGGCAAAGGCCGAACAGCTTCGCCGGACGTTCGAGCTGCGGCGGAAGGCCGACGCGGCGGACATCCGCGCGCTCGAGATTCAGCGCGACCGCGCCTTGAATGCGTGGAAGCACGCCCGGAGCAATGCCGACAAGATGCGCGTCGTCTCGCCGATAGACGGGATGGTCGTGCTCAAGTCGACATGGAAAAACGGCACGATGGGCGAGGTGCAGGAGGGCGAGGAGGTACGCTCCGGCCTCGGCATCATGGACGTCATCGACTCGTCGGCCATGCAGGTCCGCGCGCGCGTGAACCAGGCGGATGTCTCCGCGCTGCGCGTCGGCCAGGGCGCACGCATTACACTCGACTCGTATCCGGCGCGGACGTTCGACGGCCGGCTCGAGCAGCTGTCGCGGATCGGCGCCATCAGCACGATGTCCAATCGTGTGCGGACGTTCCTCGCCGTCTTCAGCATTCAGGGCAGCGACCCGCACCTGATGCCCGACCTCGCAGCGGCCATCGACATCTCCGGGGATCGCCGGTGAAAAAGGCCGCCGCCATCCTCGCCCTGATCCTGACGGTCGCGCTGTCGGTTGCGGCCGTGATGGCCTTCCGTCGCGACAACGAATCTTCATCGCTGCCCACCGCGCTCGTCGCCAGGACGACATTCGTCGATTTCCTGCAGCTGCGGGGCGAGATCCGGCCGGTCCGCTCGATCGTGCTGACCGCGCCCTCTACCGGTACGGACCTGCAGATTGTCGAGCTGGCATCCAACGGCGCGAAGGTGGCGGCCGGCGACGTCGTGGTCACCTTCGACCCGACGCTGCAGCATCGCACGCTCGAGACCAAGCAGTCAGAGCTGAAACAGGCCGAGTCCGAGATCGAGCGGACCGAGGCCGAACAGCGCCGCCGCGTCGCTTCCGCGCAGAGCGAGCTCGACGAGGCGAAGAAGGCGCTCGCGCGCGCGCGGCTCGAGCTGCAGGGCAACGAGCTGCGCGGGCGGATCGAGGCCGAGAACTTCGTCATCGCGGTGTCCAACGCGGAAGCGCACGTCGCCGAGCTCGGCGGGAAAATCGAGGGAGAGCGCCTGGCGGCGCAGGCCGACGTCGCGATTGCGCGACAGAAGCGCGAGAAGGCACTGTTCGACGTCCGCGAGACCGAGCGGATCATCGGCTCGCTCCAGGTTCGTGCCCCGCTCGCCGGCTCGATTTCGCTCCTGCCGAACTTTCGCGCGGGCGGGCCAGGCACCCGCACCGCGCCGGAGTTCAAGCGCGGCGATCGAGCGTGGTTCGGCGCGCCGATCGCCGAGCTGCCGGATCTGAGGTCGATTCAACTGACGGCGCGCGTCGACGAAGCCGATCGGGGCCGCGTGCAGGTCGGCAGCGACGTGCGCGTCCGCGTGGATGCGGTGCCCGACCGTGAGTTGATGGGCACCCTGAAGGACATCTCCG
>QHWJ01000355.1 GCA_003222535.1 Acidobacteriota bacterium | reverse complement strand
GCGATGCTGGCGGCGATCACGGGCTTTGCCGGCGTCTCCCTGCAGCCCAACTCCGGCGCGCAGGGCGAGTTCGCCGGGCTGATGGTGATTCGCCGGTACCACCTCGATCGGGGCGACCCGCACCGCGACGTCGTGCTGATTCCTTCGTCTGCGCACGGCACGAATCCCGCCAGCGCGGTCATGGCCGGCATGCGCGTCGTGGTCGTGGCCAGCACCGGCGAGGGGAACATCGACGTCGACGATCTGACGAAGAAGACCGAGGAGCACAAGGATCGGCTCGCCGCGCTGATGGTCACGTATCCGTCGACGCACGGCGTGTTCGAGGAGAGCATTCAGGACATCTGCGCGATCGTCCACCAGCATGGCGGCCAGGTCTACATGGACGGCGCCAACATGAACGCGCAGGTCGGGCTCACGAGCCCGGCCGTCATCGGCGCCGACGTGTGCCATATCAACCTGCACAAGACGTTCAGCATCCCGCACGGCGGAGGGGGGCCCGGGATGGGGCCGATCGGCGTCGCGGCGCATCTGGTGCCGTATCTGCCCGGGCATCCGGTCGTGAAGACCGGCGGCGAGCGCGCGATTCACGCGGTGTCGGCCGCGCCGTGGGGGAGCGCGAGCATCCTGCTGATCTCGTACGCGTACATGAAGATGCTCGGCGGCGACGGCATGACCAACGCCACGCGATACGCGATTCTCAACGCGAACTATGTGAAGTCGCGGCTCGAGCCGTATTTCACGGTGCTGTACACGCGGAAGAACGGACGTGTCGCGCACGAGATGATCTTCGACCTGCGTCCGCTGAAGCACGCCAGCGGGATCGACGAAACCGATGTCGCCAAGCGTCTGATGGACTACGGCTTCCACGCGCCGACCGTGTCGTTCCCGGTCGCCGGCACGATCATGGTGGAGCCGACGGAGAGCGAAGCGAAGGACGAGCTCGATCGCTTCTGCGAGGCGATGATCGCGATTCGCGGCGAGATTCAGGCCGTGATCGACGGGAAAGCCGATCCGAGGGACAACGTCCTGAAGAACGCGCCGCACACCGCCGGCGCGGTGGCGTCCGCGGACTGGCCCCATCCGTACACGCGCGAGCAGGCGGCGTTCCCGCTGCCCTTCGTGCGCGCGAACAAGCACTGGCCGAGCGTCGGGCGGATCGACAATCCGTACGGCGACCGTAACCTGATGTGCTCGTGTCCGCCAGTCGCTGAATACGCGTGACGCTCGGCTGAAGCCGTCGCGCTACGGACGCACAACGCAGAAACCGCGGAACCCGGCCTTCCCCGCCTCCGCTCGCCCGGCGTTCCCGCGAGCTATGGCGAGGCTCGCCGAAGCCCCTGGCGCGAAGGCGGCAGGCGAGCGATAATCCGCTCGGACATCATGCGCATGAAATACACCGCACCGATCATCGCTGTCGCCGGCTTGACCGCTGTCCTGTCGGCGCAGAACGCCACTCCTGACTGGCCGCAATGGCGCGGGCCGAACAGAGACGGCACGCTGGCCTCGTTCACGGAGCCCAGGGCCTGGCCCGAAAGCCTGATCCGGCAATGGAAAGTCGAAGTCGGCACCGGGTATGCCACGCCGATTATCGTCGGGAACCGCGTGTACGCGTTCACGCGCCAGGGAGTGAACGAAGTGATGCGAGCGCTCGATGCCGGCAGCGGAAAGGTCGTGTGGGAGACGAGCTATCCCGCGCCGTTCGAGTTGAACTCCGCCGCCGCGCGCCATGGCCCGGGACCGAAGTCGACGCCGACCTTCGACCACGGACGGCTCTTCACGCTCGGCATGAGCGGCATCGTCACCGCATTCGATGCGGCGACCGGCAAGCAGCTCTGGCAGAAAGCCGCGCCTGCGGTGCAACCGATTTATCACACGGCGCAGTCGGCGCTGGTCGACCGCGGGTTGGTGATCCTGCACGTCGGCGGGAACAACCAGGGAGCGTTGACGGCGTTCGATGCCGCCACGGGGGCCGTCAAGTGGGCCTGGAACGGTGACGGGCCCGGATATGGATCGGCGATCCTCGCCGAGCTTGGCGGTGCGCGCCAGGTGATCGTGTTTTCGCAGCAGAACCTGGTCGGCGTGGATGCAGCCAACGGTCAGCTGCTCTGGCAGGTGCCGTTCATGGCCAGGGCCACCACCAACTCGATCACGCCGCTCGTCTACGGCCAGACGGTGATCGTGTCGGGCCAGGGGAAACCGCTCACCGCGTACCGGATTTCGAAGCGGAACGATCAATGGGCGGCCGAGGTCGCCTGGGAGAACGATCAGCTGCAGATGTCGTTCAGCAATCCCGTGCTCGTGCGGGACGCCGTGTTCTCCCTGTCCCCGTTGAACAGCGGCCAGTTCTTCTGGGCCGACGCGAAGACCGGGAACACGCTGTGGCGATCGGCGCCGCGCCAGGCTGTCAACGCGGCGATCGTCCGGGCGGCCGACTACCTCTTCGTCCTGAAAGACGATGGGCAGCTCATGGTGGCGCGGAGCACGCCCGGCGGGTTCGAGCCTTTGAAGACCTACACGGTGGCCGACAGCGCGACGTGGGCGCCCCCGGTCATCTCGGGCAACCGCGTGTTCGTGAAAGATGTGTCCACGCTCGCGCTCTGGACGCTGAATTAACGCGGAGATGCCTGCCACGAAAGACACGAAAGGCTCGCAAGACACGAAAGTCACCGAAAAAGATTGGTTTCGTTTTCGTGTTTTTCGCGTATTTCGTGGCTGATCGGCTCACTGGGAAACCGTTATCATTGGCGCGAGTCGAGACCACAAAGGGAGGGCTGGGTGATCAGGCACACCTTTGTAGCATCTTTGGTTTGCGTGTCGGGCCTTGCCGCGATCGGCTCGGTCGCTGGTCTGTCCGCCGGTCAGCAGAACAGCGAGCTGCCAGCCGCCGCGCGAAACTACTGGGCCTTCAAGCTGCCGATCCAGGCGCCCCTTCCCGAGGCTTCGGTTCGCTTCCAGCATCCGATCGATCGTTTCCTCGAGGCTGCCCGCCAGGAAAAAAGCCTGCGTCCGGCGCCGCGCGCGGCTCGCCTCACGTTGCTGCGCCGGGCCTACCTGGATCTGATCGGATTACCGCCCAGCCCGGCTGAATCCGCCGCGTTTCTCGCCGACGCCTCTCCGGATGCCTGGGAACGGTTGATCGATGGGCTGCTCGCCTCGCCGCATTACGGCGAGCGGTGGGGGCGGCATTGGCTGGACGTGGCGCGCTACGCGGACTCGAGCGGCTTCGAGCAGGACTACGACCGTCCCAACGCCTGGCGTTATCGGGACTATGTGATTCGCTCGTTCAATCAGGACAAGCCGTACGACGTCTTTCTGAAGGAACAGTTCGCCGGCGACGAGCTCGATACCAGGACCGATGACACGTTGATCGCCACCGGGTTCCTCCGCGCGGGTCCGAGGGTGGCCTTCCGCGAGAAAGACAACCCGGAACGGCGGTACGAATACCTCGACGATCTGATTGCCACGACCGGAAGGGGCGTGCTGGGGCTCACAGTGCGGAAGCGGAGGCGTACGACAAGAAGATTCACGAGATCGAGACGCGCCAGGCGCCGCTCAGAGCGGAAATCAGGAAGATCGAGGCGCCTTACGAAAAGAAGCTGAGGGAGGACGCGTACAAACAGTTCCCCGAACCGGTGCAGCAGGCGATCGCGAAGCCCGAGGGTGAACGGACGGCCGGTGAACGGCTGCTCGCGCAACAGGTGATTGAGTCCTCGATCGTCGCCAGGCGAGACATCGATCGCATCATGATGCCCGGCGATGCGGCGAGAAAAAAAGAGCTCGCCGACCGGATCGCGGTCCTCGACAAGGAGAAGCCGAAGCCGATCCCGGTCGCCGAGATCGTCACCGACGGCGACTACCGGTTCGCGCCGGACGGCGAGGGTGACGAGGTCATCGGCTGCCCGAAATGCAGAGTATGGGACGTCGGGACGGGAAGCTTCCTGCACACCGGTCCGGGCCGATACGAGGCTCCGCCCTCGCACCTGCTGATCCGCGGGGATCCCAACGCCAAGGGCTCGATCATGAAGCCGGGCTTCGTCACGGCGGCGACCTACGGCAATCCGCCCACCGAGCTTCCGCCCGCCGATGGTCACACATCGGGTCGCCGGCGGGCGCTCGCCGAGTGGCTGGCCTCGTCTTCAAACCCGCTGACCGCGCGTGTGATCGTGAATCGCATCTGGCACCATCATTTCGGGCGCGGCATCGTCGCGACGCTGGACAACTTCGGCAAGATGGGCGAGTCGCCGACCGATCCGCAGCTGCTCGACTGGCTGGCCGTCGAGTTCATGAATCGCGGCTGGAGCATCAAGCAGATGCACCGCCTGATCATGACGTCCGAGGCGTACCGGATGGCGTCCGCGTTCGAGGATGCGGCGGATCGCGAGAAGGATCCCGAAAACCGGTATCTGTGGCGCTTCCGCGCGCAGCGGCTCGACGCGGAGGCCGTGCGCGACAGCATCCTGGCGGCGAGCGGCGCCATCAACCTGACGATCGGCGGTCCGCCCGTGTTTCCGCCGTTGCCGAAAGGGCTGCTCACGGAAGCGAGCCACGGCATCTGGAAGGGCGAGGAAGACGGACCAGACGTCTGGCGGCGCAGCGTTTACGTCTATCGCAAGCGCGGTCTGGCTTTTCCGATGTTCCAGGTCTTCGACTTGCCGGATCAGAACGTCTCTTCCGCCGCGCGATACGTGTCGACGGCGCCAACACAGGCGTTGACGCTGCTCAACGATCCGTTCGTGATGCGGCATGCGCAGCTGTTCGCGGACCGAGTGAAAAAGGAAGCCGGCGACGATCCAGCCGGGCAGATCGATCTCGCGTATCGGATCGCGCTGGGACGGCCGCCGAGTCCGGCGGAGTTGGCCGTGGCGCTGGATGTCACGAAGAATCAACCCCTCGTTGCACTGACTCATGTCCTGTTGAACGTGAACGAGTTCGTCTACATCAGGTGATAGGTGGGTCGGGTAGGTCAGGTGGGTCGGGTAGGTCAGGTGGGGTAGGAAGGACAGGTAAGGCAGCGATGAAGACGTGCAAGACGTGCTGGTCGAGACGCGATTTTCTCTTTCGCTCGGGTGGCGGCGTCAGCGGAGTGGCGCTGGCGTATCTGCTGAATCAGGACAAGCTGCTGGCGTGGGAAGCCGGCGGCGCAGACGCCTGCGAGGCCAGGCCGATCGGGTTCAATCCCTACGCTCCAAAGCCGCCGCATTTCAAGCCGCGCGCGACGGCCGTGATCTCCCTGTTCATGAGCGGCGGAGTCAGCCACGTCGACACGTTCGACCCCAAGCCCGCTCTGAGCAAGTACGCGGGCCAACCGCTGGACGGCAAAGTCGGCGGCGACGTCATCGTGCGGCAGGGCCATCCGGGTCCGCTGATGCCGAGCCCGTTCCAGTTCAGGAAGCACGGGCAGAGCGGGTTGGAAGTGTCGGAGGTGTTCCCGGAGATCGGCGGGCACGTCGACGAGATTGCCTTCGTGCGATCGGTCTACGGGCAGTCCAACGACCACGTCCAGGCCACCTACGAAATGCAGACCGGACAGGTCCGCATGGGGTTCCCGAGCGTCGGATCGTGGGTCACGTACGGGCTGGGTTCGGAGAACACGAGCCTGCCCGGGTACGTGGTGATTCACGACGCTCGCGGCGGCCCGCTCGGCGGCGTGAACGACTGGACGTCCGGCTACATCCCGGCCGCATACCAGGGAACGCTGTTCCGGTCGGCAGGCGATCCGATCGTCGATCTGAAGCCGCCCTCCGGAGTCAGCGCCGAGCAGCAGCGCGCCCGGCTCGATCTGCTGGCGAAGCTGAACGAGATCGACATGCAGCAGTATCCTGGCAACTCCGATCTGGCGGCGCGCATCTCGTCGTACGAGTTGGCGTTCCGGATGCAGAGCTGCGCCCCCGATGCGCTGGACGTCGGCCGCGAATCGGACGCGACGCGAAAGCTGTACGGACTGGACGACAAGGTCACGGAGCCGTTCGGCAGGCAATGCCTGATGGCGCGCCGCCTCGTCGAGCATGGCGTGCGATTCGTGCAGCTCTTTCACGGCGGGATGGGGAACCAGAACGTCGACACCTGGGATGCGCACGGCGATGTGAAATCGAATCACTCGCAGCACGCCGCCGAGTCGGACCGCCCGATCGCGGGATTGCTCACCGACTTGAAGGCGCGCGGACTGCTCGACACGACGCTCGTGATGTGGCACGGCGAGTTCGGCCGTATGCCGATCTCCCAGAGAGGCGTCGGGCGCGATCACAATCCCGGCGCGATGACGATCTGGATGGCCGGCGCCGGCATCAAGGGCGGGCAGGCCATTGGAGCCAGTGACGAGTTCGGCTACAAGGCGGAGCAACAGCCGATTTCGTATCACGATCTGCACGCAACGATTCTGCAGCTGTTGGGGATCGATCATAAGAAGCTCACTTACAGGTTCAACGGCCGCGACACACGGCTCACCGATGTGTACGGCGTGCCGATTCCGCAGATTGTCGGGTAACCACGAAAGCCACGAAAGCCACGAAATCACGAAAGGCCCGAAAAAGAAAAACAACCCGTGGCAAATCGGTAGGGTGCGAAAAACGCGCGGTTGGTGTTTTTCCGGTGATCCGGGTCCCCCGCGACAAACAGGTACTTGAAGCTTAGAGAGGGAGCCAGATATGAAGACGATGAGTTGGTTGTACGCAGGCGCGGTGGCGATCGGCATCGCTTTGTTGCTGTCCGCGTCGCAGGCCTCGATCCACGCCGGTCAGCCGGCCGGCGGCACGGTTGCCATCGACGCCGACGATATCGGTGGCCTCGTCTCCAGCGCAAACGGGCCGGAGGCAGGCGTCTGGGTCATCGCGGAGACGAAGGATCTTCCGACGAAGTTCGTCAAGATCGTGGTCACCGACGATCGCGGGCGCTACCTGCTGCCCGATCTTCCGCGCGCGAGCTACAACGTCTGGGTCCGCGGCTACGGTCTGGTGGACTCTCCCAAAGTGCAGGCGACGCCCGGCAAGGCGATGAACCTGACGGCCGTTGTCGCGCCGAATCCGCGCGCGGCCGCGGAATACTATCCGGCCGGCTACTGGTTTTCTCTGATACGCGTGCCCGAGAAAGGGGATTTCCCGGGCAACGCGCCGGGCGGCAACGGCATTTCGCCCAACATCAAGAGTCAGTCCGAGTGGATCAGGAGCGTGAAGTCGGGCGGCTGCACCGCGTGTCACCAGCTTGGCACCAAGGGGACGCGTGAGATCCCGAAACAGCTCGGCACGTTCCACACGTCCGCCGAAGCGTGGGAGCGGCGCATTCAGTCGGGACAAGCCGGCGCGCAGATGACCGGTGGTCTGAACGCGATGGGTAAAGATCGCGCATTGGCGATGTTCGCCGACTGGACCGATCGCATCGCCAAAGGCGAGCTGCCGCCTGCGCCGCCGCGACCGCAAGGACTCGAGCGCAACGTCGTCATCACGCAGTGGGACTGGGCTGACCCCAAGGCGTATCTCCACGACGAGGTCTCGACCGACAGACGGAATCCCACGCTCAACGCCAACGGCCTCATCTACGGATCGCTGGAGCTCAGCGCCGACTACCTGCCCGTTCTCGATCCGGTCCGCAACACGATCAGCCAGGTGAAGTTGACCGTGCGCGATCCGAGCACGCCGCCCACGTCGCCGAAGATGCCGGCGCCGTCGCCGTACTGGGGCGACGAGGCCATCTGGACCAGCAAGAACAATGTCCACAATCCGATGTTCGACGAAAAGGGGCGCGTGTGGATCACGTCCGCCGTGCGACCGGCGGCGAATCCGGATTTCTGCAAAGAGGGATCGACGCATCCGTCGGCGAAACAGTATCCGCTCGCCGTCTCCGGACGACAGCTCGCCGTCTACGATCCGAAAACGAAGCAGCTCACCCACATCAGCACGTGCTTCGGCACACACCACCTGATGTTTGCCGAGGACGCCAACAAGACGCTCTGGACGAGCGGCGGCGGCCAGGTGGTCGGCTGGCTGAACACGAAGATGTTCGACGAGACGCACGACGAAGTGAAGTCGCAGGGATGGACCGCGCTCATCATGGACACCAACGGCAACGGCAAGCGCGACGCGTACGTCGAGCCGAATCAGCCGCTCGATCCGACGAAGGACAAGCGATACGGCAACGCCTTCTATGCCGTCGCGCCTGCTCCCGACGGCTCGATCTGGGGATCGGTGCTCGGCTTCCCGGGCGCCGTCGTGCGGCTGAATCCCGGATCGAACCCGCCGGAGACCACGCTGGTGGAAGTCTACGAGCCGCCGTACAACAACCCGAAGGCCCCCGTGCAGGGGTACTCACCGCGTGGAGGGGATGTCGATCGCAACGGCGTCTACTGGACGGCTCTTGCGAGCGGGCATCTCGCGAGCTTCGACCGTCGCAAATGCAAGGGCCCGCTCAACGGGCCGACGGCCACAGGACAGCATTGCCCCGAGGGATGGACGCTCTATCCGGAGCCGTTGCCGCAACTCAAGGGCGTGACCGAATCAGGCAGCGCCGAGGCCAGCTACTACACCTGGGTGGATTGGCACGACACGCTCGGGCTCGGTGCGAACGTGCCGATCGACACCGGCAACGCGTCCGAAGGGCTGCTCGTCCTGAAGGATGGCAAGTGGGTCGTTCTCCGCGTGCCGTATCCGACGGGGTTCTACACGAAGTGGATGGACGGCCGCATCGACGATCCGAAGGCCGGATGGAAGGGCAGAGGGCTCTGGGCGACCGTGAGTACCCGAACGCCGTTCCACATGGAGACGGGCAGGGGAACGACGAGCAAGGTCATGCACTTCCAGATGCGTCCCGATCCATTGGCGAAATGAGCATTTGGTGAGTTGGTGAATTGGTGACTTGGTGAATTCGTTTTGAATTGATTCGCCAACTCACTAACTCGCCAACTCACCAATTTCACCCGTCACACCAGCTGGCAGATCCAGCCGCTCGCGGCATCGCAGTACCAGAGGACGCCCCTGCTGATGTCCAGGCCGTGCGGCTCGGGATCTTCCTTCGTCAACTGGATCCTGGCGATCGGCCGGCCATCCCTGGGATCCAGCTTGTAGATGACGCGCCCATCGGATTCCACGCACCAGAGATCCCCGTTGTCCCACGCGAGCCCGTGCGTCCGCACGCCGGGCGCCGGAACCGATCGAACGATGTCGCCGGTCTCGGGCTCCATCAGGAAGAGCTTTCCAGAGGCGGGCACGGCCATCCAGTACTTGCCGTCCACCCACTTCAGACCATGACCGCCCGATGGCGTCGACCTGGGTGTGATGTTGCCGTACAGCCCCGATCCCGGCGTCACCCACGACTTCAGTGTCCTGCCCGTCTCCGCGTCGACCTTCAGGGTTCGCGGCGGCATCGCGGGATCGGTCATTTGTAAAGCTTCTCGACGCGTTTCTTCATCAGCGGCAGGTCGGCCGTCGCTCCGGCCGCGGGCAGCGTGCGGGGGGTGGCCGCCAGTGCGGCGATCCCTGCGAGAAACGCGCGACGCGAAACTTCACATTCTTTCGCCATTCGCTTCTCCTTCCAAACAGCCTAGAGGACCGCGCCGGTCGAAATCACGCTATGATTTTCGACGCGCTCTCAATCGTCGCGACTGCTTCAACTTGCGGAGTATATATATCGCGATGCAACCTGTGCACCGAGTTCTCCACATGAAAGGAGGCACGTCATCATGACGGGTCATCGTCCTCGTGTCGCCGCCGCGCTGGCTGGATTCGCCGGCCTGATGCTTGGAATCGCAGCGACGGCCGTGTTGCAGGGTGACGAGGCCGCGCTGCAGCCGCCTGCCAGGCGCAGAGTGCTTCGTCCCGAGAAGGCCCCGAATACGGGGCTTCCCTTCAGCCCCGGCATCCTGGCCGGCAGCACCTTGTACCTGTCCGGCCATCTTGGCCGCGATCCGGTCAGCAACGCGCTCGTGCCCGGCGGGATCGAAGCCGAGACGCGCCAGGCGCTCGCCAACGTGCGCGAGGTCCTGAGGACTGCCGGCATGGATTTCAGGGACGTCGCGTCCGTGACCGCTTACATCACGAGCTTCGACGACTTCGCGAAATTCAACGCCGTCTACCGCGAGTTCTTTCCGACCGATCCGCCGGCGAGGGCCACCGTGCAGGTTGCGGCGCTGAACGTCGGCGCCCGGATCGAGCTGCAGATGATCGCCGTCAAGTAAGGTCGGGTCGGTCGGGTAGGTCGGGTGGGTCGCGTGGGTCGGGTGGGGCGGGTAAGGCAGGTGGGGCACGTCCCCCCGTGCGTTCGCATCTGGCTCGCGAAGAACTACGCGAGGCCACCCGGTCTGCGGATCAAGAAAGGCGACGTTGAACGCAGAACTCGCAGAACACGCAGACAAACCTTGAGCATTTTTGGCCTGCGGGTTGCGCGGTTTCTGCGTTGTACGTGATTTCTCCACACGCTCTAAAAAGGCTCGCGCTCCATGTTTGAGGCGGCTAGAGTAGTCGGAAAAGGTGTAAGGTAACGCTGCCTGGAGGGAAGCTGATATGCGTGCCGCCCTGGTGAATGTCCTGAGAGCGACGTCGTTGATTGTCCTCGTGGCTGCGCCGCTCTCCGCGGAAGTCGTTCGCATCGAAGTGCAGTCGAGAAGCGACCTCGCCGGCGGCCAGCCGTTCGGCGCCGCGGGCCCCTTCGAGAAGATCTCGGGGAAGATCTTCTTCGCCGTCGATCCCACGCTCCCCGCGAACCGGATCGTGGCCGACATCGAGAGGGCGCCGCGAAACGCCGCCGGGAAGGTCGAGTTCTCCTCCGACTTCTATCTCATCAAGCCGAAGCGGATCGAGCAGGGCAACGGCGCCGTCCTCTACGAGGTCTCCAATCGCGGCGGCAAAGGGATGCTCGGTTTCTTCAATCACGGGACGGCAAGCCTGGACCCGGCGTCGGCCCGAGACTTCGGCGATGGCTTCCTGATGAAACAGGGCTTCACACTGCTGTGGGTCGGCTGGCAGTTCGACCCGCCGAAACGTGCGGGGCTGGTGCGCGTGTATCCGCCGGACGCGTCCGAGAACGGCCGGCCGATCCGCGGGCTGGTGCGCAGCGACTTCGTCGTCACCGAGCGGGAGGCCGATCATTCGCTCGCGGATCGCGATCACACAGCCTACGCCGTGGTCGATCCGGACTCCCCGGACAACGTGCTGACCGTGCGGGATTCGGTTGAGGGACCGCGCCGAATCGTGCCTCGCGATCAATGGAGGTTCGCGCGCGCCGACGGCGCGACGACCGTCGCCGATCTGACGCGCGTGTACATGGCAACGAAGTTCGAGCCGGGCAAGATCTACGAAGTCGTGTACACCGCGCAGGATCCGCCGATCGTGGGGCTCGGGCCGGCGGCCATCCGCGACGTGATTTCGATGCTCAAGTACAAGTCGGCCGATCCGTGGTCGATCCCCGCAGCCGCCATCAACCGTGCGCTGGCGTTCGGCGTCTCGCAGAGCGGCCGCTTTCTTCGCACCTACCTCTATTACGGGTTCAATAGAGACGAGGGCAATCGCAAAGTATTCGACGGCGTCATCGCCCACGTGGCGGGCGCCGGCCGCGGCAGCTTCAACCATCGGTTCGCGCAGCCGTCGCGGGACGGCCACCCGTACCTCAATTTTTTCTATCCGACGGACATCTTTCCCTTCACCGATGCGCCGGAGCGTGATCCGGAGTCGGGCGTGACCGACGGGCTTCTCACGCACGCGGGATCGCCCGAGCTGCTGCCGAAGATCTTCTACACCAACTCGGAATACGAGTACTGGGGTCGCGCCGCCTCGCTCATCCACACCACAATCGACGGAGCGAGCGACGCGCCGCTGATGGACAACGTGAGGATCTATCTCCTCGCCGCGGGGCAGCATGGTCCCGGGGCGTTCCCTCCCGCGCAGACGATCGGGCAGCAGCGAAACAATCCGCTCGACTACCGCTGGGCGATGAAAGCGTTGCTGCTCGCCATGGACCGGTGGACGGCGAACGGCACCGCGCCGCCGCCGAGCCGCTACCCGCGCCTCGCCGACGGCACGCTCGTGCCGCCGGATCGTTTGCGATTCCCCAAGGTCCCCGGCGTCACGACGTCGACCGCGGTCCACCGCGCGTATCGCGCGGACTACGGGCCGCGGTTTGCGAAGGAGGGGATCGTCACGATCGAGCCTCCCCGAATCGGCTCGTCGTTCCCCATTCTCGTGCCGCAGGTGGACGCGGACGGGAATGGCATCGCGGGCGTGAGGATGCCCGAGCTGGCCGTTCCGCTGGCCACCTATACAGGGTGGAACCTGTTCAACGACCGCTCCGGGCCGGCCGACGTGCTCTCGAGCATGCAGGGCTCCTACATTCCGCTCGCGCGCACCACAACGGACCGGAAGCGGACCAACGATCCACGCCCCTCGATCGAAGAGCGCTATCGCGACAGGGATTCTTACGTCGGCCTGGTCGCCAAGGCGGCGCAGGCGCTGATCGACCAGCGTTTCCTGCTTGCCGAGGATCTGGCGGTCATCGTGCAGAACGCCGGCCGGCACTGGGACTACGCCGCGTCGGCGGCGACGCCTTCGACGGTCCAGCGCTGAGATGACCATGCAGCGGACAACGATCGCGAGAAAGGGTGAGATGAAGAGCCTGCTCGCGCTCGGCGCGCCCGGCGTACTGGCGATTCTGGTCACGGCGGTCGGGGCGCAACAGCCACCGCCGCCGGCGCCGCCGGACCCGGTTCCCGTGATCTTGCGGAACTACAAACCGGTAACCGCGGAACGCCTCAAGAGTCCGGCGGACGGCGACTGGCTCCTGGTCAGGCGCACGTACGACGGGTGGGGATACAGCCCTCTCGACCAGATCACGCCCGCCAACGTCACACGGCTGCAGCCGGCGTGGGTGTTCGCGACCGGCGTGATCAACGGCCACGAGGCGCCGCCGATGGTCAACAACGGCGTCATGTTCGTCGCCACGCCGGGCAACCAGGTCATCGCGATCGACGCAAAGACCGGCGGCCTGCTCTGGCGCTACAGGCGGCCGCTGGCCGAAGACGTCATCCTGCTTCACGCGACCAGCCGCGGCGTCGCCTTGTCCGGCGACAAAGTCTTTTTCGCGGCGGGCGAAGCGGTGCTCGTCGCGCTCGACGCCACGACGGGCCAGGAAGTATGGACGGCCACTGTCGCAGAGAACAAGCAGGGTTACTACATGTCGGTGGCGCCGCTTGTCGCCGACGGCAAGGTCATGGTCGGCGCGTCGGGAGGCGAGCTGGGCGTCCGCGGCTTCGTCGCGGCATACGACGCCGCCACGGGCAAGCAGCTCTGGAAAACCTACACGGTGCCTGCGCCCGGAGAGCCGGGCAGTGAGACATGGCCGAAGGGCAATCAGTGGCAGACCGGTGGCGGCTCCATCTGGGTGACCGGCTCCTATGATCCCGCGACGAACCTCGCGTTCTGGGGCACGGGCAACGGCGGTCCGTGGATGGGCGACCAGCGCCCCGGCGACAATCTCTACACCTCGTCAACAATCGCGATCGACGTCGCGACAGGCAGAATCAAGGGCCACTTCCAGTACCACCCGAACGATTCCTGGGACTGGGACGAAGTGTCGCCGCCCATCCTCGTCGACTACGTGCGCAACGGCAGGACGGTCAAAGGTCTGATCGACGTCGCGCGCGACGGCTACCTCTGGTTCCTCGAGCGGACTGACAGCAAGATCAACTTCGTCGAGGGCAAGCCGTTCGTGAAACAGGACGTCTTCAGGAGCCTCGACGCGAAGACCGGACGGCCGGACGTTGATCCCGCTCGTCAGCCGGGTACCGGCAAGGAGGCCGACTTCTGTCCGTCCCATTGGGGCGGAAAGAACTGGCCGCCGATCGCGTTCAGCCCGAAGACCCGCATGATTTACATTCCTGCCAACGAGAATCTCTGCGGACGCATCGTCGGACGGCCGATCACGTACGCGGCAGGCCGGGGCTTCACCGGCGCGATCAGCACCGTGTTGCTGGTCCCGGGCGCCGACCATGTCGGCGAAGTGCAGGCGTGGAACGTGGACACCGGCAGGCGTGTGTGGACGCACAACTTCGCGGCGTCCGCGAACTGGGGCCCGATGCTGGCCACCGGCGGCGGGCTCGTCTTCAGCGGCGGCACCAACGATCGGATGTTCCGCGCGTTCGACGCATCGAGCGGCGCAGTGTTGTGGGAGTTCCCGACCAATTCCGGCATCATCGGCCAGCCATCGTCGTTCATGGTCGACGGCCGGCAGTATATCGCCGTGCAGTCGGGCTGGGGCATCGACGCACGAGGAATGCAGGCGCGTTTGAACAGGTTGTCTCCGGGCAAGTTCCCGGACGTGCCCGAGGGCGGCGCCGTCTGGGTGTTCGCCGTCAGGTAGGTCACGTAGGTCAGATAGGTCAGGCAAGGTGTCTAGCACCTTACAAACGCATGGAGGTTCGATGACACGGACGATGCTGTGGTCGCCGCTCGTGCTGATGATCACCGGCAGCCTGTTGCTGGCACAGGGTCCGCCGGAGAAGAATCCCGCCGCGAACAATCCGCATCTGGGCAACCCGCAGTCGATCCGCAGCGGCATGGCGTTGTACCGCATCCGGTGCGCCGACTGTCACGGTCTGGATGCCGGCGGGTATCGCGGACCGGATCTGATCGCGGTGATGGCCGCCGGCACCACCGATGAGCGGCTGTTTCAGACGATTCGGAAGGGCGTGCCCGGCACCGACATGCCGGCCGCCAACGAGACCGACGCACCCGACGACGATCTGCTGATGATCGTCGCGTATCTGCGCAAGATCGGATCGGTCGCGCCCACGGAGAAGCCGGTCGGCAACGTCGACAACGGCGGGCGGTTGTTCGCGGCGCAGTGCGCGAGCTGCCATCGCGTGGCCGGGCGTGGCGGCCGGATCGGTCCGGATCTGACACGGATCGGCGCCGCCCGATCGCGCGCCGCGCTCATCCGGGAGATCCGGACGCCGTCGGAATTCATCCCGCCCTCCTATGAGACGGTCACGGTGGTGACGAAGGATGGCCAGCGCATCCGCGGAGCGAAGAAGAACGAGGATGTCTTCTCCATTCAGGTCATGGACGTGCGCGAGCGCATCCAGGGCTTCGTGAAGGCCAACCTGCAGGACGTGATCTACGAGAAGGACTCGCTGATGCCGGCCTTCGGACCGGCCCGCCTGAGCGATGGCGATCTCAACGATCTGGTGGGATACCTGAGCAGTCTGCGCGGAGCGGATTTGTCGGTTCGTTGACGAACATGAAACCACACCACGAAATGCACGAAATGCACGAAAAAGATCATTTGGCTTCGTGTTTTCGTGTCTTTCGTGGCCAGCATTCACCGAGGAGAGGTTCTATGCGCGCTTTGCTGATGATCGTGATCGCCTCCGCCACGCTGGCCGCACAGACGGGCGCGCCGCAGGCGCCGCAGGTGACGTCGCAGGATTTGCTGGACGGTCTGAAGGATCCGACCAGGTGGCTGACCTACGGCGGGAACTACAGCGGCCAGCGGAACAGCCCGCTCACGCAAATCACGCCCGAGAACGTCGGCCAGCTCGTGGCGCAGTGGACGTTCCAGACGGGCACGCTCGGCAGCTTCCAGACGACGCCGGTCGTCGCCGACGGCGTGCTCTACGTCACCGGCTTCAACAACAACGCGTGGGCGATCGACGCGCGGTCCGGACGGCAAATCTGGCGTTATCGCCGCGATCTGCCCGACGACCTGAAACTCTGTTGCGCCGCCGTGAACCGCGGCTTCGCCGTGCTCGGCGATCGGTTGTTCATGGCGACGCTCGATGCGCATCTGATCTCGCTCGACATGAAGACCGGCTCCCTCCTGTATGACGTCGAGCTCGCGGACCACAAGCTCGGGTACTCGGCGACCGTCGCGCCGCTGGTCGTGAAGGACAAAGTCATCGTCGGCATTGCCGGCGCCGAGTACGGTATTCGCGGGTTCATCGACGCGTACGACGTGCAGACCGGCAAGCGCGCGTGGCGTTTCTACACCGTCGCGGGACCGGGCGAGCCGGGCGGCCGCACCTGGCCGGAGGGCGACGCGTACAAGCGCGGCGGCGGATCGGTCTGGGTGACCGGCACCTACGATCCCCAGCTGAACACCGTCTTTTACGGCACGGGCAATCCGGGACCCGACTACTACAGCAGCGCGCGTGAAGGGGACAACCTCTATACCGCGTCGCTGGTCGCCCTGGATGCGGACACCGGCCAGCTGCGCTGGCACTATCAATTCACTCCGCACGACGTGCACGATTGGGATTCGACACAGGTGCCGGTGCTCGGAGATCTCACGATCAACGGCCAGCCGCGGAAGGTCGTGATGTTCGCCAACCGCAACGGGTTCTTCTACACGCTCGATCGCCTCACGGGCAAGGTGATCGTCGCGAAGCCGTTTGTGCAGACGACCTGGGCCAGGGAAGTCGGCCCCGACGGCCGGCCCGTTCTGTTGCCGGGCCATCTGCCTGACGAAGACGGCGAGAAGACCTGCCCCGATCTGGGGGGCGGCACAAACTACATGTCCCCCTCGTACGATCCGGCGACGCGGCTGTTCTTCGTCACGGCGCGCGAGACCTGCGCCACGTTTTTCGCCTACGACCAGAAGTTCAAGGCGGGCGAGCAGTACACCGGCGGGGCGACGACGCGACCACGAGATCAGAAGAATTTCGGCGCCCTTCGCGCGATCGATCCGGTGACGGCCGAGCGGAAATGGGAGTTCCGCTACACGTCGCTGTCGTCGTCCGGCGTGCTGACCACGGCGTCGGGCCTGGTCTTCGCCGGTGACGGCGACGGCAACATCATGGCGTTCGATTCACGCACGGGGAAGAATCTCTGGCACTACCAGTTGGGATTCTCGATGCGCTCGACGGCTGGGACCACCTACATGGTGGATGGGCGACAATATCTGCTCGTGCCGTCCGGCAGTGCGCTGACCGCGTTTGCGCTGCCGCAGAGGCCGTAGCGTCTTCTCGTAGCGCGAAGGCTTCAGCCGAGCGATTCGATCGCCGTCACGGATATACTCCGTCCAGAGGCATGGGCCGCGGCTCGACGGCCATCGTGGCGATCGCGGCCGCAACCGTCGGCCTGGGCTCAGGCCAGGCCGACAAGCCGTCCCCATTCGACCGCCCTCTTCAAACCACCGAACATTTCATGAATGTGCCGGCTGGACCCGGCGCCACGCCGAGCGATGCCAGCGAAATGGGCCTTCTCTCGCGCTTCGCAAGAGTGTCGTCGGTGCCGTTCGGGTTCGAGTCTGATGAGGCGGCGCCGCGCCCCTCGACCGCATCCGCCGTCGAGAGGCGTGGCGTCACGGCCTCAACGCTGCGAGCGGCGCTGGACGGATTTGTCGCGATGGATCCACGCTATCGCTGGAAAGACGTCGGCGGGGCGTTCGTCGTGCGAACGCTGACCGCGTGGGACGATCCGAACGACGCGCTGAACCAGCGCGTGCGCGACATTCACTGGCGGGACCTCGACGTGTTGTCGACCTTCGATCGTATCGGCCATCTGTTGTATCCCGCCGACCCGCGCGAGTACTTCGCGGGTATCCGGCTTCAGAACAGCGGCAACCGGCCGCTCAACGTGAACGTGGCTGATGGCACGGTCCTCGATGTGCTGAACAGTGCCGTCCGTGACGACGGCGAGCTCGGCTGGTGGGTGAGCTATGGAGGCGCATTGGAGCGACAGCGCTTCTCGCTGACGCTCGGCCACTACGGGAACGGTCCCACTCTCGCCTGGCCCCAGCGGCCGGCCCTGCCGAAACCGTAGCCCGCCGGGACTGGTAACCACAGGCCTCCAGGCAGGACGAGCTGAAGGCGCAAGCGGGGGACACAGCCTCCCCTTGAATACACGTAACCGGTCAGCGGCTATAATCGCCTTGGCGATGACTCGAGACGAAGAACGCGCCTACGTCAAGGGCTGGGCCGAAACAGGCCGGTTGCTCGAGGAGATTCGATGGCGCGAGTTGCGCGCGCTCGACGACGCCAGGGCGTTGAAGGCCTCGTCCGATCTGATCAACGCAGCCCTGCAAGTCCCGCTGCCGCAACAGAGGAGGCAGTGGTCCGGTCTCATCGACCAGCAGGATCTGTTTCACCCACACAGGTCATAGGTGAACGCCCTCTTCGCGGCTGCGGCCGGCGTGCAGGCCTTCTGCGCCGCCCGGGGCTGGCAGTGCTGCGTCATCGGGGGCCTCGCCGTCCAGCGCTGGGGCGACCCGCGGCAGACGCGTGACGTCGACCTGACGCTGCTCACGGGTCTTGGCGGCGAGGAACGCTTCATCGACCCGATTCTGTCCCGCTACCCCGTCCGTTTTCCAGAGGCTCGCACCTTCGCGATCGAACGGCGTGTGCTGCTGGTGGAAACACCGGAGGGCGTGCCGATCGACATCGCGCTTGGCGGGCTGCCATTCGAAGCTCGTGTGATTGCGCGATCGACATCGTTTGATGTTGCGCCCGGAGTCGTGCTGGTAACGTGCTCCGCTGAGGATCTGGTCGTGCTGAAGGCCTTCGCCAACCGTGTGCAGGACTGGCTCGACATCGAAGGTGTCATCATCCGGCAGGGCGCGGACCTGAATCGGTCCCTTGTCGTCGACGAGCTCGGGCCGCTCCTCGAGTTGAAGGAGGATCTCCAGGCCGAGGCTACGCTACGAGGTCTCTTCACGAAACACCCGGGCGTAGCCGATCTGCGACCACGGTCCGCTCGCCCCGGCTCAGCCGGGATCTGATTATGTTTTCAGCGCGGCGTTCCGTGCGTGCGTGAGCGATTGCGCCTTCCGGCGATAGCCATCGAGCAGCGCGAGCGTGACCGGTCCCGGTATGCCCGCGCCGATCTTCCGATCGTCCACCTGCACGATCGGCACGACCTCGCGCGTCGTGCTGGTCAGAAACGACTCGTCGGCGCCGAACAGATCTGCGTCTCGCAGCACCGCTTCGCGGACGGGGATGCCGGCCTCGGCACCGACCTCGAACAGGAACGCGCGCGTGATGCCGGGCAGCAGACCGGCGTCGATCGGCGGCGTGAGCGCGGCGCCATCCTTCACGACGAACAGGTTGGACTGCGTGCACTCCGCCAGCTCACCCTTGTAGTTCCGCATCACGCCCTCGAAGCCGCCGCGCCGGAACGCCTCCTGCATGGCGAGCGCGTTGTTCAGCAGATTGTTCGACTTGATCAGCGGGTTCACCGAGCCGGGGTGATTCCTGACGATGGGGACGAGGGCGACGGTGACGCCGCGCTCGAACACCTCGCGCGACGGATCGACGTGCGGCTTGACGATGACGACGATCGAAGGATTCGGCGTGGCGGCGGGATCGTAGGTGAGCTCGCCGATGCCGCGCGTCACGAGTATCCGGATGTACGCCTCACGGCCGGAGCTCTCCAGGAGCCCGGCCGTGCGCATCGTCTCCCGAAAGCGCGTGTCGATCTGATCGTTGGTCAGCGGCACAGAGAGTTCCAGCATGCCGGCCGAGGTGCGGAGCCGCCGCATGTGCCGCTCGAAGAGAAACGGCTGGCCGTTGTACGTGCGGAGCGTCTCGTATACGCCTTCGCCATAGAGGAACCCGTGATCGAACACCGAGATGACGGCGTGCTCCTGATCGAACACGCGGCCGTTGACATTGACGGTAGCTCCCATAGGGGGAGAGTACCTCAAGGGCACACACGAGACCAAGGACACAGTGAGAAGAAGGACACAGAGGTAACAAAGGACACAGAGGTCGGACACGGAGTTCGGACACAGAGGTCGGACGCGGAAGTCGGACACCAAGGTCGGACGCGAAGGTGGGGGCATTAGTGGTCGGACAGAGAGGTCGGACGCAGAGCCGGCCTGTGATATACCCTTTGTGTCCTCTGTTTCCTTTGTGTCCTTGACATAAATGCGCGTACTGAATTCGGCGCAGATGCGGGAGGCCGATCGCCGCACGATCGACGACATCGGCATCTCGTCGCTCGTCCTCATGGAGAACGCCGGCCGGCAGGCCGTCGCGGCCATGGAGACGATGTACAGCGATCTCTCCGAGCGCCAGGTGGCCGTCCTCTGCGGCCGCGGCAACAACGGGGGCGACGGCTTCGTCGTCGCGCGCACGCTCGTACAGCGCGGCGTGGACGTGTCGGTGTTCCTCATCGGCCGTGTCGCCGACGTGCGCGGCGACGCCCGTGCCAACCTCGAGATTCTCGGACGGCTCGGCCTGACCGTGGTCGAGATCGCCGACAGCCAGGCGTGGGAGCTGCACTTCTCGGAGGTCAGCGACTGCACGCTCATCGTCGACGCCATCTTCGGCACCGGCCTGAACGCGCCGGTGTCCGGCTTCATCGAGTCGATCGTGGCCGACGTCAATGCGTCCGGGATCACCGTCGTGGCGATCGATCTGCCGTCGGGTCTGTCGGCCGACTCGCCCAAGCCGATCGGTCCCGCCATCGAAGCCGGCCTCACCGTGACGCTCGCGGCTCCCAAGCTGCCTCTCGTGCTGCCGCCGGCGGAGATCCACGCGGGCGACATCGTCGTCGCCGACATCGGGATCCCCACCGAGGTGCTCGACGCGGTGGACGGCCCCCGCGTGGATTTGCTCACGCGCGCCTCGATGGGCGAGCTGGTCGCGTCGCGTTCGCCCGACAGCCACAAAGGCGATTACGGCCGCATCCTCATCGTCGCGGGCTCGCGCGGGCGGACCGGGGCGGCACATCTCTCGGCGGTCGGCGCGTTGCGCTCAGGCGCGGGCCTGGTGACGGTCGCCACGCCGGCCAGCTGCCAGCCCGTCCTATCGGCGATGGCGCCCGAGTATATGACCGAGGCGCTCGACGAGAGCCCCGACGGGCTCGATCCTGAGGGAGTGGAGCGCGTGCTCGAGATGGCGCGCGACGTGCTGGCCATCGGCCCCGGCCTCGGGCAGGCGGCGGCGACGCGCGAATTCATCAGGCAGGTCGTCGATCGCGCGACGATGCCGCTGGTGATCGACGCGGATGGCCTCAACGCGTTCGCAGGCGCCCCGGAGAAGCTCGCGGGGCGCGAAGGGCGCGACGTCATCATCACGCCGCACCCCGGAGAGATGGCGCGCCTGGTGGGCATGTCGACCGACGAAGTGCAGGCGAGCCGCCTCGAGATCGCGCGCAACTTCGCGAGGGCGCACCATGTGTTCGTGGTGCTGAAGGGCCATCGAACGCTCATCGCCACTCCGGACGAGAAAGTCTTCATCAACCCGACCGGAAATCCCGGCATGGCCACCGGCGGCACCGGCGATGTGCTCACGGGGATGATCGCCGCGTGGCTGGCGCAGTTGCTCGACCCGGAGGCGGCGTGCAAGCTTGGGGTGTACCTGCACGGGCTCGCGGGCGACCTCGCGGAGGCCGACGAGAGCGAGGTGGCGATGACCTCGGCCGACGTCGCGAGTCACCTCGGCGACGCCGTGCTGGAGCTCACCGGGCGGCGCAAGGTCGTCGATCGAGAGTCCGGGTGAAGGAGCTTGCGAAGTAATACGACGTTGAACGCAGAGCTCGCAGAACGCGCAGAAAAACCTCTTCGATCGCGACCATGAACGCAGAGCGGCGCAAAATCCGCAGAGGATTTGCGGTGGTGTCCGGCTTCAGCCGACCTCGTGGCGTAGTGTCCGCCGCTGGCTGGTCCACGACGATCAACGCAAAGGGGCAGAGAATTCTCGGTAGGTCCGGCTTCAGCCGGACCTTTCAGCGCCGCCCGCGATTGTCTCGAGCTGCTTCAGGTGATTCAGATCGTGCCCGCCCATCGTCTCGACGATGACGTCGAACGACATCTCGCCGCGTTCGGGGTGCGTGAGGCGTCTGGCGCATTGCTCCGGCGTCAGCGTCTTCAACAGCGCCACGTTCCAGCTGCGGATCGCCGTGAACGTCGCAAGCGCATCCCCGGCGTCGGCGGTCCCGTAGGTGCGCGCCCAGCGATCCTGATCGAACGGTTGAATGACGTGGTGATCCTCGGCAAGCGCCTGCCGGAGGCGGAACGCGAAGACGATCTCGCAGTCCGCCAGATGACAGAGGATGTCGCGCGCGCTCCATTTGCCGGGTGCGGGAGGCGTCGTCAGGCGGGGGGCGCCGATGCGATCGGTCACGCGTCTCAGCTCCAGCGGCGTCGACGCGATCACGTCGCGCGCATTGCGGGTTGCCAGGTGCGAGGCATATGGGTTCATGACGGTTCACGATACCATGACGCCATGGCCGGCACGCACGGACAGGCGCGCGCATTCACGACGACTTCAGAAGCCGAGACGGCGGCCGTCGGGCGCGAGCTCGCGGCGACGCTGGCCGCCGGCGACGTCGTGCTGCTGTTCGGCGATCTCGGGGCAGGGAAGACCGCGTTCGTGCGCGGGCTGGCGGAGGGACTCGGCGTGCACCGCGACGAGGTGAGCAGCCCGACCTTCACGCTCGTGCAGGAGTACCGGGGCGGACGCCTGGCGCTGTTTCACGTGGACTTGTATCGCCTGGACGACCCGCGCGAGATCGACGATCTGGGCCTGGATGAAATCGCCGAGGACGGCGTGATGGCGATCGAGTGGGCGGAGAAGCTGAGAGACGGCGCTCGGCTGAAGCCTTCGCGCTACATCCCGCCTTCGGGCGACACACCTCCTTTGCGCGACGCACCGCCTTCGCGCTCCGGCAAGACGGTCGCCGTGCGGATCCAGCACGGCGACGGCGATACGCGAACGATCACGACGATGAACGCAGAGCCCGCAAAGCCCGCGGAGAAATTTCGGTAGTGTCCGGCTTCAGCCGGACCGTCGGGACGATCGTGCTTTGGGGCAATCCAGCACTCCAATTACCGGCAATCCAGCACTCCAATTACTGGCAATCCAGCAATCCAATTACCCGATTACCAGATTACCCGATTACCCGATTCATTCGGACCGGTAGTTCGGCGCTTCCTTCGTGATCGCGACGTCGTGGACGTGGCTTTCGCGCGCGCCGGCCGGGGTGATCCGAATGAGCACGGCTTCCCGCTGCAGCGCCGGGATGTTCCTGGCCCCGCAATACCCCATGCCGGCGCGCAGGCCGCCGACGAGCTGGTGGACCATGGCGGCAACGCTGCCTTTGTGCGCGACGCGTCCTTCAATCCCTTCCGGCACGAGCTTTTCGCTGCCGCCCGACGCCTCGAGATCGAACTCGTCCTGGAAGTACCGATCGCGGCTGCCGCGGCGCATGGCGCCGATCGACCCCATGCCGCGGTACTCCTTGAAGCTCCGGCCCTGATACAGAATGATTTCGCCCGGGCTCTCGTCGGTGCCCGCGAACAGGTTCCCGATCATCGTCGTGCTCGCGCCGACGGCGACCGCTTTGGTGATGTCGCCGGAGAAGCGGATGCCGCCGTCCGCGATGATGGGGACATCGCGGGCCGCCGCCGCACGCGCGCATTCCATCACGGCGGTGATCATCGGCACGCCGATGCCGGCGATGATCCGCGTCGTGCAGATCGAACCGGCGCCGATGCCGACCTTGACCGCGTCGACGCCCAGATCCACGAGCGCCAGGGTCCCTCCGGCTGTCGCGACGTTTCCGGCGACCAGATCGACGCCGGGGAAGCGGCGGCGGAGCAGACGGACCATGTCCAGGACGTTCTGCGAGTGCCCGTGCGCGGTATCCACGACCAGCACGTCGACGTTTGCGGCGATGAGCGCGTCGGCGCGATCCACGGTGTCCCGCGCGATGCCGACCGCCGCGCCGCACCGCAGCCGGCCGAGCGAGTCCTTCGACGCGTCGGGATACCTGACGGCCTTCTGGATGTCCTTGACGGTGATGAGCCCCTTCAGCCGGAAGTCGCGATCGACGACGAGCAGCTTCTCGACCTTGTGGTGATGCAGAATCTCGCGGGCCGCGTCGAGGGTGGTGCCGACCGGAACGGTGATCAGCGGATCGCGCGTCATCACTTCCGAGATTTCCCGGCTGGTATTGGTCTCGAAGCGCAGGTCGCGATTGGTCAGGATGCCGACGAGCCGGCCTTCCTTGCTGCCATCTTCGGTGATCGGCACACCGGAGATGCTGTACTTCTTCATCAGATCGAGCGCTTCGTGGATTCGGTTGGCGGGGGACAGCGTGATCGGGTCGACGATCATGCCGCTTTCGGACCGCTTCACGCGATCGACCTCCGACGCCTGCTCCTCGATCGACAGGTTCTTGTGAATGACGCCGAGGCCGCCCTGCTGCGCCATCGCGATCGCCAGCCGCGACTCGGTGACGGTGTCCATGGCCGCGCTGAGCAGCGGCACGCTCAACCGGATGTTTCTCGTCAACCGCGTCGTGACGTCCACCTGCGTCGGCACGACGTCGGAATGCCGCGGCACCAGCAGGACGTCGTCGAACGTCAACGCGGTGGCGAGATCGGTTCCAGTCGAAACGAGGGAGGACGCTTCAGTTTTCAGCATAACGCTGGACTCTGGACCCTCGACTCTGTGTCTCGGGAGCTAGTACGTCTCTGACGGTTGAGGACACTCGCTCGTCCTGAGCCCGTCGAAGGACGAGCGCTCTGCTCGTGGTTCGACAAGCTCACCACCAGCGGATGTACATACCTCGCACGCACCAGCCTAGGCCGCCGCTCCGTGGCACTTCTTGTACTTCTTTCCGCTCCCGCACGGGCACGGATCGTTGCGGCCGACCTTCGGCTCGTCGCGCCGCACCGTCCTGGGCGTCGCGTCGTCGCCGCCGACGCGCGGCGGCTGCTGCGCGCGCGGCGGCCCGAACGGGCTGGCCTGCGCCGCTCGAGCGCGGCTGCCTCCCACGACCGACTGTAATTCCGACGCCGACGGGTCGTTCAGGATCAGCGGCGGCGACCGGCGAGCCGGGCGGCGCGGCGGCGGCGGCCCGGTTGGGTCGCTCAGAATCGGGCGCAGCCACCAGAGATAGCGGACGATCTCCTCGTCGACGCGATCCTTCATCGCCTGGAAGAGCTCGAAGCTTTCCTTCTTGTACTCGACGAGCGGATCGCGCTGGCCGTAGCCGCGCAGGCCGATGCCTTCCTTCAAGTGGTCGAGGCTGTAGAGGTGGTCCTTCCATTGCGCGTCGACGATCTGAAGCATGATGTCGCGCTCGACCCGGTGCAGCACGTCGCGCCCGACCAGCTTTTCCTTTTCGTCGTACGACGCGACGATCTTCTCCCACAGGAGGTCGCGGATCTCGTCGGATGTCCGGTCGGTGAACGTGAGCGCACCGGCGTCGATCGCGAAGACGCGCGTCACCTCACGCTTGAGCGCGTTGAGATCCCATTGCTCGAAATCGGCCGACCGCGCCGCATACGTCTCGACGAGGGAGTCGAGGATCTCCTCGGCGAGCGAGTTCAGGTAGTCGCGCGTGTCGACGACGATCTCCTCGCCGTCCTCGTCCTGCAGATGGATCTGGCCCTCGAGGATCTGCCGCCGCAGCGCGTAGATGTTCTCGCGCTGCTTGTTCATCACATCGTCGTATTCGAGCAGGTGCTTGCGGACCGAGAAGTTCTGGGCCTCGACCTGCTTCTGCGCCCGCTCGATGGCGCGCGTCACCATCCCGTGCTCGATCGGCACGCCTTCTTCCATGCCGAGCTTCTGCATCAGGCCGGAGATGCGGTCGGACCCGAAGATCCGCATCAGGTCGTCTTCGAGCGAGAGATAGAATCGCGAGGCGCCCGGGTCCCCCTGCCGGCCGGCGCGGCCGCGGAGCTGGTTGTCGATGCGCCGTGCCTCGTGGCGCTCGGTGGCCACGATGTGCAGGCCCTCGAGCGACACGACATCGTCGTGCTCGGCGTCGCACAGCCGCTTGAAGTGCTCGAAGATGTGTTGGTAGTCCTCCTTCGGCACGCGGTAGAACGCGTCGAGGTGGAAGAAGTAGGCGTACTGCTCGTCCTCGACGAAGCGCTCTTCGCCTTTCGGCAGCCGCTCCGCGATGTCCTCCGCCAGGCACTGCTGGCGCGACATGAACTCGGCGTTGCCGCCCAGCAGGATGTCGGTGCCGCGGCCGGCCATGTTCGTGGCGATCGTGACCGAGCCCTTGCGGCCGGCCTGCGCGACGAACTCGGCTTCCTGCGCGTGGTACTTCGCGTTCAGCACCACGTGCTTGTCCACTCCGCCGCCCGTCGACGTGCCGCGCTTCAGGCCGCGGCGATCGAGCATGGCCGACAGCTTTTCCGACTTCTCGATCGAGACGGTGCCGACCAGCACCGGACGGCCCTTCTGGTGCTCGTCGATAATCTCGGTGACGATCGCGTCCCACTTCTCGGTCTCGGTCCGGTAGACGAGATCAGGATTCTCGACGCGGCGCAGCGGACGGTTCGGCGGGATGACGACGACGTCCAGCTTGTAAATCTTGTTGAACTCTTCCGCTTCCGTATCCGCGGTGCCGGTCATGCCGGCGAGCTTCTTGTACTTCCGGAAGTAGTTCTGGAAGGTGACGGTCGCGAGCGTCTGATTCTCGCGCTCGATCTTCACCTTCTCCTTGGCTTCCACCGCCTGATGGAGGCCGTCGCTCCACCGCCGCCCCGGCATCAGACGGCCGGTGAACTCGTCGACGATCACGACCTGGCCGTCCTTCACCATGTAGTCCACGTCGCGGTGGAACAGCGCGTGGGCGCGCAGCGCCTGGTTGACGTGGTGGAGCAGCGGCATGTTCGCCGGGTCGTACAACCCGCCGGCCTGGAGCCGGTGGGAGAGCAGGTGCTCCGCCTTGGCCATGCCACCTTCGGTGAGCGTAATCGTCTTGTGCTTCTCGTCCTTGATGTAGTCGCCGGTCGCCTCGAGCGCCTCGCGATCCTCGGCCTTCGTATCGCCCTGCGTGACGGCGCCCATCTTCAACCGCGGGATGATGCGATCGACTTCGTAGTACAGGTCGGTCGACTCTTCGGCGGGACCGGAAATGATGAGCGGCGTCCGCGCCTCGTCGATGAGGATGCTGTCGACCTCGTCCACGATCGCGAAGTGATGCCCGCGCTGCACGTAGTGCGCGAGCTCGAACTTCATGTTGTCGCGCAGGTAGTCGAAGCCGAACTCGTTGTTGGTTCCGTACGTGATGTCGGCCGCATAGGCGACCTGCCGCTCCGCGTCGATCAGGTCGTGCTGGATGACGCCGACCGTCATGCCGAGGAAACGGTAGATCCGGCCCATCCATTCCGAGTCGCGGCGGGCGAGGTAATCGTTCACCGTGACGACGTGAACGCCTTTGCCGTCGAGCGCGTTCAGGTAGGCTGGCAGCGTGGCGACGAGCGTCTTGCCCTCGCCGGTTTTCATCTCGGCGATCTTGCCTTTGTGCAGGACGGCTCCGCCGATCAGCTGCACGTCGAAGTGCCGCATGTTGAGCACGCGGCGGCCGGCCTCGCGGACGACGGCGAACGCCTCCGGCAGCAGGTCGTCCAGCGTCTCGCCGTTGGCGAACCGCTGGCGGAGCTCGGCGGTCTTCCCGCGAAGCCGATCGTCGGACAACGCCGTGATCGCGGGCTCGAAGGCATTCACTTCGGCCACGATTGGACGCAGACGTTTGAGCTCCCGATCGTTCTGGGTGCCGACGACTTTGGCGAGCAGGGTATCGAGCATCTACGGCTTGGTTGATCCGGAGTGGGTATCCTCCGATTGTAGCAGACCCACGCTCGGCTAAAGCCTCCGCGCTACGTTTACGCTCGGTTAGAGGGGTTCGCGCTCGGTCGCAGGGCGAAGTTTCAGCCGAGCGAGAAAGGCGTCAGCCGAGCGTCAGCGCCTGGCGGGTTGAGTCAGGAGTTGCAGCGGATTGATCAGCTGCCCGTTGGCGAGAATCTCGTAATGAAGGTGCACGCCGGTGGAGCGGCCGGTGGATCCCACGTAGCCGACGACGTCGCCGCGCTTCACCGAGCTGCCGGGCTTCACCGCAAGCGCGCTCAGGTGTCCGTACCGCGTCGCCAGGCCGAACCCGTGCTTGATGACGATCAGATTGCCGTAGTCGCCGGTATACGACGCCGACTCGATGACGCCGTCGGCCGTCGCAAACACCGGCTGACCTTTCTCGGTCGAGATGTCGATTCCCTGGTGGAAACCCGGCTCGCCGGTGAACGGATCGCTGCGGCCGCCGAACGTGCCGGTCAACCAGCCGTGGGCCGGCCAGATCGACGGCGTCGCGCTCGCGAGCGCTTCGCGGCGCTCGACGTCGCGCCGCACGTAACGCAGGCGGCTTTCGAGCCCATGCAGCAGATCGCGAAGCACGCCGAACGTATCTTCCGGCGATGAGAGCGCGGCCGTCGCGATCTCGGAAATCGCCTGGTTCGTCGGTTTGGCGGTGCCGCCGGCGGACCGCGTCTTCACGACGGCGGGCAGCTTCTGCATCGCGCGCGCCTGCGCCGGATCGAGCGACGCGCGGGCGCCAAGATCGTTGATGACACTTTCGAGCGATTGAATCTGCGAAGTCAGCTCGCCGGTCGCGAGGCGATAGCTGCCGTTTTCGACCTGGAGCAGCGAGTTGGCGCCGCGCAGCTGATCGATCTCCGTTCGCGCGCTCCATTTTGCGCCGAGCCCCATGAGGATCGGCAACGCCAGGACGGCGGTCACGGCGACGGCCGTCGCCGACAGGCTCACCGTCGCGCGGCGCATCACGCCGCTCGAACGGTCCGCTATCACCACTGTGTAACGACGTGCGCTCATAGCCTCCCTGAACACCGGCCGCAGCGTGGAAGCGGCCATCGAATGGCTCAGCCGGTTTCAACCCGTTAGGACGGTCTTCAGGGCCGCCCTGACCACTACCCGATTGCTCGTAAGGAGATGGACGCGAACAGCCGCAGCGCCCGAACCGCGGAACTCTAGCACACGGATCGAGTCGGGCCCTAGCCGGAAGTGCAAAGGCGAAAGTCGCGCGAAGACGCGCGGTTGGAACCCTGGATCGAAGCGTTCGCGCTACAGCGCGCGTGTTTGCCGGTGCTTTCAGCGAACGCCTCTGGTCCTGAGCGCTCCCTACTGCTTATCGGCCGTCGTCTCAGCAATGGGTAGGGCGCTGACGGTTTAGTACACTCGCTCGTCCTGATTTTCGGAACGCACCAGACATTTTCTAAGGCCGCCTTCTGACGAAACGAAGCAAGTTTTTCAGGTTGAGGCATGACGGCTGGTCGAAGAGCGATGGGCACCACGCGCAACAACACAGATGACTCGCGTCTGGTCGCTGAGCTGAAGGCCGCCCGGCGGATCATGGTCTTCACGGGAGCCGGCGTGTCGACCGCCAGCGGCATTCCCGACTTTCGCGGTCCACACGGCGTATGGACGCGCCGCCGGCCGGTGTACTACGACGAGTTCCTGACATCGGAGGCGGCACGGGTCGACTACTGGAATTACAAGCTGGAGAGCTGGGAGATCTATTCCCACGCGCTTCCGAACCCCGTGCATCACGCTATCGTGGCGCTCGAAGGCGCCGGGAAGATCAACTCGGTCGTGACGCAGAACGTCGATGGACTGCATCGTCGCGCCGGCACGTCACTCGGTGTGCTGGTCGAGCTGCACGGGACGGATCGCCTTGTCAAATGCGTGCGGTGCGCGGCCACGAGCGAGCCGGGCCCGCACTTCGAAGCGTTCAAAGCGACGATGTCTCCGCCCCGCTGCAGCTGCGGGGGACCTCTCAAGCCGGCCACCATCAGCTTCGGCCAGTCACTGTGCGCGACGGACCTGGAGCGTGCCGCTGACGCGGCGACCCACGCCGATCTCGTTCTCGCGCTGGGATCGACTCTGTCGGTGTCGCCCGCGGCCTCCTTTCCGCTCATGGCCGCCGAGCGCGGCACCCCCTACATCATCATCAACGACGGCGCGACCGACCACGACGGTCACGCGTGTGTGACGCTGCGTCTGCACGGCGATGTGACGGCCATCGTGCCGCCGGCCGTCGAGGCGGCGCTCGCGTTACGGCAGGGCACGCGAAACTGAGCGTCAGCCCGACACGACTGATCATGCGTCCAAGGTTCTGCCCGCGCCTTGACGGCGCGTGTCAACGGAACGACCGCCGTGTAAATTTTGTCCTTGTAATTCCCGAACGGCTGAGCTACAGAATACGACTTCGCTCGGGGCCTACGACCATTTGGATCCTATTATGCGTTAGCCCGGTAAACATCAATCGGTTCATCCGGCGTACCAGTTCACTGCTGCCGAGGCGGATTCTGTTCGGTTTCGCGGCGGGCTCAGTACGAGGGCTGTATTGGAGAGTGTACGGTTCTGGCTGCAGTCTCCTCACGCGGGTCGAGGGGCGTGGCGAAGGCTCGCCCGCGCGATCCGCAACCGGCACACGACGCCACCCTCGACCGACACACTCGACGGCAATCTAACGGCCCTCGTCAGACTCGTTTTGGGCCTGATGACGCTGCTGGTGGCAGCGGTCGAACCGCGGGAGGACATTCAGCCCGACCCGGTCATCGTGGCGATCATTGGGGCGTACGTCGCCTACGCGAGCGTGGCGTACGCCTTGGTTCTGCGCCGCAGCAGCATGGCGGCCACGCACGCCCTGAACTATCGCGTGGATGCCGCCACTTTCGTCCTGCTCATCGCAATCACCGGCGGAACAGACGACGCCATCGCGTACCTTGCGATTCTCCTCTTTCTCTTCGCCGCGATAACCGCATCGTTGGGCTGGGGTGTGGGCGCCGGGCTGGGGCTGACGCTGATCACGGCTGGATTGTTCTCCGTCGCCATGATGGGCCGCGTGGGGACGCCTGACTTCGAAGGGTCCCACGCCTTTCTTCACTTGAGCTATATTCTGGGTCTCGGAGTCGTGGCCGCTCGATGGAGTGGCCACCACTTCACTCTTCACCGCCGCCTAGCCTTGCTGCATGACGCCGGGGCTCTGTCGAACCCTAGATTTGGCGTCGACCGCACCATCAGTACGCTTCTCGAGCGGCTGCGGGGATTCTACGATGCGGATGTCTGCCTGTTGGTGGCGAAGAGCACCGAGGAAGGTGGATGGCGGGTGCGTCGGTGCGACCGCGACCGTTCAACCGGCGCACTTCACGAAGAGGTCCTCCCCGCAGAGCTCGAGGAGGCGCTGCTCTCGGTGCCTCAGAACGCTGTCGCCGTCTATGTGCGGCCGCCGTTTCGGTGGTGGCCGGTGCCCGCACGCTTGTGGTCCGAAGAGTTGCGGAAGAATGGTCGTTCGTCCGACTACCAGATGTCGTCCCATAGAGCTGCGATCGAATCGTTGCTGACGCGATTCGGAGGGCGGTCGTGGCTCAGCGTGCCCGTCTATTCTGGGCAGCACTGGCATGGCCGGCTCCACCTCACCGCTGGACAGGCGCTTCGCACATCCGACGCCCGGTTCGTGGCTCAAGTGATCGGGAACAGCATGCTGGTCATCGAGAACATTCGCCTGCTCGATCAGCTCGCCTCCAGCGCCGCCCATCGTGAACGGCTGCGCCTTGCGCGCGGCATTCACGACAGCGTCATCCAGCCGTACATCGGTATTCAGCTCGGGCTGGTCGCCGTGCAGCGCGCGCTCAGGTCGTGCGACTCGTTCACGGCGCAGGACCACGTCAGCCGGCTGCTCAACCTGACCAGCGTGGCGATCAACGATCTGCGTGCGGGCGTCGGCGAGATGAAAGCGGAGACCGACCTGGGCGGGGACGGCCTGCTCCCCGACTTACGACGCTATGCCGCCCGATTTGCGGAGGACACAGGCATCACGGTCGAGGTTTCCTGCGAAGAAGCCATTCGATTCGGCGACCGACTCGGCGCCGAACTGTTTCAGGTCGCCGTAGAGGCGCTCAGCAACGTGCGGCGGCACACGGCCGCCACACATGCAGCGATCCGCTTGCTGGCAGACAAGGATCACGTCACGCTGCGGGTCGAGAACCAGGAGCCCTCAGAAGGCAGGCCAACCTCGTTCACGCCCCGGTCCATCCACGAGCGTGCCTCGGCGCTCGGCGGCCATGTTAGCGTTGATCGGCGCCGCGACGGCCGAACTATCGTGGAGGTGAGGATCCCGCTCTGAGGCCGCGCCCAGTAACGTCACGCCGCGAGTGTTGCGGCATGGAAGTGCCACCGCACCGACTCGTCGAATGACTGATGCAGTTGGCACGTCGCTCCGGATCATGATCGTCGACGACCACGCCATGGTCCGGGCCGGGCTCCGCATGCTCATCGAGCAGGAGCCCCACCTGCACGTCGTCGGCGAGGCCGGCGACCTGAATGCGGCGGTCGGGTTGGCCGCGCGTGAGCAGCCCGATATCATCCTGCTGGACCTGGATATGGCGGGCCAGAACGGCCTTGATGTTCTCCCCGATCTGCTGGCGGTCGCCAGGCCGGCACGCGTACTCGTCCTCACCGGGGTTCGTGACCCCGCGGCCCACAGGGACGCCGTGCGCCGCGGCGCGCTGGGCGTGCTGCTCAAGGATCAGGCCGCCGACGTGCTCATCAAGGCCATCGAGAAGGTCCAGGCCGGCGAGGCGTGGCTCGATCGCGCGGTCATGGGTCGTGTGCTCGAGGACATGCGGACGAAGAAGCTGCCCCAGGAAGCGGATTCCGAGGAGGCGAAGATCGCGACGCTCACCCATCGGGAGCGCGAAGTGTTGGACCTGGTGAGTCAGGGACTCAAGAACCACGAGATTGGCGAGCGCCTCTTCATCAGCGAACACACCGTCCGCCACCATATCGGCGCGATCTACGCGAAGCTTGACATCCCGGATCGTCTCGAGTTGATCCTCTACACGTATCGCCATCGCCTCGCGAAGCCACCCGCATAGGACGACAATCCAGGTCTCCATAGGCGTACCCGCCTATTCGTCCCCTGCAGAAATTAGTGGCAACAGCCGCCTCGAAATTGGCGCCGCCGCCGATGTGCAGGCGCCGCCGCTCGACTTACTGTCCCGACTCGCCGCCCATCGCGCCTGCGACACGTGAGGTTCCGGGCTTGACCGATTTTCGCGAACGCCGGGCGGGAGTTCGTGTCCAACTGCGGTTCCCGGTGACCGTGAGGGGCGTCGATGCGGTCGGCGAGCGGTTGGACATCGACACGGTGCTCGACAACGTGTCCAGGAGCGGTCTGTATCTGCGGCTCCCGCGGCTGGTCGAGCCTGGTGCACAGCTCACAGTCGGTATTCGGGTGTCCGAACGCTGGGAGGAGAAACCGGCGGCCCGCGTCGCAACGCGGGGCGTGGTGCTGCGGGTTGAATCGAGAACGGGCGGCGAGCACGGCGTGGCTGTCGCGTTCACGAGGCACCGGGTTTTCTAGAGGAGTTGAGACTCTGACGAAAGCGCAGCGCATGACACAACGGCGGCGCACCAGCACGCCTCGTAGCCCGCACGATTCCATGCGAGCTGGTCAGGTGTGCTTCACGCTGGTGCACCACGCCAACCAGTACGTGATCACCGATCACCTCGTTGGTCGTGGGTACGTCCGTCGCGACGAGGCGCTGCACGCGACGCCTCCGTCGCTCGCGGCTGGTGCGCTGTGAGAACAGGCTTCGGCGCCGAGTCGGGACGAGTGACGTTCGCTCTGGTCCACCATGCGAACCAATACTTGATCACGGAGGGGTACGCAGATCGCGAAGGCCTGGGCGAAATTCTCGGCGTCAAAGGACCGTCTGAGTTCAGCGCGCGGAAGCGGGGCCTTTTGCCACTGCTCCAGATGCACGTCGCCTACGGCGTGCCGTTGAACCTCCACTTGAGCGGGACCCTGATTGAAACGCTGGCCTGGCACTATCCGGAAAGCCTATCGCTCATCAACCAGCTTCTCCGTTCCGGGCTCATCGAGATCATCGGAAGCACGCTCAGTCAGAACGTCATGCCGTTCTTCTCCGACGAGTACAACCGGCGCCAGATCAACGAGGCTTTGTGGCTGTATCGCCGGCATTTGGGCTGCGACCTGCGTCGAGTGAAGACCTTCTGGGTCCCCGAGCGCGTTTGGCACACGGAGAAACTCGCGCCGATCCTGACGAACCCGCGCCTCCTGAACGGCGGATACCGGCAAGTGCTCCTGGACGATCGGCTGGTCTATCGCGTCGGCGCAGACTACTCGGGCAGCAGTCGAGAGGCCTTCGATCGAGACCGGCCATTTGACGCGCGGGCTCTGTCCGCCTGGAACATCGCCGGCGTACCAGACTTGACGATCCTGCCCATCTCTCTTCGCCTGCGCTACCTGATTCCGCCGGCTGCATCCGCTAAGGAGCATGCGCTGTCCAACATGCTGAGGGCTCTCAGGTCGGCGGGCGGGGATCGTTCGATCGCGATTTACGGCGACGACTTGGAGCGGGCGGCTGGAGTTGGATGCTGGGATGCCCGGCACGCGCCGCAGTACGAGCGCTTCCTGCGGTGGCTTTCGCTCAATCGTTGGGTCGAGCCGGTGCTCCTGAGCGAGTGGGTGCGCCGGTCCCAGCCGTTCGAGACCGGGACCATCGATCCGGGCACCTTCTTTGAACTGGCGCGCACATGGGGCGCCGGCGAGGACTACCGAGGCTGGCACGACGACCCAAACTGTCAGGTACATCGCCGTTATCTCGCGGCGGCCGAACAGGCACTCGCCTCGGCCGAGCCCGGTGTCGCAGCAAACGCCGAGTTGCTCGAGCTCGGGTGGAGACACCTGTTCCAC
>QHWJ01000115.1 GCA_003222535.1 Acidobacteriota bacterium | reverse complement strand
GCGTCGCGCCGGGTAGAAGCCGAAGAACATGCCGATGGCGGCCGAGATGCCGAACGCGAGCCCGACGGCGCCCGCCGACATGCGCGTCGGCCAGTCGAGCAGCAGCGTCAACCCGAACGACGTGGCGAACCCCAGCGCGATGCCGATCGCTCCACCGACGGCGCTGAGCGTCAGCGCCTCGACCAGGAACTGCAGGAGGACGTCGCGCCGGCGTGCCCCGACCGCCCGGCGGACGCCAATCTCGCGCGTGCGTTCCTTCACCGCCACCAGCATGATGTTCATGATGCCCACGCCGCCGACCACGAGCGAGATCGCGGCGATGCCCGCGAGCAGCGCCGTCATCGTCGTGCTCGCGCGCGCCAGCGTCGCGTTCATCTCCTCGAGGTTCACCTCGTCGAGCTTCGGCATGTTCGCGAGGATGAACGCCGCGACGGACGTATAGAGCCCCTTGGTCAACGCCTCGGACGATTGCGTTTTCACCGTGAAGTCGTCGGGGAAGCCGGCCGCTCCGCCGGCCGGCATCTGATTGCCCATCACGCCGCCCTGGCGCAGCTTCGCCACCGCCGCGTTGATGTGCGCTGCATGCCGCGACCGCAGGAGGGTCGCCGCCTCGGCGGCAATGCGCGACGCCTCGCCGGCCTGCGCGGCTTCGATCGTGATGGTGTGCAGGTACGGGATGCCGAGCGCGTCCTGGAGCGCGGTGTACGGCACGAACGCCATCTCGATCTGATCGGGATCGGCCGTGTCCGTGACCCCGACGACGGTAAAGGACCGGCCGTGAATGGTGACGGTCTGCCCGACGACCCTCGCGCCGGCCCCGAAGATCTGATCGCGTGTCGTGCGTCCCACCACGACGGCCGCGCGCCGCGCCGCGACGTCGCCTGCCGAGAAGAACCGCCCCTCGTCGAAGCGCCAGCCGAACATCGGGGCGAATGCCACGTCCGTGCCGAGCACCTGCCCGTAGAACCGCCGCGCCCCCGACACGATCCATCCTCGCAGCTTCACGCCGGCCGCGTACGCCTTGATGCCGGCGACGCCCATGCCGATCGCGTCGGCGTCGGCCGGCGTCAGCGTCGTGGCCGATCCGAGACCGGTCGCGATCCTCGATTCTTCGCCGCCGCGCGTGTAGTTCCCGGCGTTGACGTGAATCAGGTTCGTTCCCGCCGAGCGGACATCCTGCTCCACGCTCTGTTGCGCCCCGTTGCCGAGCGCCACCATCGTCATCACCGCCGCGACGCCGATGATCATCCCGAGCATGGTGAGGATCGTGCGCAGCTTGTTGCGGTTGAGGCCCCGGATCGCGAGGCGGATGCTCGTCAGGAGCATGGGCTAACGCAGTCCTTGGTGCTTTGTTCTTGGTTCTTGGTCCGTTCTTAGTCCTTGGTCCGTCCCCCGTCCATAGTCCCTGGTCCGCGCACCAAGGACCATGGACCCTGGACGGACTGAGGACATTGGACGGACCAGGAACCAGGGACCAAGAATCAAGGACCCTACTCGTACCTGAGCGACTGGATCGGATCGAGACGCGCGGCCTGTTTCGCGGGGTACCATCCGAAGAAGATGCCCACGGCCGCCGCGACACCGACCGACAGAATCACGGCAACCGGCGAGATCGTGGTCGACCAGTGCAGGTAGCGGGAGAGACCTTGTGCCGCGGCCAGGCCGACGATGACGCCGATGACGCCACCAGTGACGCTCAAGACGACGGCTTCGAGCACGAACTGCGAGCGGACGTCCCGTGCGCGCGCGCCGACTGCGCGGCGGACGCCGATCTCGCGCGTCCGCTCGGTCACCGACAGCAGCATGATGTTCATGATCCCGATACCGCCCACCAGCAGCGACACCGCGGCAATGCCGGCGAGCAGCGCGGTCATCGTGCGCGTCGCGCGATCCAGTGTTTTCCCGAGCTGCTCGAGCGTCACCTTCTCCAACCCGGAGACGTTGCCGACGACCGCGCGAGCGACGTCCGGGCGGAGGCCGCCCCTGGCCAGCGCCTGGCGCGCCTGCGTCGTGACCGTGAAGTCGTCCGGTTTCTCGTCCCCGATCCCGTGCCGGACGCGCAGCAGCCTGGTCACCTCGCTCATGATCGGCGACACCTCGCCGGTCGAGGCGGCCGTGATCGTGATGTCGTTCAGCTTGGCCAGGTTCAGCAGACGATGGACGGTGCTGAACGGCATGTACACCGCGTCGAACTGATCGTCGCCCGGCGCCGGCGCGACCATCCAGCTCGTGGTCGTCACGACGCCGACGACGCGGAACGGCTGATTCCAGATCGTGACGTCGCGCCCGACGGGATTCTTGTCGCTGAACACCCGCTGGGCGGCCACGCTGCCGAGCACGATCACCTGTTCGGCCCGCGACTGCTCGCCGGCGTTGAAGAACCGCCCGCTAGGGATCGTCCACGCGCGGCGAATCAGCGGCAAGTGCAGGTCCGTGCCGTTCAGCCGGGTGAACCAGCGTTTGTCGCCCGCCTTGACGTGCACGTTCTGATGCAGACCTTCCGCGACGTACTGCACGCCGCGAATGCCTCGAATGGCCTCGGCGTCTTCCGCCGTGAGCGTCGCGGCCGACCCGAGTCCGGCCTCGCTGTCACCCAGACGCTGGCGCGCTGTCGGATGATCGTGCTTCTCCATCGGATCGTCTTCGGGGTGCGCGAGCAGCGTCGGCGAGAAGAACGACATAACACGCGTCGCGCACACTACCGAGATTTTTTCGCACGCTCCAGAGCTCTGTGCGACATCGTCATGCCGCCTGAGCGCCGCGGACGGCTCCACGGCGCCGCCGCCGAAGTCGTCGGTCGCCTTCACCTTGTAGTTGCCGGCGGTGACGACGATCAGATTCATGCCCGCGGCGCGGATTTGATCTTCGATGGCCGCTTCGGCGCCGGTGCCGATCGCGATCATCGCCAGCACCGCCGCGACGCCGATCGTCATGCCGATGATGGTCAGCGACGTCTGCAGCCGGTTGCGCCGTAACGCGCGAAAGGCGATGGCGAGGCTCGAACGGGTCGGCACCAGGTTCCATCCGCTCGTGGTGAGCCTGTCGAACCACGAGCCAAAGCGCTCGTCCTTCGACAGGCTCAGGACGAGCGAGAGTTACTAACCGACAGACGCACGACACTACGCCTGATCCTCGGCGGCGCCGAGCGCGACCGCCGCGAGCTCTTCGGCCGCCGTTCGACGCGACGAGTTGGGATGGTCCGACACGACGCGGCCGTCCTTGAAGCGGACGATGCGCGAGCCGTACTCGGCCACTTGCGGCTCGTGCGTGATGAGGACAATTGTAATGCCGCGCTCCTTCTTCAGCCGCTGGAAGATGTCCATGACCTCGACGCTCGTGCGGCTGTCGAGATTGCCGGTGGGCTCGTCCGCCAGCAGAATGGCCGGGTCGTTCAAGAGGGCGCGCGCGATGGCGACGCGCTGTTGCTGTCCACCCGACAACTGATTCGGGTGATGCTCGGCGCGATTCTCCAGGCCGACCGCGGCCAGGGCGGTCATCGCGCGGCGCCGGCGCTCCCCGGGCGAGATGCGGCTGTCGTGCGCGTACAGCAGCGGGAGCTCCACGTTTTCCACAGCCGAGGTGCGCGCGAGCAGGTTGAATCCCTGAAACACGAACCCGATCTGCCGGTTGCGGATCGCCGACAGGTCGTCGTCCGGGAGATGCGAGACGTCGCGGCCGTCGAGCAGGTACCGGCCACCCGTCGGCCGATCGAGGCAGCCGAGGATGTGCATGAACGTCGACTTCCCCGATCCGGACGGCCCGACGACGGCGACGAATTCGCCGCGGTGGATGTCGATCGTGACGCCGCGGAGGGCGTGCACCGGCGCGCCTTCCATGGCGTAGATCTTCGTGATGTCGTGAACGGCGATGAGCGCCGCGTCCGCGGACACCTTCTAAGGCTCGATTCGTGAAACGTGAAGCACGTTCCTGCCGGAGCGCCTTGGACGCTGTCTTTGAGACGGCGCTTCGTGACGGCTCATTCCGTCTGGCGCGGAGCGGCCGCCGCCGCTCCGTTCTTGCCGGCGAAATTGTAGAAGATGGCCGCGTGCGATTTCTCGGCGCCGGCCATGCCGTACACCTTGCCCGCGCCCTCGATCACGTAATACTCGTTCGCCGCGTGCGCGTTGCCGCCGTGCCCGGCGCCGCCCATGCCGATGGGCATCGAGACCGGCGCCACCCTCTGGCCGACCTCCTGATTCGAGAAGAGATACGACGGCCAGTACCCGCCGAGAATCGTCGGCACGTCGGACTTCTCGCCGTGCGGGATGTTGAACTGGTCGTACATCTGGTTCATCGCGCGCGCGATGTCCGTGTCGTACGTCATCTTCGACCACGGCACGTCGCCGATGATCTTGAGCTCGACGTCCTTGTAGCCGTTCCGATCGAGCTGCTCGCGGACGCGCTTGACGATCTCGAGGCCGTTCATCTTCGGCACGTAGCGGATGTTGTGCTTCGACGTGATCTTGTTCGGCAGGATCGCGCCGGCGCCGCCCGCGTACATGTTGCCGCCCCAGATGCCGTCGAGGTTGAACGACACGCCGTAGCGTCCCATCTTGAGCATCGTGAACGGATCGTCGGCAATGAAGCGCGCGACGCCGAGGTTTTCGGCCGCGACCTTCAGGTCCGTTTTCGCCGCGGCGGTCTTCAACTGCGCCGTTTCGGACGCGGACAACGGCTCGAGGCCGTCGGTGAAGCCTTTCACCAGCGGCGTGTTGCCGTCCGCCGACACCAGCGACGCCAGCATCTTCATGTGGCGCCACGCTGGGCTGTCCACCGACCGCTTGTTCGCGCCGTGAATGTCGGACTGCACCGGACCGCGGCCCCACGCCTTCCCGCTCGTGGTGAGCTCGAAGTAGACACAGCCTTCCGACCCGCCGCCGACGCTGCCGCCGCCGCTCGCCGACTGCTCACCGGCCTCGCCGATCAGCGCGTCGACGTTCTTGAAGAACTCGGGGTGATCCTTCACGAACTTCCGCACGCCGACGTCCATGCGCTCCTCGTCGCCTTCCGCGACGAAGACGATGTTCACCGGCAGCTTGCCCGTGACGGCCTTGATCGCCATCAGGGCGTTGAACTGCGCCATCTCGGGCCCTTTGGAATTCGTCGCGCCGCGGCCGATCAGCACCTTCTTGTACGGTGGCTGTTCGACGATGCGGGCTTCGAAGGGCGGCGCCTTCCAGGCGTCGGGCTGCGTCACGGGCATCGTGTCGTACTGCCAGTAGATCGCGATCGTGCGCGGCGCGCCTTCGTCGCAGCGCGCGTAGACGACCGGATTGCCCGGCGAGCCCCATTCGGTGATGCCGACGTCGTACACGCGTGATTCCTGGCAGCCCAGCTGTTCGAAGAACCCTTTGACCATCTCCGCGCTTTCGGGGATGCCTTCCCCGCTGTTGGAGATGCTCGGCTGGCGAATCCATTTCTGCAGGTTCACCACATGATCGTCGATGTGCTCGTCGATGTACGCGAAGACCTTCTTCAGATCCTCTGACTGAATCTTGCCGAGGTCCGGCTGAATCTCCGTGTCGCCGTTCGGCCGGATGCCGAGCTTCTGCTGAGCGGGCGCTGGCGCAGCCGCCGCCGGCGTCGACGGTCCGCGAGAGCACCCGATCGTCGCCACCAACAAGGTGAGAGCCGTGAGCAACCAGCGCATATGGACTCCTTCACTGAAATCCGCAATCCGCAATCCGCAATGATGCGTCATCCCTAATCCGTAATCCGCAATTGTAAGAGCGCCCTATCTTACTTTCGCGCCGGGTCCGGCGGCACGATTTGCGCCGGGTCCGTGGCGGCATTTATGTAGGCCCGCCATCGGGCCTCGTCGTCGCCGTGCTCGTCTGCCTCACCGGAGCGCGAGGCTTTCAGCCGGGCGTAGCGGCTCGCCTGCCGCCTGCGCGCCTCCGGCGCTTCGGCGAGCCCGACCGTAGCTCGCCCGTCGGGCACGCGAGCGGAGGCGGGAGAGGCTCGCCCTCCATCCTGGCCATCGAGGTACCGGGAGAGCGCGTCGCGGCCCTCCGTGTACGTGGCCGCGTAGGTCCGATACTGGTTCAGAAATTTCAGCGTGGCGTCGGCCGACGGCATCAGCGCGTCGCGCGCGAGGGCCACGGATGCGCGCGAGAAGTCGAGCTGGCCGTCGAGATATCCGCGCGCAATCTCGGTATCCAGGCCGGCCATCGGAAACAGCTCGTCGCGTTCGAACGCCAACCTCGCCGATCCGGGAAACGCCAGCTCGCCGGCCGCCGACGCGGCGGCCTCGTGGAGCAGCGACTGGGGGCTGAAGAGCGGCCGAACGAGCAACTCGACGCGGCGGCTGCCGAAGCGCGCCTCGAGGAGGCTGTCGATCGCATGGTGGCCCGGATACGCCTCGTGACACGCGAGATCGAGCGCACGATCGACGGTGAGTGGCAAGGCGGCGTTGACCTGAATGCGGCTCGTGAAATGACCCTGGTAGCGCGTGAACGCGCTCCACCCCAGGTCCGCCACGTATTCGACGTCGACGCGCTCGGCGGGCGGCAGTCTCACGTGCGCGCGTGTCGCCGCGCGACAGCCGTCGATCGCGCGCGAGAAGACTGCCGGCAGCCGATCCGGCGGGATCAGAAACCGGCGATCGAACGCCGCGTAACGCGCCGCCAGTTCGCCGCGCCCCGGCACCAGCCGCTCGAGCTCCGAACGGACACCTGCTTCCCATCCGACCTGCCCAACCTGCCCAACCTGCCCGTCCCGCCCTTCCTGACCCACCCGCCCTTCCTGACCTACCTGACCTACGTGACCCACGTGCCCTACCCGACCTACCTGCCCTACCTGACCCACCCGCCCTTCCTGGCCCACCCGCCCTTCCTGACCCACCTGCCCAACCCGACCTACCTGCCCTACCCGACCTACCTGCCCTACCCGACCTACCTGCCCTACCCGACCTACCTGCCCTACCCGACCTGCCTGCCCTACCCGACCTACCTGACCTACCCGACCTACCTGACCTACCTGACCTGATTGCTCTTCGAGCCCAAAGAGAGCGCGGGCTTCTTCGGCGAACGACGGACGTCGGCCGCGCACGATGTCGATCCGTGTCACCGACGCGCGAAGCTGGCGAATCAGAAACAGCCGCCGGACCTCGTCGTCGGCGTTTGCAGAAGTGACAGAGGCCAGCGAATCGGCCAGCGAGGCGGCAGCCGTCCGGATGTCGGCGAGCGTCGCGCGTCGCGTCCGCGCTTCAGCCTGCCAGGCGGGCGGACCGTGATAAGCATCGAGCGAGTCGGGGTCGCGCTCGCCCAGCGCGAGCACCAGACGGACGTACGATTCCGCGGCCGCGTCCAGAGCGGGCGCAGGCACCCGGGCGTGCGGCGCACGGCCGCAAGACACAGACAGGAGCGCAGTGATCCAGAATCGGGTAATCGGGTAGTCGGGTAATCTGGTAATTGAATTGAGAAATCGGGTAATGGGATTGAGCAATTTGACCAATCCAATTACCCGATTACCAGATCACCCGATTACCAGATACACGATCTAAGAACTCCCTGTCCGCAGGTTCTTGTTGAAAAAGTCGAGCGTCCGCTGCCACGCGAGCTTGGCCGCCTTTTCGTCGTAGCGCGGCGTCGTGTCGTTGTGGAACCCGTGCTGCGCGCCCTCGTAGACGAACACCTCGTACTTCTTGTTGTTCGCCTTCAGCGCCGCCTCGAAGGCGGGGATTCCCTGATCGACGCCGGGATCGTTGCCCGCGTAGTGCAGCATGAGCGGCGCCTTGATCTTCGCCGTGTCCTCGGCGCTCGGCTGCCGGCCGTAGAACGGCGCGCCCGCGCCCAGATCCGGGAGCCGGACCGCAAGCTGGTTGACGATGCCGCCGCCGAAGCAGAAGCCGACGGCGCCGATTTTCCCGGTGCATTCCGGATTCGATTTCAGCCAGCCCGCCGAGGCCACGAAGTCCTCGAGCATCTTGGGGCCGTTCACCTCACGGAACTTGACGGCGCCTTTCTCGTCGTCGCCCGGGAAGCCGCCGACCGACGTCAGGCCATCAGGTGCGTACGCGACGAAGTTCGCGACCGCGAACCGCCGGGCGACATCTTCGATGTACGGATTCAACCCGCGGTTCTCGTGGATCACCAGCACGCCGGGCAGCTTGCCGCTCGCCCTGGCCGGGCGGGCAAAGTAGCCTTTGATGCTGCCGTTGCCCTGCGGCGACTGCACCGTCGCGTACTCCGTCTTCAGCCGCGCATCGTCCTTCGGCACCTGCTGCGCCCAGGCGTAGTTGGGCCTGAGGCCTTCGAAGATGGCGGCGACGGTCAGCCCGCCGACGGCGAACTTTCCCGCCCGGTCCAGAAACGTGCGGCGGTCGATGTCGCCATGCTGGTACTCGTGAAAGAGATCCAAGAGCTCCTGCGGATAGTCGGACGCCTTCTTTCGTTCCATGGGACACTCCTTTCTTGTGCCAGGGTGGATTGTAGCGAGGAGCGAGGGCGGTGGGGGTAGAATCTTGTGCAAATGAGGTCTCAGATGCGCGGACGAATCCTGATGTTGCTCACTGTTCTGGCAGTCGGCGTAGCAGCGGTGTCGGTCGCGCCGGACGTCGCAGGGCAGGCAGCTCAGCCTGCAAAAAAACCGGCCGCGGGCGGGATTCCCCGGATGCCGGACGGCCATCCGGATCTCCAGGGCATCTACGATCTCGCCACGCTGACGCCCCTCCAGCGGGCGGCCGGCTCGCCACTCGTTTTGACCGACGAGCAGGCGAAGACGCTCGAAAAGCAGGTGGCGGACCGCACGGCGCGCGAGGCCGGGCCGGTCGCCGCCGATCGGAAGGCGCCGCCCACGGGCGGCGACGGATCGCCCGGCCCGTACGGCAATGTCGGCGGTTACAACAATTTCTGGCTCGATCCCGGCACGCAGTACATCACGATCGATGGTCAGAAGCGCGCGTCGCTGCTCGTGGATCCGCCCGACGGCCGCGTGCCCGCGCTCACCGGACAGGCGCAGCAGCGCAACGCCACGCGCCGATTCAGACCGACCTCCGATCAGGCGGCGCGCGACGACGACCCGGGGTTCGAGGGACCGACGGCCTACGACGACCCCGAGATCAGACCGCTCGCCGAGCGGTGCCTGGTCGGGTTCAGCTCGACGTCCGGTCCGCCGATTCTTCCGACCTACTTCTACAACAACCTTCACCAGATCGTGCAGACACCCGACAGAATCCTGATCCTCACGGAAATGGTACACGACGCGCGCGTCGTCCGTATTGGCGGCACGCATCTGCCGGGCACGATCAGGAGGTGGCTGGGCGATTCCATCGGCCACTGGGACGGCGACACGCTCGTTGTCGAGACGACGAACTTCACCGACAACACGCGGTTCATGGGATCGACCGAGAAGCTGAGGGTCACCGAGCGCTTCACCCGCATGGACGCGAGGACGCTCCGCTATCAGTTCACGATCGAGGATCCGACGACGTGGGTGAAGCCGTGGACGGCGGAATACACGTGGCCCATTACGAACGAGTTGATCTACGAGTACGCGTGCCACGAGGCCAACTACGCGATGGGCGACATCCTCCGCGGCGCGCGCCTCAAGGAAACCGACGAGGCAAAGAAGTCAAGACAACAGTAGGTCTGAAGTCGGAAGTCTGAAGTCTGAAGTCGGAAGTCTGAAGTCTGAGGCCGTCCCGTGGCGCGAAGGCTTTAGCCGAGCGGCGCTTGACGTCTGACGTCTGAGGCGAGGACGACGACGCGAAGGCCGTTTCTCGGGGCAACCACTCCTCAGGCGAGCCGGCCTCCTCTATCTCGTGAGGGATGCGAGTCGGTCGGTCGACCACGAAAGACACGAAAACACGAAAACCACGAAAAAGACTCCGGGTACGAGCCGAATGGATTGCTCGATAGTGAGTACAATCCCGGGATGCGACGAACGCTGCCTTTTCTGCTCTGCGTTGCCGTTCTTGTCATTGCCGTCCCGCTGAACGCCGCGCGTCAGCCGCTGCGCGCGCGGCACGGCATGGTGGTGGCCATGGAGGCGATTGCCGCTGACGTCGGCGTCTCCGTTCTTGAAACAGGCGGCAACGCGGTGGACGCCGCGGTCGCGGTCGGATTTGCCATGGCGGTCACGCATCCGTTCGCCGGCAATCTGGGCGGCGGCGGGTACATGCTGATTCGCATGGCGGACGGCCGCATCACGTTCATCGATTTCCGCGAGCGGGCGCCCGAAAAGGCCTCGCGCAACATGTACCTCGACGCGAAGGGCGAGCTGACGCGCGACAGCATCGAGGGTTGGCGTTCGTCAGGCGTCCCCGGAACCGTGCGCGGCTTCGAGATCGCCGTGAACAAGTACGGACGAAAGACCTGGAGCGAGAACCTGTCGCCGGCGGTGGAGCTGGCCTCGAAAGGGTTCCGCGTCTCCTACGCGCTGGCGGAGGGACTGAAGGGATCGAAAAGCCTGGCGGCGTCGCCCGAGTCGAAGCGCATCTTCCAGAAGAACGGCGCGTTCTACGACGTCGGCGAGAAGCTCACCCAGCCGGAGCTGGCCGGGACGCTCGAGCGCATCTCGAAGAACGGCGCGAACGAATTCTACGAAGGCGAGACGGCGGCGCGCTTCGCCGCGGAAATGGCGAAGCACGGCGGCCTGATCTCGCGGTCCGATCTGAAGAGCTACAAAGCCATCGAGCGCGTGCCGCTGACGGGCATGTATCACGGTTACACGATCATCACCTCGCCGCCGTCGAGCTCGGGCGGCATCGCCCTTCTCGAGATGCTGGGGATCCTCGACGGCACCGGATACGAGAAGGCCGGCGCCGGCTCGGCGTCCGCCATTCACTACGTGGCCGAGGCGATGCGCCGCGCGTACGCCGACCGGAACGAGTACGTCGGCGACCCCGGCTTCGTGAAGGTCCCGATTGCCGGGCTGCTCGATCCCGCCTACCTCTCACGGCTGCGAGCCTCGATCGATCGCGAGCGCGCGACGCCGAGCGACACCGTTCACCCCGGCAAGCCTGCCGGCACGGAACGCCTGGAGACGACGCACTATTCCGTCGTCGATGCCGAGGGCAATGCGGTCGCGGTGACGTATACGCTGAACGGCGGCTACGGCAACGGCATCACCGTCCCCGGCCTCGGATTCCTGCTCAACAACGAGATGGACGATTTCGCGTCGAAGCCGGGCACGCCGAACATGTTCGGCCTGGTCCAGGGCGAGACGAACGCCATCCAGCCGGGCAAGCGACCGCTCTCCTCGATGACGCCCACGATCATCCTGAAGGACGGCAAGCTGTTCATGACCGCGGGCGCTCCGGGTGGATCGCGCATTTCGACCGCGGTGCTGCAGGTGATTCTGAACGTCGTGGATTTCGGCATGAACGTGCAGGACGCGATCGACTTCCCGCGCTTCCACCATCAATGGCAGCCGGACACGTTGTCCCTCGAGCGAGGCGTCTCGCCGGACACGGTGGCGCTGTTGAAGAGCCGCGGGTATGAAGTGGACTATGCGCCCGGCGTGGTGCTGGCGCAGGTGGCGGCGATCGTCAGCGACGGCGGATGGCTTCAGGGCGGCTCGGACGGCCGGTCCGCCGCCGGCAAGGCGTCCGGCTACTAGACATCTTCTCAAGCCAATGTCGCAGCGAATGAAGCAGGTTTTCGCCGGTTGGGCTTTAGAAGCTCGAGATCAACACATCGGCCCGCGTGGTCGGAACATACGTCCGGCCGCGCGGGCAGACACGGTGGGAGAACTCACTACGCCATCTTCGCGTCGGCCTTGCGACGACGGCGTACGTTGACCCACCCGAGCCCGATCCCAACCATCACGACCACGAGCATCCAGAACACCACGTTAACCTCCTTCGGGTTGATCACACCTTCGCAATCGCGATGCCTTCGGGCGGCGACGGGCGGCCGGGGCGTCAATCTCCTTTACGCGCCGGGACTTCCGGCGTCGCGCGGGGACGCGGCGCGGCCCGGATTTGCGAAAATGTCGGTCCCACCCGACCGGTTCCGCAATTGGCCTTGCACAATTGTCGATCCGAGCACTCGACTCGCCGTTCATCCAGAGCCACACCACGAAAAGCAAAAAATTACGAAAAGCACGAAAAAGATCATTCGTCGCCGTACATCAAGAGCGCGCGTCGGGTGATGGTCGAAGGATGAGCGTCTTGCTCAGGTCCGCTCGAATGCAGCCGGATTTGCACCACGGGCTGTTAAG
>QHWJ01000354.1 GCA_003222535.1 Acidobacteriota bacterium | reverse complement strand
CTTCCCGCATGACCAGACCTACCAAACCTACCAGACCTACAAGACCTACGTTCACCTATTTCGGATGACGGGAACGTCCGGCGCCGCCGCGAGCCGGCGGTCGGCCGTGACGAGCGTCAGCTCGTACACGCGCGCGGTCGCCGCCAGAAAGCGGGCCGCCGGGTCTTTGGGGCCGCGGCGGAGACGGCGACTCTCGAACGCGACGGCGTGATTGATGGGGGCTTCCCTCATCGGGATAGCGTCCAGCGTCTCTTGCACCCACCGCGGCCCGTTTGGCTCCAGCGCCACTCGCCCACGTTCGGCGAGCATCAACGCCTCCCACACGCTGATGGGCGACAACCACAACTCGTTTGCCGGATTCTCGAGCGAATCGGCGACGCGACGACTGAGGCGCGACGGGTCGAGCGCACTCCACAGCCAGATGTGGGTGTCGAGCAGCAGCTTCACTGCCGCAACGCGTCCCAGTCGGCGGCCGGCACGACGGGCCTGGTGAGATCGGCCAGAATCCGGCCCGTGCCCCGACGCGATCCGAGCCACCCGCGCATCCGCTTCGGCGCGCGCGGCGGCACGACTTCGGCGAGCGGTTCGCCGCGGCGCGTGACGAGCAGCGGCTGCCCGGTCCGCTTCACGCGGTCCAACGCCGAGAGGCAGGTCGCCTTGAACTTCGAGACGGAGATTTCGTCCACCCGCATATCCTACCATGGTCAACGACCATGGTCCTCTCGACTTGCGCCGCAGCGGAGCCGCACTCGGGCCAGTCGGTGCCGACGATCGAAGGCCGCGATTCCCAGCGCTTCGCGTTCGAATCGAGCGCGCCGGTCGTCGACGCGAAGACTACCATCCCCTCTACATCTCGCGCCCCCCAAGGCAGCCGGTTCCCGGCAACCCCGGGCCGCGATCGCAGACCTCCCGGTAGAATCTACCGCAGTGCCTCATCAAAGCGTTCGCGCCCTTCTGGCTGCGGCGTTCGTGTGTCTCGGCCCTGGCGACCTCCCGTCAGACGGTCCGCCGGATGGTCCGGCTGAAGCCCTTCACGCCGCCGAGCCCCCGCGCGTGCTGCGCTGGGCAGGCGACCCGGAAGGCGGTGCGCCGTTTGTCGAGGCGGACCCGTCGCAGCCCGATCGGGTCGTCGGCTTCGACGTGGAAGTCGCCGCCCTGCTCGCCGGCGGCCTCGGACGCACGGCCCGGTTCCTGAACGTCGAGTTCAGGTCGATCGACCAGGCCATCGCCCGCGGCGACGCCGACATCGGCATGAGCGGCATCGAGGATACGCCCGCGCGCCGCGCGACGCTGGCCGTGACGGTGCCGTACTACGAATTCAGAGAAGTGCTGAGCGTCCGCGACGCCGACCGATCGCGCTTCCGGTCACTCGCCGATCTCCGCGGGAGAATCGTCGGCACGCTCGGCGACACCATCGCGTACGAAATCCTGCTGAACGCCCAGCGCGAGCATGGCGTACGCGTCGTGTCGTACGACGATGACGTGCACCCGTACAGCGACCTGGTGATCGGGCGCGTGGACGCCGTGCTGCTGGACAACGTGCTCGCCGAGCGGCGCCATCGCACGGTACGCGGGTTCACGATTCAGCCGCAGACGGTGGCGATCGGCCACTACGTCGGGGTCCTGGCGCCCGAGAACGCCGCGTTGCGCGACAGCCTCAATCAGATCCTTCTCGGCGGCATGCGGGACGGCACCCTCGAGCGCATCTTCAGGAAGTGGGCCGTCTGGAACGACGATCAACCGCAGCTCCATGCGCGGCTGCTCGCCGGCGAACCGGTGCCCGCTGTTGTCGGCCTCGACTCGTCTGCCAGCGTCGCCACCATGTCGCGCTGGGATGCGGCCACACGATATTTTCCGTCGCTCATCCGTGCGTCGGCCGTCACGATCGTGCTGTCGTGCCTGTCGATGGGCCTCGCGGTCGCGATCGGCGTGGCGATCGCGACGGGACGCGTCTACGGCGGCCGGCTCGCGCGCACGACGCTGACCGCGTACGTCGAGCTGATTCGCGGCACGCCGATTCTGCTGCAGCTCTTCGTGCTGTATTACGGCCTGGCCGCCGCCGTGCGGCTGCCGGCGTTCGTGGCCGCGCTGCTTGGCCTGGCGCTCAACTACGCGGCGTACGAGAGCGAGATCTACCGGTCGGCGCTCGAAGCGATCCCGGTCGGACAGCTCGAGGCCGCGCGCACGCTCGGGCTCAGCGAGCGCCAGGTGCTGGCGCTGGTCCGCGCGCCTCAGGCGTTCCGCCTCGCCCTCGCGCCGATGACGAACGACTTCGTGGCGCTGCTGAAGGATTCGTCGCTCGTCTCGGTGCTCACCGTCGTCGAGCTGACCAAGCAGACGCAGATCTTCGCGACGAATCTCGGCAGCTGGGTCATTCCGGGCTCGTTGTGCGCAGCGTTGTATCTGGTTATGTCGCTGCCGCTCGCCGTGCTGGCGCGCCGGCTCGAGCAGCGATGGAGAACGCCTCAGGGGTAAAGCTGTCCTTCAGGGTTCGGGGTTCGGGGTTCGACCTACTTGACCTACCTGACCTGTCTGACTACACATATGACCGGCACCGTTCTCGACGTCACCGATCTTCGCCTGCAGCGGGGCTCGCGCCAGATCCTCGCCGGTGTGCGCCTCGACGTGCGGCGGAGCGAGTTGGTCGCGATCATGGGCCCTTCCGGCTCGGGAAAGACGACGATTCTGCGCGCGATCGCCGGCCTCGAACGATTTCAGGCCGGACACATCACCGTCGACGGCGTAGCGCTCGAGGGCGGCGCCGACATCCCGCGGCCGACGCTGCGCGAGCTGCGGCGTAAAGTCGGCATGGTGTTCCAGTTCCATTGCCTGTTCGAGCATCTCTCGGCGCTCGACAACGTGTGCCTCGCCCCGGTGCACGCGTACGGCGTCACGCCGGCGGACGCCAGGGGGCGCGCGCTCGAGTTACTGGCGGGGTTCGGCGTGGAGCATCGCGCCGCCGCGCTCCCGCGCCAGCTATCGGGCGGCGAGGCGCAGCGCGTCGCGATCGCCCGCGCGCTGGCTGTCGATCCGCCGCTGCTGTTGATGGACGAGCCGACCGCATCGCTCGATCCGGAGCGGCGTGCGGAGCTGGGGGCGCTGCTCCACGATCTCCTTCGCCAGCACCGCACGCTCATCGTCTCGACGCACGACGAAGATTTCGCGCACGACTGGGCGACGCGGATCGTGCGGTTGCGCGACGGCGTGATCGTACCGGAAACACGGTCGGCCTGAAGGCCGACACTGCACACGGTCCGCCTGAAGGCGGACACTAAAGATATGGTGCACCACCACCAGCTTCGGTAGTGTCCGGCTTCAGCCGGACGTGTGCGAGCGCCTCAGCGACCGCCCGCTCCGGTAGTGTCCGCCTTCAGCCGGACCCGCGCGACCGCGTCCACGACGGCTCTTGCGATGAGGTCGTAACCGGCCGCGTCGGTATGCCAGTCGTCAGCCTGCATATAGAGGCGCCCGAACGTTTCGATCGGCAGGTACACAGGCCGGCGGCCAGGCGACGGCGGAACGATGACGTTTCGGATGTGCGGGATGTCGAGCCCTTCCCATCGCCCGCGGGTGCCGCTGTTCGTGTAGACGTAGGCAAGACGACTCCCGGGTGTGAACGTTGCGGCAAGGCTCCAGACACCGTCTCCCGCCCGCTCATCGCCATGCGTCCCATCGTCGTGCATCGACACGGTGTTCGGCGCGAAGTTGCCCAGCTGCGGATCGGTACCGACGATCGCTATCGCCTGTGGCACCGGGAAATCGCCGCGTGATACACGGAAGATGACCGTGGCAGGGGCAGGTGCGACAGCCAGTGGTGTTGGGCCCGGCAGGTCAGGTCGGGCAGGCGGGCCGGATCGGGCTGGCGGCTCGGGTCGGTCGGCGCTCGCCAGCCCAAGGCGCACTTCGAGGTCGCGCTCCATGCCCGTCCGGGCCTCGGCGACCAGCGCGAGGCTGTCGACCAGCGGTACGTGCGAGTCGGCCGCAATGGTTTTCAGAATCGGACGATAAGGGCTGTCGGGCCACAGTTCGTTATCCAGCAGAATGACTGCAGCACCGCGGTCGCGAGCGAGCCGGATCATCTCGCGGATATTTCCCTCGAAGTCACGCGGCGAGACGCGGGTCCACGGCTCGATCGCCTCATAGTCGACGTGGCCCGAGCCTTTCGTCGCGACCTCTTCTTTCAGGTAGTCGCTGATGGGCTTGGGATGGAATTTCAGCGTGAGGGCCACGTAATTCAGCAGCTTGTAGAACTCGAGATCCTTCGCGGCCTCCAGGATGCGCGTGCCGAATCCGGGTCTGGTCCAGCTGACCATGTCCCGGTCCCGATATCCCGCCACCTCCGAATCGTTCATGCCGAATCCGATCGCGACGATGTCGGGGTGGAGGTCGAGGACGCGGGTCTTGAGCAATTGGAGACCCTGAAACGACGAGTAGCCGAGCACGCCGAAATTCAGCACCTCAAAGTTCGTCTCAGCCTGCACCTCGCGCAGGTGCTCGGCGAGGCGGCTCGGGTACGCGCGGGGCTGGTCGACGTTCATGCCGAAGGTCCACGAGTCGCCCACGCACGCGATCCGAACCGCCGACGGAGGCTTCGCCGAGGAGAGCTCGGTGTTGCGGTATCCCTGCGAATTCAGCGAGATCGTCCAGGTCGGGTTGGCCCGGAACTCGACCGGCAAGGCCGGCACGAAGCGGCGCAGCAGCGCGGTGCGGTCCGCCTCGGTGTGCGCGGGGCTGAAGATGTCGACGTAGGTCCGGCGGACGTTCGGCAGATTGCGCCAGATGAGCGTGTCATCCGGCACGAGAATCATCAGCCGGTCGAGCCACGGCGGAATCGGGCCGTACTGATCGCCAACCGAGTAAGGCAGCGGCACGAGCCGCACCATGGCATTGCGCACGGCATACACCGCGCGCAGCCCTGCCTCGGCGACCGTGAAGAAGATGATCGTGGTGATAAGGCTTTTGAGGACGGGCTTCAAGGCACCATTCTCCTCCACGCCGTGAAGTACACGAGCAAGAAGGAGGAACAGCAGTGGTGGGTCCTCATCGCTGGAGCGGGCGCAAACACGATGCCCGGCGAAAGGGCTCGGTACCTCAGACTTCAGACTTCAGACTTCAGACTTCAGACTTGTTCAGCCTGGTGACTGGGAAACGATTGCCGACGAACGCGTCGTAAGCCCAGCCGCCAATCACACCGCCCACGCACGGCGCCACCACCGGCACCCACCACCAGCTGTTCCCCGCGCGAAACACTTCACCGCCCCATCCTGCCAGGGACGTGAACAGCCGCGGACCGAAGTCGCGTGCGGGGTTGATGGCATAGCCGGAGTTGAAACCGAACGTCGCGCCGATCAGCACGACCAGCAGCCCGACGGCGACCGGCGCGAGACCCGCTGGAGCCGGCGAGTTCCGGCTGTCGGTGATCCCGAAGATGACGCCGACCAGCAGCGCCGTGCCGACGACCTGATCGACGACGCCGCCCGGAAACACACTCAGGAACGGCTGCGGGTACGTCGCCCAGATGCCGGCGGTACCCTGCGCGCCGAGTACCTGCCGCACACCGCCGTCGAACGCGCCGAGCGCTTCGTGGTAGGTGACGAAGACCACCGCCGACGCGACGAATGCGCCCGCGATCTGCGCGGCCGAATACGGCAGCACCTTGCTCCACGGAAACCTGCGATGCGCCGCCAGCGCCAGCGTGACAGCCGGATTCAGATGCGCGCCCGTCACCCCCGCCGACACATAGCACCCCATCGTCACCGCCAGCCCCCAGGCGATGTTGATCGAAAGATACGTGCCCGCCGTGTTCCTGCTCAGCACGACCTGGGCGACTGACGCGACGCCGAAGACGATCAGGATGAACGTGCCGAGAAATTCCGCCATCAGCTCGCGCGAAAGACTTCGAGACATAAGAACTGTTCCTCCTACATGGGGTGGGAACCTACGTTGCAGGGTGCTGAGTCGCTGCGGTGTAGAGTGCTCGCAGAAATCGCTGTAGGGTGCTCGAAGGCTTCGCTGTAGGGTGCTCGGAGACTTCGCCGCAGGGTGCTCGGAGACTTCGCTGTAGGGTGCTCGAAGGCTTCGCTGCAGGGTGCTCGGAGACTTCGCTGCAGGGTGCTCGGACACTTTGCTGTAGGGTGCTCGGGGCCTCGGTACAAACTTCTCAGCACTCTGTCAATGTGACGACGAACACCTTTCGGCGCCACCTTGCGACTAGTTCCTTACAGTCTACAGCGTCGTCATTTCAAAGCACCCTGAAGCGTCAGCTCGAAGCACCCCGCGGCGTCAGCTCAAAGCACGCTGCAGCGTCAGCTCAAAGCACCCTGCGGCATCAGCTCAACGCACCCTGCAGCGCCAGCAAAGCGTCCTGCCCGCGCCGCATTGTATAGTGGCCCGCGATGTCCTATATCCTCGCGCTCGATCAGGGCACCACCAGCTCGCGGGCCATCGTGTTCGACCACGACGGCGCCATTCGCGCCGTGGCGCAGAAGGAATTCACGCAGATCTTTCCCGCCGCCGGCTGGGTCGAGCACGACCCGCAGGAAATCTGGGCATCGCAAATCGGCGTCGCGGTTGAAGCGCTCGGCCGCGCGCGCGTGCGCCCGGCGGACGTCGCCGCCATCGGCATCACCAACCAGCGCGAAACCACGATCGTGTGGGACCGCGAGACCGGCGAGCCGGTTCACAACGCCGTCGTCTGGCAGGATCGGCGCACGGCCGACTACTGTGAGCGGCTGAAAGCCGGGGGCGCCGGCGAGACGATTCAGGCAAAGACCGGCCTGCTCATCGACGCGTACTTTTCGGCCAGCAAGATCCGGTGGATTCTCGACAACGTGCCCGGCGCACGGGCGCGCGCGGACGCCGGCCGGCTGGCGTTCGGCACCGTGGACACGTGGCTGGTCTGGAAGCTCACGAGGCACAGCCGCCACGTCACCGATGTCAGCAACGCGTCGCGCTCGATGTTGTTCAACATCCACACGCTGCAGTGGGACGACGATCTGCTCCGCCTGTTCGCGATTCCGCCGAGCATGCTGCCCGAGGTGCGGTCGTCCAGCGAGGTCTACGGCGAGGTCTCGACGACGCTCGGTATCGAGAACGTGCCGATTGCGGGCATGGCCGGCGATCAGCAGGCCGCGCTGTTCGGTCAGATGTGCCGCACGCCGGGCATGTCGAAGAACACGTACGGCACCGGCTGCTTCCTGCTGCAGAACATCGGTACGATCCCGAGGCGGTCGCATCAGCAGCTCGTGACGACGGTGGCCTGGCAGATCGGCGGCCGAACGGAATACGCGCTCGAGGGCAGCGTCTTCATCGGCGGCGCCGTCGTGCAATGGATCCGCGACGGCCTCGGCCTGATCCGCACGGCGGCCGACATCGAGCCGCTCGCCGCGGGCGTCAGCGACAACGGCGGCGTCTACCTCGTGCCGGCGTTCGCCGGCCTCGGCGCACCCCACTGGGATCCTTATGCCCGCGGCACAATCGTCGGCATCACGCGCGGCACGACGTCGCGACACATTGCCCGCGCGGCGCTCGAGAGCATCGCGTATCAGGTGGCGGATCTGCTGGACGCGATGGCGGCCGACGCCGGCATCGCGCTCACCGAACTACGCGTCGACGGCGGCGCAGCCACCAACAACACGCTGATGCAATTCCAGGCCGATCTGCTCGGCGTCCCCGTCGTGCGGCCTGCGGTCACCGAGACGACGGCGCTCGGCGCCGCGTATCTCGCGGGTCTGGCCGTCGGCTACTACCAGCTCGGCATAGCCGGCAAGGATGAGCATCGATGCCAGGCGCGCGGGCAGCACATAGCTTTGGCCCACGTGATAGTGCTCCAGATGAAACTCATCGAATTCGCCCGCCTTCGGCATAGTGACGAGCCGAATACGCAGGGAGAACTCAGGTGTATTGGATCCAGTCAACTTCACATCCTAACGGGAGATAAATGCTAGCGAAAAGCAAAACGGTTGCCTTACTACTGTTACTCGCGGCTGCCGCGTTCTTCACGTGGCCGGCGGCGACCGCCCAGACCTACGACACGACGAGCTTCGCCCGCGAGATGCGCTGGCGCCCGATCGGGCCGTTCCGCGGCGGCCGCACGAAAGCAGTAACGGGCGTGCCCTCCGAACCGAACGTCTTCTACGTCGGCGCGGTGAACGGCGGCGTCTGGAAGACCACCGACTTCGGCCGCACGTGGACGCCGATCTTCGACGACCAGCCCACCGGCTCGATCGGATCGATCGCCGTCGCGGCGTCCGATCCCGACATCGTGTACGTCGGGAGCGGCGAAGGGCTCGCGCGGCCCGACCTGTCGGTCGGCGACGGGATTTACAAGTCGACCGACGCCGGCCGGACGTGGACGCATCTCGGCCTCCGCGACGGCCAGCAGATCCCGTACATCATCGTCGATCCGCGAAACGCGAATCGGCTCTTCGTCGCCGTGCTGGGACATCCGTACGGGCCGAATGACGAGCGAGGCGTCTACCGCTCGGCAGACGGCGGGCGCACGTTCCAGAAAGTGCTGTCGAAGGACGAGAACACAGGCGCATCCGACCTCGAATTCGATCCGAAAAACCCCGACGTGGTGTACGCCTGCTTATGGGAGCAGCGACAGGGGCCCTGGGAAAACGGCGCGTGGGCAGGCACGAGCGGCGGCATCTTCAAATCGACCGACGGCGGCACGACGTGGCGACAACTGACGAAGGGGCTGCCCGGGGGTGAAGGCGACGGTGTCGTGCAGGCTGACATCGCGGTCGCTCCGAGCGATCCGAATCGGATCTATGCCACCGTGGCCAACCCGCGCGCGGTCGGCATCTACCGGTCCGACGACGCAGGCGAGAACTGGACGCGGATTACCGTCGACCCTCGGCCGGCGGGACGCATCGGCGGCGGTGACCTGCCGGTGCCGGCGGTCGACCCGAAGAATCCCGACACGGTGATCATCGCGAGCACCGTCAGCTATCGCTCGAAGGACGGCGGCAAGAACTGGGTCGCGCTGCGCGGCGCGCCCGGCGGCGACGACTATCAGCGCCCGTGGATCAACCCGAACAATCCGGACATCATCGCGATGGCGAGCGATCAGGGCGCGATCGTCACGGTCAACGGCGGCGAGACCTGGAGCTCCTGGTACAACCAGCCGACGTCGCAGATGTACCACGTCAACGCCGACAACGCGTTCCCGTACCGCGTCTGCGGCGGCCAGCAGGAGAGCGGCTCGGCCTGCGTCGCCAGCCGCGGCAGCGACGGGATGATTACGTTCCGCGAGTGGCATCCGGTCGGCGTCGAGGAATACGGCTACGCCGTGCCCGATCCGCTGAACGCCGACATCATCTACGGCGGCAAGGTCACGCGATACAACCGCAAGACCGGCCAGGTTCAGAACATCGCGCCGACACCGGTCCGCCCCGCGGATTTCCGGACGCTGCGCACCGCGCCGGTGGTCTTCTCCACCGTCGATCCGCACGTCATGTACTTCGCGTCGAACACGCTCTGGAAAACGACGACCGGCGGCCGGAGCTGGCAGCAGATCAGCCCCGACCTGACGCGAAAGACATGGGATCCGCCGGCGACGATTGGAAAATACCGCACCGCGGAGACGGCGCGGGCGACACGGCGAGGCGTGATCTACACCGTCGCACCGTCGCCGCTCGACGTGAACCGCCTCTGGGTCGGCACCGACGATGGATTGATGCATGTGACAGTGGACGGAGGCTCGAAATGGCGCGACGTCACCCCGCCCGACCTGAAGCCGTGGATGAAGGTGTCCATCATGGACGCGGGGCACTTCGACGCGCAGACGGCATACGCGGCGATCAACACGCTGCGGCTCGACGACCTGCGGCCGCACATCTACCGCACGCACGACGGCGGCGGGACGTGGACGCCCATCACGAACGGCATTCCCGATGGCGCGCCGGTCGATGTCGTCCGCGAAGATCCGAAGCGCAAGGGGCTGCTCTTCGCCGGCACGGAGCGGGAAGTCTACGTGTCGCTCGATGACGGCGACGACTGGCAGTCGCTGCGGCTGAACATGCCGGCCACGTCCATCCGCGATCTGATCGTGAAAGACGACGACCTCGTCGCCGGCACGCACGGCCGCGGCATCTGGATCCTCGACGACATCACGCCGCTGCGCCAGATCGGCGACCCTGAAAGGGTCGCCCTGCAAACCGGGGCCGGTGGCGCGAGGGCTTCAGCCGGGATTGACCGGAGGGCGAAGGCTTCAGCCGAGCGTTCCGAGGCATATCTGTTCAAACCGCAGGTCGCCTACCGCGTGCGCCAGAACACCAACACCGATACGCCCATTCCGCCCGACGAGGCGAGCGGTCAGAATCCGCCCGACGGCGCCATCATCAACTACATGCTCACGTCGGCGGCCTCTGGCCCCGTCACGCTCGATATCTTCGCCGGGAGCGCGGGTTTTTCAGGCGAGCGGAGGGCACTCGTGCGGCACTACTCGAGCGACGATCCGGCTGAGCGTCCCGATCCGGCGACAGCGCCAGTCCCGGTGTACTGGTATCGCCCGCCGCAGCGGTTGTCGACGGCCGCCGGCATGCATCGTTTCCTGTGGGACCTCCACTATCAGCCGCTCGGTGGCGGTGGCGGACGCGGCGGGTTGCCGATCGCGGCGGTCCCCCACGACACGCCTCCCGCGCCGAACTCGCCCTGGGCGGCCCCCGGTCAATACATCGTGAGGCTCACGGTGAACGGCAGGATCTCGACGCAGCCGCTCACGCTGAAGATGGATCCGCGCGTCACGACACCGGCGCTCGGCCTCGCGCGGCAGTTCACGCTGTCGAAGCAGCTCTATGACGGCGTGCTCGCCGTGCAGAAAGCGCAGGACGAGATCCGCGGACTCCGAGACCGTTCTGCAGGCCGGAGGGCGAGCCTTTCAGGCGAGCCGACCCGCTCGGCTGACCAAGCTCCGCCAAGGCTTCGGCGGTCCGCCGTCGCTTCAGCGAAGGCGGAAAGCCTCGCGCTCCAAACGCTGGAGCAGAAGCTGCGCGCGCTCGAAGGTCAGCCGGGCGCCGCCGCTGGCGGCGGCCGCGGCGCCGCGCCGGAAGGCCCTGACACGCTGGCGAACATCACCGCCGGACTGAGTCAGCTGATGGGCCTGCTGCAGGGGGCCGACGTCACGCCGACGACGCAGCTGACCGCCGCCGTCGCCGAGCGGCGGGCCGCGCTCAACAAACTGCTCGCGCGGTGGGCGGCGCTCAAGTCCGAAGCGCGGACGCTCAATCTCGTTCCGTAGTTGGCGAGCCTGAAACGCTCGCCCTACAGAAGGACGAACGCAGGGCGACCCTTCAGCGTCGGAAAAGGACGAACGTAGGGCGACCCTTTGAGGGTCGCCATGAGGAGGCCTTATGCGTAGGATCATCCCCACGCACGACCTCGTGGTCGTGCGCATGGGGCACCACAAGGGCGACCGCGCCCGGATGAACACGCTGAAGCTCGCGCTCGTGGAGCTGATGAGCGCTGTGCCCGCGAGGTAGCCCATGTGGATCCTGATCGCGGTCGGCGCGGGCGTGCTGGCGCTGGCGCACACGGCCCCCGTCCCGTTCCTGTTCGACGCGATCGCCGGCGGCCGCTCCGTCTGGCACATGCCGAAGCGGACGCCGCCGACGATCTACTTCACGTTCGACGATGGTCCGAATCCGACGACGACGCCGGATCTGCTGGACGTCCTGTCGCGCGAGGGCGTGCGTGCGACGTTCTTTCTGATCGACCGGCACATCACCGAGCGCACGGCGCCGCTCGTGCGCCGCATGTTCGCAGACGGCCACGCGGTCGCGCTGCATTCGGCGACGCGGCGGTACATGCTCATGTCGCCGGACGCCTTCGCGCGAACGCTCACCGGCGCCGCGGATCACATCGAGCGGGTGGCGGGCAGGCGTCCATGCCCCGCGTTCCGGCCGCATGCGGGCTGGCGCAGCTGGGCGATGTACGCCGGGCTGAAACAGATCGATCACCAGATGGTCGGCTGGAGCTGGATGCTGTGGGACTGGAACTGGTTCCGCGCGCGCACGGCAGACTCGGTCGTGAACCGCCTGCGCGATCGCGTCTCGAACGGCGACATCATCGTCATGCATGACGGCGACCAGTCGGCGCCACTCAAGGACCAGCGGCACACGGTCGGCGCGACGGCTCGTCTGATTCCCGACCTCCGCGCCAGGGGCTTCACCTTCGGGGTTGTGTGCGAAAACGTTGCGACTCCAGAACCTGGTCGTCGGGCACAAGAATCTGGTGATCGGGTAATCTGGTAATCTGGTAATCTGGTAATTGGATTGGGCTATTGAACAATTGATTGGGCAATTGAGCAATTGATTGGGCAATTGAGCAATCGATTGGGCAATCGAACAATCCAATTACCAATCGAACAATCCAATTACCAATCGAACAATCCAATTACCCGATTACCCGATTACCCAATTACCAGATTTCTTCTTTATTTCCTCTCCGCCTTCATATCGATGGCGAGCTGCTGGCATTTCTTGTACAGGTGGCTGCGCTCGATGCCGAGCGCCCTGGCCGTCTCGGCGACGCGATGACCGTGGGCATTCAGCTCGGCCAGCACGACCTCACGCTCGAATGCGGCAACGCGATCCGCGAGCGGCCCGCTTCCCGCCGCCGGCCCGCTCGCCAGCTGACGTCCTGACAGCACCTGGCGGACCGTTGCTCCATCCACTGCACCATCGGTCAGCAGCAGCACGCGTTCGACGATGTTGCGCAGCTCGCGGACGTTGCCGGGCCACGAGTACGCCAGGAGCTGCTCGACGGCCGCGGGAGTGAACCCGCGAGGCTTCCACCCGTTCTGATCGGCGACGAGCGCGGCGAAATGATCCGCGAGGAGCGGCACATCGTCGAGCCGCTCGCGGAGCGGCGGCATCAGGATCGGAAAGACGAAAACACGATGATAGAGATCTTCACGGAAGCTGCTTTTCCTCACGAGTGATTCGAGATCGTGATGCGTGGCGACGAGGACGCGGGCGTTGACGGGGATCGGCCGCTCGCCGCCGATCCGTTCGAGCTCGCCCTCCTGAAGCAGCCGCAGCAGCTTGGCCTGCATCGCCGCCGGCATGTCGCCGATCTCGTCGAGAAAGAGGGTGCCGCCGTGCGCCTGCTCGAACTTGCCGAGGTGACGCGCGGCGGCTCCGGTGAAGGCGCCCTTTTCATGACCGAAGAGCTCGGACTCGATCAGCTCGGACGGCACGGCCGCGCAGTTCACGGTGACGAACGGCCGATCGTGGCGCGGACTGCGTTCATGAAGGGCCCGCGCGACCAGTTCCTTGCCGGTGCCGGTCTCGCCGAGGATGCAGACGCGCGTCTCGCTGGCGGCGACGCGATCGACCTGCGCCAGCACGCGGCGCATCGCCTCGCTCTTCCAGACGATGTCATGGCGGCCGACGCGCCGGCGGAGCTGGCGGTTTTCCTCTTCCAGCCGCGTCAGGCGCAGCGCATTCTCGACAGTCAGCAGCAGCTTGTCCGACGACACCGGCTTCTCGAGAAAGTCCACGGCGCCGAGGCGCGTGGAGCGGACCGCCATGTCGATCGTCGCCTGGCCGGAGATCATGATGACGGGCGTCGCCACGCCGATGTCGCGGAGCTCGGCGAGCATCGCGAGGCCGTCCTGGCCCGGCATCACGACGTCGGAGAAGACGAGGTCGAAGCGCTCGTGCCGGAGGAGGTCGATGGCGCGCGCGGCGCTGTCGCAGACGACCGCGTCATAGCCGGCGAGCCGGAACGCGCGCGAAAGCGAGGCCAGCGTCGACGCCTCGTCGTCCACGATCAGAATGCGTGTCATTAGAATTTAGAATTAAGAATTAAGAATTTGGAATTGAGATTCATTGAGAATTACGAATGTGTGACCGCAATTTACGCCAATTCCAAATTCCAGATTCACAATTCCCAATTCCGCATAGGCCCGGCGGGCAGCTCGATGTGAAACGTCGTTCCGCGTGCGGGTGCGCTGTCCACCGAGATCTTGCCACCATGGTCGGCGACGACGGATTGCACAATCGCCAGGCCCAGCCCGGTGCCGTGCTGTTTGGTCGTGTAATACGGCGTGAACAGGCGCTGGCGCTCCTCGTCGGTGAGACCTTCGCCCGTATCGACGACGTCGAGGAGCACGCCGCCACTGGAACGCCGCGTCCGGATGGTGAGCTCGCCGCCCTGAGGCATGGCGTCGATCGCATTCAGCAGAAGGTTCTGCAGCGCGCGAGCGAGCTGTTCGCCGTCGGCGCGAATCGAGCCGGCGGAGTCGTCGAGGTCGAGCGTCACCGTAATCGGGGGCTGACCGGGCGACGCGAGCTGCGCCTGAAACAGCTTCACAGCCTGCCGGACGATCGCGTTGGGCGACACATCGGACACTTCCGGCGCCGGCATGCGCGCAAAGTCGCTGAAGCGGCCGACGACCGTGTTCAGGTTGCCCAGGCCCGTCGCCAGCGTGCCCAGACTCTCCTCGAAGACTTCGTCGAACTCGCCCGCCGGCAGCGTCCTGGCGCGCCGAAGGTTGTCGATCGTGATGCGCAGCGGAAACAGCGGGTTCTTCAGCTCGTGCGCGAGGCGACGCGCGAGCTCGCGCCAGGCCGCGACGCGCTCGACCTGAACGAGACGATCGCGCTGATCCACCAGCTGCCTGGTCATACCGTCGAAGGCGCGGGCGAGATCGGCGATCTCGGCGGACGCGTGCGGCGAATCCACGTGGACGTTCCAGTCGCCGCCAGCCACGGCCCTCGCCGCGTCCGCGAGCCGTTCGACCGGCCGGGTGACGCGGGACGCCAGCACGTAGCTGAGCGCGAACCCGAACACGACGCCGAGCGCGCCGAACGCCACGCCGCTCCAGCGAATGCGCGCGACGAGCGCCGACAATTCGCGCTCCGAGCTGCCGACGAGCAGCACGCCGAGGATCGACCCGTCGCGGCCCTTGAGCGGCATCGCGGCGACCGTTTCGGGCTCCGGCCAGTCGATCGTTTCGCGCGCGTCCTGTCCGCTCTGGCGGACCCGCGCGATGAGTGGCTCCAGCGGCCCGGCATCTGTGACCCCGCCGGAGCCGTCGAACAACTGCCGCCTGGACACCTCGGCCTCGAGATTCCGATACAGCAGGACCCGCGTGCCCGCCGGAAGCACGAGGGCTTTGAGAAAATGCTGATCGAGACGGCGGCCGCCGGCCACATGCAGCCGACGCTCCCCCGCCGCCACCGTGCGCGTGGCGATCAGCCCCAGCGCGACTTCTCCTGGCAGCTCCACCTTCTGCAGGAACGCGCGACCCGATCCCGCTTCGGTGCGCGACGCCTCGACCACCCACGGATGCTGGTAGCCGAACCGCGCCGGCCAGTGGGCGGACGAAATGATCGTGCCGCTGTCGGCGACGAGATCGAGGAAGTCGAGCGCCTGAGCGGCCGCCAGCGGCGCCGCTTCGCCGACGTACGGCACGAAGTCCGTCTTCGATTGTCCGATCCCGCCGGCTATTCGCAGCATCGCGTCGCTTGCGGCGATCCGCTCGATGCCCGTCGCGACCTGTTCGCCGTCGGCGGCGAACTCGCGGCGAATCTGTGCCACAACCGCGGCCGCGCGCTGCGCGTCGACGGCGGCGAACGCGCGTCGCGCGCTCGAGGAGACTGTCGACGTGACGAGCACGACCGTCAGCGCCACCGCCGCACTGACCAGCGCGAACAGCCGGTTACGGAGCGACATGCCTCTAGAACGTTCTCACAAACGCGACGTCCTTGGTCCTTTGTTCTGGGTACTTAGTACTCGATTTCACAATTACAGTGACGTATTTCGTGACGGCGATCGGTGCCCCATTTCAGAAACACGACGACATACTTGGCCACAGAGAACACAAAGACACAGAGAAGAACACGCTTCAGGCAGCGCGCTCGACGCGGCGCCGCGCAGCGGCGGGCGAGGCGTGCAAACAGCAAACGAACGACCACTGGACGGTGGCCCAGTCGTTCGTTTGCGGTTTGCGCGCCTCACGGCTCGGCCTGCAGTGCAGGCCGACCGCGTCGAGCGCCTTCTCTGTGTCTCAGTGTCTCAGTGGCTTGTCCAAACCGATACGTCAGCGTAATTACGAACTGCTGTACTTAGTTACTAGCGTCTCGGGCCGGTATCCGGCGGCGCCGTCCTGATCCAGAGGCTCGCGAGATTCAAGGCACCCGTCGGGGAAACCGCGCGCCCGTCCCACGTCTCGACGCGCTCGCCAAGGCCGTACAACTCCGGCGCCCGCAGCACTGGAATGACGACAGACGCCTCGAGCACGGCGCGTTCGAGCCGCAGCACCGCATCGAGAGGGGCATCGGCCGCAAGCGGCGGCTCGGTCGTCGCCAGCGCCATGGCCCGCGATCCCAGCGCGGCCATCGCTCGGGTCAGCGCGCGATTCGGGCTCGTCGCCTCGAGCTTCACGCGCAACAACCGCAGATCCGGAAGGGGCGCGAGCCCGGCCGGCACTTGTACGGTGACGGTCAGCCCCGCCTCGCGTGCATCGACCGCAATCCGCTCCGCGATCGAGCGCGCCAGCGGGTCGGACGGGTCGACCCGCAGCGTGAGCGCCCGCTGCTCCGCCGGCACGGCCGTCACTGCGGACTGTGACGGCCGCTGAACGCCGGGCGTCACGAACACGGAGGCGTAGCCGCTGATCCACGCGGGCAGCAGCGCCTCGGCCGGCTCGGCGCGCCCCTGCAGCAGCACCTCGCACATGGCCCTGCGATCAAGCGCCGTCGTCAGGAGGTGACGGATCGCGGCGCCCGACGGCGTGGCCCGACGAGCCTCGAACACCAGCACGAAGAGATCGAGCGGCAGCGATCCCGCCACCTGGAGCCCTCGCTGCGCGAGCCGGCGCGCGTCGGCCGGCTGCGCCTCCACGAAATCGGCGCGCCCCAGCTCGAGATCGGTGAGCTGTGCCGCGAGGCCGCGGCCCATCTCGACGCGGACCGCATCCACGAACGGGCGCCCGGACCAGTAGCCGTCGTGCGCGCGCAATGACAGGCGGCCAGCCTCGAGCCGCTCGATCCGAAACGGACCGGTCCCCACCAGCTCGGCAGGCGATCGCCGGACGACGACGGCGTGCCGATCGTCGGCGAGCTCCCACGGCAGCGCAGGCTGCGGATTTGACGGCTCGATCACAATCACGTCGCCGTCGGTCGCAACGGTCCACGCGTTGCCGCTGGTGCGCAGCGCCGTCGCGACCTGCCACGGCTCGAGCACGCTGCCGTCGTGGAGCACGACACCGGATCTCAGGTGGAAGCGCCAGCGTGTGCCTCGTGCGTCACCTTCCCACGACCGCGCCAGCAGCGGCTGCAGCCCACGCGCGGGATCGACAGCGACGAGCGTTTCGAAGACGAGAGGCCGGAGTCGATTGCGTGAGGCCGATGCGGCGGCGTCGTTCGTGGCCGTCACCGGATCGAGTGTGCGAACGATCGCCTGCGTTTCGACCCGCAGCGTTCCCCCGTATTGCGGGCGCGCGGCTCCAACAACGGCGATGGCAACGGCACCGGCAACGACGAAGCACGTGGCAGTGTGGCGAGTTTGCCGCTTCTGTTCACCGCTCGGCCTGAGCCTATAGAAGGAAGAGCGCTTGCTCAGGGCAGGGCTGTCGAAGGATGAGCCGTCCTGCTCGTGGTTCGACCCTTCGACAGGCTCAGGGCTCACCACGAGCGACGTGTAAGGCGATCTCGAGCTCGCCGCACTAGCGGACGCACGAAATGTTGACGTGAAATGCATCATATCGTCCGGCGCCGGTGTCGTGTGTGACGGCCGTCGCGATGCTCGCTCCTGGAGCGGCCCACAGCGCCGTCAATCGGCCGGGCAGGACGATCGGCGTGGCCGCCGCCAGCAGCCGTCGACCCACGACCTCCCACAAACGCAGAGTATCGGTGTCCGCGCCGTTCGTTCTCGACGACGTGACGATGAAACTCCCGGGCCGGCACCGCGCGGAAATACCGGCGACATCGTCGCCGGCGCCGATGGAGCCAAGAAGTTTTCGGTCCGCGTCCATCAAAACGAGGCGGCCCGCGCCGTCAGCGATCACCCAGCCGGCCTCCGCGTCTGCGCCGAGTGATGCCGCGCTCACGAACGCCAGGCCCTCCGGCGTCTGGAAGTAGTTTCTCGCGGCATCGATCCCGGAGTTGTCGACAGCCAGCGGCCAGGGCTCGCGCTCGCTGGCGCAGACCAGGTTCGCCAGATCTACCGTCGCACGACAGACGGCGCCGGGAAGAAACGCCTCCACTGCTGTTCCGTTCGTGCGTAAGCGCCCTCGAGCATCGCGCGGCCACGTCCGCGTCGAGACGATGGGCCGTGATATGACGCGCCGCCAGCCCTCGTCCGCATGCTGATAAAGCGTGATGGCCGACGGATCGAGCACCAGCAGCCGATCGCCAACCGGAGCGACGTCGAGAATCGCCGTCCGCTGGCCGAATAGCGGCACTGTCTCGAGCGCCAGCGTGACGCCGGGCGCCGGATCGGCGGGAGAGCCGCGCGGCGCGACGGCGCTGACGAGGTCTGGCGCCCGCCTGCCCTGAGCGGAGTCGAAGGGCCCTCGCCGTATTTCGGCGACGCACACTCGCTCGCGCAGACTCGTCGTGCAGCCCACGGTAATCACGGCCGGCGCGGTCACGAGCGCGTCGATGCGAAGGCCGCGCGCCGACAACAGCCGCGCGACCTCGCGCTCCACCTGCCGGACCTGGGCTTCTTCCGCGCTATCGACGAAGGCGGATGCGATCGCGATCCGCTCGCCTCCTGCCATCGCCGCCGCGATCTTCGCCGCGAGCGCAGGCGCCAAATCCTGATACGAAACCGGCTGGGCGAAGACCGTTGTTGCGCTCGCCAACACGAGGAGAGCTGGTATCGCGCGCGCGCGGACGCGAACAGGATCGGGGTTCATGGTTCAGGGGTTCAGGGTCAGCATGGCCGCGGATGATAACACCTCCATTGTTCGGTCCTCGCGATCCGGCACCGGCACCGCTGAAGCGGTGCCCTACGGTGCGGTGCCCTACGGTGCGCTGCCCTACGGTGCGGTGAAGAGCCGGACGACTTCCGGCGTGCGCTCGGCGTGCAGTTCCACGACATCGCCGGCGCGCAGCTGCTCGAAGAGGCGCTCCACATCCTCGTTCCGCAGCCGGATGCAGCCATGCGATTTCGCAAAGCCGACCGACCGGGGCGCATCGGTGCCGTGGATCCCGTACCCCTTCACGCTGAGACCGATCCAGCGCGTGCCGATCGGATTGCGGGCGCCGGGGCTCACCACCTTGCCAGGCCGGTAATAGGTCGGATTCGACACGCGGTTGACGATGCTGAACGTGCCGGCGGGACTGGGCGAAACCGGCGCGCCAACCGCAACCGGATAGATGCTGACGATCCGGTCGTTTTCGATCAGCGCCAGCTTGCGGTCCGGAATGCTCACGACGACGCGGCGGACCACGGGGGCGACGGCGGATCGCGCGCTGTCGGCCGCGCGGGCCGGCGTGCCAGTGAAGAGGGCCGCTGCGATCAGCGTGGCCCGCAGCATCCAGTTGGCTCTGTTCAGTCTCATATCGTCCCCCTGTGGAGGACGAGAGGAGCAACCGTGCAGCCAACCGCTAAACTGCTGATTGATTTGGTGTTGCGGGAATCCGGCGCGTGGAGATCCGTGTCAGCCCGCACACAGCGTGTGTGAGCCGACACGGTAAGTTAGAAGCCCGTAGCGCAAGCTGCGCCGGCATTCGACCCGCGCTCGTCGTGACTTTCGCCACAGCCTGCAGGGCTACTTGCGTTGCGGCACTTTGAGCGCTTCGAGATTCGTGACGATGCCCTGGCCTGATTCGGCCGGCTTCACGGCCTTGTCGATCATCGCAATCTTGCCCGCGGGATCGACGTAGAAGGTCCAACGTCTCGCAAACTGGCGCTCCGGCGGCGCATCGGGCGCAATCACGCCGTACGCCATCGCGATCTTTTTGTCCGGATTGGCGAGCAGCGTGAAGTCCGCGTGCTCTTTGAGGGCGAACGCTTTGTTGTCCTCGAGCGTGTCGACGCTGATCATGAAGTACGCGGTATCGAACTTCCGGATGAGTCCCCCGCTCTCACGGAGCGAGTTGCATTCGGCGGTTCAACCGGCGGTGAACGCTTTCGGGAACCACGCCAGCACGACCCAATGCCCCTGCAGTTGCTTGAGGGAATAGGTCTTGCCGTCGGTGCCCGGCGCGGTGAAGTCCGGCGCGGCATCGCCCACCTTGAGCTCGGTCGGGGTCTGCGCGGTGGCCGGACTGGCGAGCAGACCGCACGCGGAGAGCGCGAGCGGCAGCAGGCGAAACACCTTGCTCATCAAGCCTCCTCTTTTAAAGGGCATCAAGATAACACGGGTTATCGGCCTTGGCACGCCCGGCTGAAAGATTGGGCGTGTGGGGCGAGCCTTTCAGGCTGACCACGTTCAACAACGACCTGGCGTCCGCTTACGAAGTCGTCGAGGGGGCCGACCGGGCGCCGACAGCGCAGGCCGTGCGCGCAGTCGCCGCTCTCCAGCACTCGAACTCGTGGCGACTTCGTTCAGACGACCTGAAAGGGTCGCCCTACATCCGCGGGAAATGAAAGGGTCGTCCTACATCCGCGGGAAAGGTGTACCTCGACTCTTTCAGCGTCGACACGAACGACGCCGGAAGGCGTAAGTCCACCCTTTCAGGGTCGACACGAAAGGACCCGTCGACAGCGCCAGGACAAATCGCCGCAGGCTTGGAAGCGGTTCGCGTCGGTACGTCCCTTGCTGATCTCTGCAGCGGCATGCACCGCCGCCTCATTTGCTCGACAGTTGTGTCACTCGCTGCCTCGCTGGTGTCGCTGAATGTGAGCGCCGCCGCCGCACGGCGGGGACAACCGCACGCCGCCCCACCGACCTTGTCGGTGCCGGATGGCACGCGGCTGCTCGTTCTGGCACCGCACCCCGACGACGAGGTGCTGGCCGCGGGGGGGTTGATGCAGCGGGTGAGCGAAGGCGGCGGGGCGATCCGCGTCGTCTACCTGACCGACGGCGACGGCTACCCGGAGGGTGTGCGATTCGAGGACCATGTGGCGTCGCCGACGGCGGCGGAGTACCGCGGCTACGGCCGCCGCCGCCGCCGCGAGGCGGCCTCTGCGCTCGCGGCGCTGCACCTTGGCGACTCCATCTATACATTTCTCGGTTTTCCCGACGGCGGCCTCGCGAAGCTGATGGGATCGTACTGGTCCGAGCGCCGCGTGGCGTATCGCTCGCCTTACACGCGTCTGGATCGTCCGCCGCGCTCGGAGATGCTCGTGGCCGCCACGGAATATCGCGGCGAGGATCTCACGCAGGAGATTGCGCTCATCATCGGCGAATTTCGTCCGACGATGATCCTGGTGCCGCGCAGGGAAGATCAGCATGTTGATCATTGCGCCGCATGGTTCTTCCTCGCGGACGCGTTGACCGACGTCCGCCGCGTCCAGCCGGATTTTTCCACCGACGTGATCAACTACATCGTCCACTACGATGCCTGGCCGTTCCAGGACGACGGGCCGCGGCTCGAGCCGCCGCCGGCGCTCGCTGGCGGCGTCTCAGGATGGATGCGGTTCCCGCTGACGGCGGCGGAGGCACGCGCCAAACGGACGGCGCTCGGCAGGTATCGCACGCAAGTGCACGTCATGAGCTGGTTTCTGGACGGCTTTGCGCGATCGAACGAGGTGTTTTCACGACCGGCTCCGTTTCGCATCGCCCTGCCGCTCCGCCACAACCGGTGCGGGTAGGGCTCGGTGGGTCAAGTAGGCGGGTAGGTCAAGTAGGTCGGGTAGGTCAGGCCCACGACGATAGACCAGTCATGACCGATGTTCCGCCGCGCCTCGATTCGCTCGACGTCTTTCGCGGCTTCACGATCGCCGCGATGATTCTGGTCAGCACGCCCGGCACATGGAACGCGGTGTATGTGCCGCTCGATCACGCGGCGTGGCACGGCTGGACGCCGACCGATCTGGTGTTTCCGTTTCTGTTGTTCGCGATGGGCGCCGCCGTGCCGTTCGCGCTGGCGCGGCGGCGCGGCTCGCCGCGGCGGGTGCGGCGTCACCTGGTGCGGCGCGCACTCCTGCTGTTCGGGCTCGGGCTCGTGCTGAATGCGATCGAAACGCAGCCGCTGCACTGGGCGACGTTTCGAATTCCGGGCGTGCTGCAGCGGATCGCGATCGTGTACCTCGTCATCGCATGGCTGACCGAGCAAGGCTCGCTCCGGGCGCAGATTGCGATCGCGGTGTCGGTGCTCGTCGGGTACTGGGCGGCGCTGACGCTCGTACCGGTGCCTGGAGCCGGCGCGGGCGTGCTGACGCCGGGCGGCAATCTCGCGTCGTTCATCGACCGCATGCTCCTCGGGCGTCATCTCCTCAATCGCCTGTACGACCCGGAAGGTCTGCTGAGCACGGTGCCCGCGGTGGCGACCGCGCTCGGCGGCGTCTTCGCAGGCAATTGGTTGAAGGAGCCTCGCCGGCACCATCGTGCCGCCTGGCTCTGGGCCGCGGGATTCGCCGCGATGACTGCGGGGCTCGCCTGGGGCCACGCGTTTCCGATCAACAAGAATCTGTGGACCAGCTCGTTCGCGTTGTTCAGCGCGGGCCTGGCCGCACAGGCTCTGGCGGCGTGCGACTGGCTGGTGGACGGCAACAGCTGGAGCGACTGGTCGCGTCCGCTGGCGGTCTATGGACGAAACGCGCTTGCCGCGTACTTTCTCTCCGTCGGGTGCGACAGCGTCCTCACGCGCTGGACCGCCGCCGACGGGTCGTCGCTCAAGGCCATTCTGTACCGCGGCATGTTCGCGTCGTGGCTGCGTCCCTGCTGCGGCGCCGAGGCGGCATCGCTCGGCTACGCGGTGGCGTACGTCGTGCTATGGGGCGTCATCCTGGGCGAGATGTACCGGCGCCGCATCTTCATCGGGCTCTGACGCGTCCACGACGATCAACCGAGAGCCCGCATCCTTCGACAAGCTCAGGATGAGCGCTCATGGTGAGCCCGTCGAGCGCTCATGGTGAGCCCGTCGAACCATGCGCGCTTCGGGTTCCGTTGCAAGGTATCATCGGCGTCTCAATGACGACGCTTCGCGAACATCGAATGCAACGGCGCCGTGAGGCGCCGCGGCGCTTGTGTCTCGTGATGCTGTGCGCGGGATGGGCATCTCGGGCCGGTCGTCCGATCACCACGACCGATCTGTTCACGCCGCAGCTCGCCCAATTCCTCGCAGCCGACGCGGTGTCGCCACCGAAGAGCCGTCGATGACTCACGTGAGCCTCGACGCTCGGTCCGCGCGCCCGGGCGGTGCGTGGTATCGCGAGGTGACACCGACGCAGTGGAAAGCGTTCATCGGCGCCTACCTGGGGTGGGTGCTCGACGGATTCGATTTCACGATCCTGACCTTCCTCCTGGTCGACATTCAGCGCAGCTTCACCGTCGACAAGGCGCTCGCGGGCGCGCTCGGCACGATCACGCTCGTCTTTCGCGTCGCGGGGGGCATCGGCGCCGGGACGGCCGCCGATCGCTGGGGCCGCAAGGGTCCGCTGATGTTCTCGATCCTGTGGTACTCGGTCTTCTCCTTCCTGGGCGGCTTCTCGCCGTCTTACGGCATCTTGTTCGCGATCCGCGCGCTGTTCGGGATCGGCATGGGGGGCGTCTGGGCGGCGGGGATGCCGCTGACGCTCGAGCACTGGCCGGCCCATCTGCGCGGGACCGCGTCGGGCATGATGCAGAGCGGCTACTCGATGGGGTTCCTGCTGTCGTCGCTGGTGTTCGAGTTCGGCTACCCGCTCGTCAATCAGCGCAGCATGGGTTGGCGCGTGATGCTTTGGATTGGCATCCTGCCGGCGTTTCTCGTGTTCTTCATCATGAAGGGCGTGAAAGAGAGTCCCGTGTGGCTCGAGCGGCGGCGTCATTTGAAGGAGCATAAGCAGCGCGACCCGTTGTCCCTGGTCCGCCTCTTCCGTCCCGAGCTGCTGTGGACGACGGTGCACACGTCACTCCTGATGGGCACGTTTCTGTTCATGTATCACTCGATCACGTACTGGTACCCCACGCTGCTGACGCAGATGCATCGCCGGACGCTGCCCTTCCTCGCGGCGTTGAACATCGGGGCCATCATCGGGGCGGTTGTCTGCGGCCGGATGTCGGAGGGCCGGCTCGGACGCCGCGGCGCCGCCACGATTGCCACGCTCGTCGGCATCCTCGTCGTGCCGATCTATGTGTTCACGCAGAACGGGACGCTGCTGTGGATCGGCGCGCTGACCATGGGGTTCTTCGGCGCCGGCAACTTCGGCGTCGTCCCCGGCTATCTGACCGAGCGATTCCCGACGGTCGCGCGCGCCGTCGGCGCCGGCTTCGCGTATCACGTCGGCGCGGGCCTGGGATCGTTCACGCCGACGCTGGTCGGCCTGCTGCAGGACCGCGGGCTGGCGCTGCCGTCGGCGATGGCCGCGTGCATCGCGGCGTCGGGCGCACTGGTGATCCTGCTGCTGTGGCTGGGGCCCGAAACCCGCGGCCGTCACTTCACGGCTGAGACCTGAACCCGACGCTCGTCGGTCCGTCTGGACCGCGAGGCTTTCAGCCCTCGACGACACCTTCACCGGCGTGCTCGTCGGGTTGAAATGCGTGCAGTTCCGGATCGAGCGCCTCGAGCCCTATTTCACGCGATCCGGCGCACTGAAATCGTCCGGCAGATCGTGCAGCGTCTCGCGCAGAATCTCCACGACGGCGCGCCGGTCGGCCTCGGACAGCCGCGCGTACTTCGGGCTCGTGTCACGCCCCGAGAGAACGTCCCACATGCGGCCGTAGATGGCCCTCCGCACGTCGATCGGTAAGGCGCCAAATGCGGTCGAGTAGACCATGTAGCTGCAGGGATACCTCAGCAGACGGTGTTCGAGGTCGAGTTGCCGCAACGATCTGCCCCGGCTGTCGGCCGGGCCCTGCGCGGCAAACTTCTCGGCGAAACCCGCCGTACCTTTGATCGCGGCGGTGAGCGGCTCCTCGTCGACGAACAGCAGATAGTCCACCAGCTCGTGGACGGCGTCACGTAACGGACCGCCCGTCAGATCGCCTCTATGGTCGTACGCGGCGAGCCTGGCGTCCCACCCGACGCGTGTGATCAGGTTCGTCATGTGGCCCTGGTGCTGAAACACCATCAGCGCCGCGATGTCGCTGTGCGCCGACACGTATCCGCGCGCGTCGAACACGCCATCGAGAGATGTGCGGTTGAGCGTACTCTCGGAGATCATCGTCTCGCGTTTCTCGACGTTCGTGACGATGGCGTTCCCCATGTGCCGCATCGAGCCGTGCGTCCCCGTGACATACCACCCGCCCCATCGTTGCCGGAACAACGTCCGATCGTCGGGATCGTAGCTCCCGAACTGCGAGAGCGGCAGGCCGTCGGGCGCCACGAACACGCTGCGCGCCACCATGCCCGGCACATGAAGCGTGCTGTAGACCTGGTGACAGCTCAGGCACGCGGGACGCCGCTCGAAGAGCGGGCGCGGCTGTGGCTTCTGTTCGAGCGTATAGAACAGGACGCCCTGCTCCGGATCGTGGACGGCGATCTCGACGAGCGGCGCGCCGCGGATGTAGCCCACGGTGACCGCGTCGTTGAAGAAGATCGCGCGCGGATTCGCAGGCCCCGTATATAACCCCTGGACGCCCGTCTTCGACATCACCAGCATCTGCGACTCGACAGGCACGTGCAGCGCGTCGAGCACCGATCGTAGATAGCCGGTGCCCTCGTCGAAGCTCACACGCACGTCCCCGTCTTGGATGTGGCGATTCAGCTCGGCGACAAGGTCGTGCGTTGGCCGCGTGTAGTACCCGATGGCGGGATGCGCCAGCGCGCCGGCCAATGGGCGCTCCGTGAGCTGACCCATCGACGCCGCCGTCCCGACCAGCGCGCCGAGAATGATCGGCGCCATCGATGCGACGAGCCACGCAGGGCGGGTCCGTTCGAACCCGCCGCCCCCGCGCTTCTTGTCGCTATGCATTCCGTGATTCTCGCACGAGCGGCGGAAGCATCGCACACCGGAGGCGAGATGGAGGGCGAGCCTTTCGGGCGAGCCGCAACGATCGGCTGAGAACTTCGCGCTTTAAGGGTGTAGGGCGCCCCCCTTTAGGGGTGCTCCGCTCGTCGCGCTCGACGGCCAGGCGGGCAGCCCTGTGCCCTCAGCCCTGTGCCCTCAGCCCTTTCCCTTTGCCCTATGATGTCGCATGCCTTATCCGCTGACCATTGACGTCGAGCCGCTGCTCACGAACCGCAATCGGCTGACAACGGCGTTCCGGCTGATTCTGTTCATTCCCCACGCGATTCTCGTCGGCGGGATCGGCTTCGGCCTGGCGTACAAAAGCGGAGGCGGCGACATGACCTCGCTCAGCGGCGAAACCGGCGTGCTCGGAACCATGGCGACGATCCTGGCGATCGTCAGCTGGCTCACAATCGTGATCAGCGGCGAACACATCGCTGCCCTTCGCCAGTTCACGGCCTTCTACCTGCGCTGGCGCGTGCGCGCGCTCGCCTACCTGATGCTGCTGGAGGACGGTTATCCGCCGTTCGGCGATTCGCCGTATCCAGCGTCGCTGACCTTTGTCGATCCCGCCGGTCCGCGCGATCGCCTGACGGTCGGGCTTCGGCTTCTTCTCGCCATCCCTCACGTCATCGCGCTGCTCTTCGTGCTGTTCGCGTGGTGGGTCACGACCATGGTCGCGTGGGTGGCAATTCTGTTCAGCGGGCGGTACCCGAAGGGGCTCTCCGAATTCGGCGTCGGCAGCCTGCGATGGCTGATCCGCGTCGAAGCCTTCATACTTCTGATGACCGACGAGTACCCGCCGTTTGCGCTGCGGTAACACCGCTCCAACCACGTTGGACCGCGGAGCACGCAAAGCACGCAGGGAAGAACTTCAGTGAAGGCGGAAAGCCTCGCGCTCCATGAACCGCGAAATGGGCGGCAGCTCGACGACAGGCGGTGACAACCCCTGCTGTGCCGGTCCCGTCTAACGGCCGAGGGACATTCGTGTCCACACTGCTTCAGGACCTGCGCTTCGCGCTCCGCACGCTCGTCACGCAACCGGCCTTCACGCTGGTGGCGTTGCTCACGCTTGCGCTCGGCGTCGGCGCCAACACCGCCATCTTCAGCATCGTCAACGCGGTCCTGTTGCGGCCGTTGCCGTATCACGAGCCCGATCGTGTGGTCTTGCTCTGGAGCCACTGGACGAACTGGGCAAAGACGTGGGTTTCGCAGCCCGAGCTCGTGGACTACCAGCAACAGGTGCGATCGCTCGAACACGTCGCCGCGTTCAGCAGCACGTCGTTCAACCTGACCGGGGGCGGCGAGCCGTTGCGCGTCCTCGCGGCGCAGGTGCAGCCGGAGATCTTCGCCGCGCTCGGCGCGCAGCCGATCGCCGGACGCGTGTTCAAGGCGGAGGAAGACGAGCCCGGACACGAGCACGTCGTGATGCTCACCGAAGGCTTGTGGCGCTCGCAGTTCGGCGCCGATCCCGCGATCGTGGGACGAACGATTCAGCTCGACGCGACCGCCTACACGGTGGTCGGCGTGCTGCCCGCGGCGCTGCGGCTGCCGCTCGACTACGCCAGCCGGACGTTCACGCAGGTCTGGGTACCGCTCGCGCTCGGTCCCTCGGACCCGCAGCAGCGTGGCAATCACGGCTTGAACGCGCTCGGGCGCGTGAAGCCCGGCGTCGCGCTCGGGGCGGCCCAGGCCGAGATCAACACCCTGACGCGCGGGTTCCAGCAGCTGTACGCGCGACAGTACGACCGCGACTTCGGCCTGACGCTGGTGCCCGCGCCGCGCGAAGTGTTCGGCGACGTCCGTCCCGCGCTGCTCGTGCTGCTCCTTGCCGTCGGCGCGGTCCTGCTGATCGCGTGCGCGAACGTCGCCAGCCTGCTGCTCGCCCGCTCGGAGGCCCGCCAGAAGGAGCTCGCGATTCGCGTGATCCTCGGCGCGGGGCGCGGGCGCATCGTGCTCCAGCTGCTCACCGAATCGATGCTGCTGTCCGG
>QHWJ01000353.1 GCA_003222535.1 Acidobacteriota bacterium | reverse complement strand
CTACCTGGCCTACGCGACCTATCTGGCCCTACGCGACCTATCTGGCCTGGCTGCCCCTGATTGCCTGGATGATCGCGCGGGCGGCCAACGCTCCCGAGCGTCCATTCAACCCCGTGCCGGGATGGGTCCCCGACCCACACAGGTACAGGTTCCTGATCGGTGTGCCGTAGCGCGCCCAGCCGAGCAGCGGGCGCGTGACGAACCACTGATCGAGCGCGAGCTCGCCGTGAAACACGTGGCCGCCCGTCAGCCCGTACGTGCGTTCGAGGTCGAGCGGCGTGATCACCTCGCGGGCGAGCACGGACGCGGCAAAGCCTGGCGCATATTGCGCGATCGTTCGGGTCGCGGCGTCCGCGAGCCGATCGCGCTCGGCGTCCCAGTTCGTGCCGCGCAAATGGTACGGCGTGTACTGGACGTACGTCGAGACGACATGCCGGCCCCGAGGTGCGAGGCCCGGGTCCGCAATCGACGGGATCGTCAGCTCGATCCACGGCTCCTCGGCGAAACCTCCGTACTTCGCGGCGTCGAAGGCGCGCTCGATGCCGTCGATGCCGGCGGCCAGCCGGATGCGCCCGGACAGCGCCGCGGCCTGCCCATCGGCATCGAGGGCGGACAGCCCTTTGAACTCGGGCAGCGATGACGACGCGTAGTTGATCTTGGCGAGCGTGCCGTGCGTGCGGATGTTCCGGGCGCGCCGGACGAGCTCCGGCGCCAGATGGATCGGATCCAGCAGGCCAAGCAGCGTGCGCTTGGGATCGGCATTCGAGACGACCGCGCGCGCCGCGATCTCCTCGCCGTTCGAGAGCGTCACCCCGCCGGCGGCGCCCTGCGCCTCCTCGTCTCTGATGTTGATCCGCGCGACGTCCGCGCCTGTTCTGATGTCCACGCCTGCCTGACGCGCGGCCGCGGCCAGCGCGTCGGCGAGCGCGCCGGGCCCTCCGGCGATGAACCATCCGTTCGCGACAGGGTGGCCTTCCTCGGCGCCAAGAAGCAGCAGGATCGCCGCGCTTCCGGCCGACCACGGACCGAGGAACGACCCGAGCAATCCGCCCGCCGCGATCGTCGCCCGCAGCGGTTCGCTCTCGCACCACTCGCCGGCCAGATCGGCGACGGCCATCGGCATCCACCGCAGCAGGCGGTATGCATCGGCCCTGCCCAGCGCGCGGAACTTGCGCCCGGTCTTCAGCATCTCGATGAGATCGAGAGCCGTCGGATCGTCGATCGAGGGCGGCTCGGACGCGCACACCGCGCGCAGCACCGCGGTCACGCGCGCGAAGCTGTTCACGAAGCGAGGATACTGTTCCGCGTCCTTCGCCGAGAACGCGCGGATGGCCTCGGTTGCGCGCGCCGCATCGTGCCAGAGGACGAGCGTGGGGCCATCGCGCGTCGGCGCGCAGGCGTCCACCGCCGGACGGACAATGCGCAGTCCATGCCGCACGAGGCCGAGCGATCGCAGCAGGGACGGATCGATCGCCGCGGCGTGAGCCAGCGTCGGGCACCGGAAACCCGGCGCGATCTCGCCGGTCCGCGCGCACCCGCCGACGCGATCGCCGCGCTCGAGGACGAGCGTCTTCAAGCCCGCCTTCGCGAGCAGCGTCGCGGTCACCAGACCGTTGACGCCGCCGCCGATGACGATCACGTCGCGCACGGTTCAGCAACCGCTCATCACGAAGGCACGAAGGGCACGAAGGTCACGAAGACAGACCACCACAGAGACTCGGAGACACTGAGAAAACCCTTTGAACGCAGAGCTCCAACCTTCGCTCGCCGAGCGCCGGCGAGCTTCGGCTGGCAGGCGCAAAGTTCGCAGAGCATGGCGCGCTGAATCGATTCGGCGGGCGCCGCGAAGCGGCGGCACGGCCAGGATCGGACCGAGATACGAGCCTCCAACGATTCCCAACGGCTCGTATCTCGGCCCGATCCCGGCCGTGCTCGTCGGCCTGCACCGCAGGCCGTCCCGCCGAAACGGCACTGGCGCGCCTCCGTGTTCTCTGTGTCTCCGTTGCGTTGTTTTTCGTGCTTTTCGTGTCTTCGTGTTTTTCGTGGTGAACGTGACGGATCATGCTTTTTGTCCGAGAATGCGCAGCGCGCAGTTGCGCCCCGGCGCGCCCATGATGCCGCCGCCGGGGTGCGTCGCGGAGCCGCACATCCAGAGATTGCGGACGGGCGTGCTGTACTGCGCCCACCCTGGCACCGGCCGCGCGAAGAACAGCTGTTCGAGCGTCAGCTCGCCCTGAAAAATGTTGCCTTCCGTCAACCCGAAGTCGCGTTCGAGATCCAGCGGCGTCAGCACCTGCCGGTGCAGGATGATGTCGCGGATGTTCGGCGCGTATTCCGCGATGGTGTCGATGACCGTGTCGCCGAACGCTTCACGCTGATCGTCCCAGGTTCCGGACGCGAGCTTGTACGGCGCGTACTGCACGAAGCACGAGAGGATGTGCTTCCCCGGCGGCGCGACCGACGGATCGGTCAGCGTCGGGATGACCATGTCCATGTACGGGCGTCGCGAGAACTCGCCGTACTTGGCCTGGTCGTACGCTCGCTCCATGTAGTCGACGCCCGGCGAAATCGAAATCGCGCCGCGCAGATGCGGGCCGCCGCCCGGCATGCACGTGAAGTCCGGCAGCGCATCGAGCGCGAGGTTCACCTTGCCCGACGATCCGCGAAACTTGTACCGCCGTACTTCGTCGAGGAACTCGCCGGGCAGCTCCCTCGAGTCGATGAACCTCAGAAACGTCAGGTTCGGATCGACGCTCGAGATCACCATGTCGGCCGTCATCTCGTCGCCGTTCGTCAACACGACGCCGGCCGCGCGCCCGCCTTTCACGGCGATGCGTGCGACCGGCGCGGCGGTGCGAATCTCAACGCCAGCTTCGCGCGCGGCCGCCGCGATCGCCTCGGAGATCGCGCCGGTGCCGCCGCGGGCGAACCCCCAGGAGCGGAAGGCGCCGTCGATCTCGCCCATGTAGTGGTGGAGCAGCACGTACGCCGTGCCGGGCGATCGCACGCCAAGAAACGTCCCGATAATCCCCGACGCGGCCATTGTCGCTTTGAGGACGTCGGTCTCGAACCACTGATCGAGAAAATCGGCCGCGCTCATCGTCATCAACTGGATCTGGTTGTAGCGGTCCACGTCCGCGAGGCCGCGGAATCGCCTGCCGAGGAACAGCAGCTTCATGAGCTCGCGCGGATCCAGCGACATCGGATCGGGCGGCGTCATGTTGAGGATCGGCTTGACGAAGCGCGCCATCTCGACCATCGCCTTGCCGTACTCGTCGTACGCCTCGGCGTCGACCTTCGAGTGGCGGCTGATCTCCCTTTGCGTCTTCGCGTGGTCGTTCACGCGCCACAGGTGGTCGCCGTTCGGCATCGGCGTGAAGGTGCCGTCGAGCGGCAGAATCTCGAGGCCGTGGCGGGGCAGTTCGAGGTCGCGGATGATTTCCGGCCGCAGCAGCGACACCACGTAGGAGCACACCGAGAAGCGGAAGCCGGGGAATACTTCTTCGGTGACCGCCGCGCCGCCGAGGACGTGCCGGCGCTCGACTACGAGCACCTTCCGTCCCGCCCGAGCGAGATATGCGGCGGCCGTCAGACCGTTGTGCCCGCCGCCGATGACGATCGCGTCGTACTTCATTCCTGAAACCGCAGATTGTTGATATTCCTGATTGCAGATTTGCGAATTCCAAATTCCAAATTCCTAATTCTTAATTTCCTGTTTGTACACCACCCCGCCTTTCATCACCCACGCGACGCTCTCGAGCTGAGTGATGTCGCGGATCGGATCGCCGCTGACCGCGATGAGGTCGGCGAACTTGCCCGGTTCGATCGTGCCGACGCGATCGCTCCAGCCCATGATCTCGGCCGCCGTCTTGGTGGCCGACACGATCGCAGCCATCGGCGATTGACCGAGGCGGACGCGATACCCGAACTCGCGCGCGTTCTGCCCGTGCGGCACGACCGCGGCGTCCGTCGCGAAGCCGATCGGCAGATCGGCCTTCAACACCATCTGAAACGATCTGTCCTTCAGCTCCTTGATCTGCGAAGTACGCGTGATGGGTTCTCAGGAGATCCACGGCCTCGTCGTCCATCATGCTGCCGTGATCGACGGTGCGAACGCCGGCGCGAATGCCCGCTTTGATTCCTTCGGTGCCGTGCAGATGGGCGGCGACGTGCTTGCCCCAGCGCGCCGCCTCCTCGACCGCGACGTGCATCTCCTCTTCCGTGTATGACTGCGCGCCGGGCGGCACGCCTTTCGACAGCACCGCGCCGGTGCCGAGAATCTTGATGAAGTCCGCCCCCTGTTTCAGGTTCGTGCGGACCGCTTTGCGAATCTCGTCGGGACCGTCGGCGAGGTTCCTCACGATCGGCACGTCCACATAGATGGAAAACTGACGGGCATCGCCCGCGCCGCCCGTCGGCGAGACGTAGTTGCCGGAGGCCATCAGCCGTGGGCCCGGCACGACGCCTTCGTCAATCGCCTTGCGCAGATCGATGTCGACGAAGGGCCACGTGGGTCCCATGTCGCGGCAGGTCGTGAAGCCCGCCATCAGCGTGATCCGCGCGTTCTGCGCTCCGTGCAGCGCCGCCTGCGCGGGCGTCGTCTTCAGCAGCTCGTCCTCCCAATGGACGCCCGTGCTGGTGAGGTGCGTGTGCAGATCGATCAGTCCCGGCAGCAGCGTGGCGCCTCCGAGGTCGATCACGCGCGCGCCGGGTGGAATGGCGAGCCCGCTGCCGGCCGCCTCGATGCGATCGCCGCGGATCATCACCGCGGCCGGTGCGATGGGCGCGCCCCCGCGTCCGTCGATGAGGCGTGCCGCACGAAGGACGATTGGCGGCGGCGCCGCGCCCTGGCCGCTCAGGAGCCCGATGGCGGCGCCGATGACGACAAGCTGCTTCATGACGAAGATTCTATGACGCGCACATGTTCTCCGTCCTATCCTGCCCGTCCCGCCCCTCCTGCCTGCGTATAATTCCCCGATGCCGATCGGCACCGCCGTCCACGACCGCACGTTTCAGTTGTGCGAGAGCCTGAACTATCGCGAGTGGTCGGGCTACTACGCGGTGAGCGCGTACGAGGCGCACCACGAGCACGAGTACAACGCGATCCGCAACGCATCGGCGCTGATCGACGTGTCGCCGCTGTTCAAGTACCGCGTGAGCGGACGCGATGCCGTGAAGCTCGTCGATCGGGTGATCACGCGCGACGCCTTCAAGCTCGCGGTCGGCCAGGTCTGCTACACGCCGTGGTGCGATGAACGTGGCAAGGTGATCGACGACGGAACGGTGACGCGTGTGTCGGAGGACACGTTCCGCTGGACCGCCGCGGATCCCAGCCTGCGGTGGCTCAGGCAGAACGCGATCGGCCTCGACGTCGCGATCGACGACATCTCGGAACAGGTCGCCGCCCTCGCGTTGCAGGGTCCCACGTCGGCCCGCCTGCTTGCCGCCGTGGCCGACGCCGACGTCGCCGGCCTGAAGTACTTCCGCATGGCGCGCGGCACGATTGCCGGCGTGCCGGTCGACATCTCGCGGACCGGCTACACGGGCGATCTCGGCTACGAGATCTGGATGCCGTGGAACCGCGCGATCGACGTCTGGGACGCTCTGATGATTGGGGGGCGCGCGTTCGACATCCACCCCGTCGGCATGCTCGCGCTCGACGTCGCACGCGTCGAGGCGGGCCTCCTGCTGATCGACGTCGATTTCCACGGCTGCAAGAAGGCGCTCATCCCGTCGCAGACCTACACGCCGCTCGAGATGGGCCTCGGACGGCTCGTGCAACTCGAGAATCGGCCGTTCGTCGGTCGCAGCGCGCTCGTCGCGGAGCGTCGCCGCGGCCCGGCCCGGCTGATCGTCGGGCTCGAGATCGACTGGCCGGCGGTGGAGAAGCTGTACGACGACCTCGGCCTGGCGCCGCAGATGTCGGCCGCGGCGTCGCGCGCCGCGGTTCCGGTTTACAGGAACGGCGGCCAGGTCGGGCGCGCGACGACGACGACCTGGTCGCCGGTGTTGAAGAAGCTGATCGCGCTCGCGACGATTGCGGCGCCTCACTTCGCCGAGGGAACCGCGCTGGAGGTCGAGGTCACCGTCGAAGCGGTGCGCCACCGCGCGCCGGCGACGGTGGTCAGGACGCCGTTCTTCAATCCGCCGCGAAAAACGGCGATGCCAATTGCGTGACCGTGCGATGATCCTCGGGCGCGGACAGGCCTGCAGAGCCCGTGAAGAAATCACGTACAACGCAGAAACCGCGGAACCCGCAGAGAAAACTGCTCAAGGTGTTTCCGCGTGTTCTGCGTTGAATGTCGTGTTTCTTCCCAGGATCATCACGCCTCGTTCATGAACGGGTACCGATAATCCTTCGGCGGGTTGAAGTTTTCCTTGACCGTGCGCGCGCTCACCCACCGCGTCAGGTTCAGCTTCGACCCGGCTTTGTCGTTCGTGCCCGACGCCCGCGCGCCGCCGAACGGCTGCTGGCCGACGACGGCGCCCGTCGGCTTGTCGTTGATGTAGAAGTTACCGGCCGCGTGCCTTAACGCCGATGTCGCGTCGACGATCGCCCGCCGATCCTGCGCGAACACCGCGCCGGTCAGCGCGTACGGCGACGTCGAATCCACCACCTGCAGCGTTTCCGCCCACTTCGCATCGTCGTACACGTACGCGGTGACGATCGGCCCGAAGATTTCTTCGCAGAGCAGCCGGTATGCCGGGTCGCCGGTCTCGACGAGCGTCGGGCTGACGAAGTAGCCGTTGCTGCCGTCCACCTTGCCGCCGGCGACGATCTTCGCCTTGCCGCGCGCGTGCCCGACGTACTCGCTGATCTTGTCGAACGCGCGCCTGTCGATGACGGCGCCCATGAAATTGCTGAAATCCTGGATGTCGCCCATCCCGATGTCGTCGATCATGGCGACCATCCGGTCGCGCACCCCGTCCCAGATCGATCTCGGGATATAAACGCGGCTCACGGCCGAGCACTTCTGTCCCTGAAACTCGAATCCACCCCGCACGATCGCGACGGCGAGCGCATCGACGTCCGCCGACGGATGGGCGACGACGAAATCCTTCCCTCCCGTCTCGCCGACGATGCGCGGGTAGGAGCGGTACGTGGACATGGAGGCGCCGATCGTCTTCCACATGTCGTTGAACACTTCAGTGCTGCCGGTAAAGTGCACGCCGGCGAGGTCGCGGTGCGAGAGCAGGACCTTCGAGATCATCGGCGCGTCGCCCGCGACGAAGTTGATGACGCCGGGCGGCATGCCGGCAGCTTCGTACAGCTTCATCAGGTGGTACGCGGAGTACATCGCACTCGACGCAGGTTTCCAGACGACCGTGTTGCCCATCAGAGCGGGGGCCGTCGGCAGGTTGGCGGCGATCGAAGTGAAGTTGAACGGGGTGACGGCGTAGACGAACCCTTCCAGGCCGCGGTACTCGAGCTGATTCCACATCGTGTGGTCGCTGAGCGGCTGCTCCTCGAGGAGCTCCTTGGCGTAATGCGCGTTGAAGCGCCAGAAGTCGATGATCTCGCAGGCCGAATCGATTTCGGCCTGGAACACCGTCTTCGACTGACCGAGCATCGTCGCGGCGTTGATCGTGTCGCGCCATGAGGTCGTGAGCAGCTCGGCCGCCTTCAGGATCACGGCAGCGCGATCGTCGAACGACCAGTTCGCCCATTCCTTCCGCGCTCCAGCCGCGGCGTCGATCGCCTGCACAACGTGCTGCTCGGCGGCCTTGTGGTACTCGCCGAGCACGTGCCGGTGATCGTGAGGCATCACCGACTGGCTGCAAACGCCGGTTTTCACTTCCTTGCCGCCGATGATGAGCGGCATCACGATCTTCTCGGCGGCCATGGCTTTGAGTCGCGCCTTGACAGAGGCGCGCTCGGGCGATCCCGGCGCGTAGGAGCGGATCGGTTCGTTGACGGGAGCGGGCACGCGCCGGTGACCATTGAAGGCGGCAATCGGGAAAGACATAGCCTGTCAGTTTAGCGCACGGCCGAGGCACCGCTGAAGCGGCGCCCTTCGTCCGGGCACGGCCGAGGCACCGCTGAAGCGGGCGCCCTCGGTTCGGGCACAGCCGAGGCACCGCTAAAGCGGCGCCCTACGTTCGGGCACGGCCGGGCACCGCTGAAGCGGCGCCCTACGTTCGGGCACGGCTGGGGCACCGCTGAAGCGGCGCCCTACGTACGAGTGCTCCTCTCATCCGTAGGGCACCTCTTTAGAGGTGCCGCTCCGTTTTGATCAGAGGTGCCGCTCCGCTTCGCGCCGGACAATGTCGTCGAAGCTCCAGAGCAGCTCTTCGCGTTCTGAGTACGGTCCAGGCTCATACATGCGCGAGCTGATTCCTGCCTGAGACTGCTCGGAGATCCACCAGTCCTGCCGATTCGTCAGGTCCCAGAACTCCACGACATCGTCCGCATCGAAGTCGGGCCGCGCGAGCTCGGACGGATGGAAGTGCCACTCGCAGATGATCTCGGAGCGGTCGTGGGCGCGTGGCCAGAGTGTGTGCGTCATCATGTAGTCGGGATGCAGGCTGAGCAGCAGATTTGGATAGACCGCAAAGTAGCTCACCTGCCGCCGCTGCGCCTCGTTCAGGCCGGGCAGATACTCGCGCCGGCGCTTGCCGTCCATGCTCATCGTCTCGACGCCGTCTCTGAAGCCCATCGCGCCGCCGCAGTAGCACGCCGTGGGTGCGACGTTCTCGGCGTCGAGATAGTGATGCAGCTTGTTCAGGGCCGGATGCAGATTCGGGCAATGCAGGCACTCGTTGTAGTTGAGGACGACGAGCTTCCAGTTCGCCTTCACGTCGTACACGATCCGCCGGCCCAGGCGCAGATCCCCCATCTCCCATGGCGCAAAGCGCGTCGGGAGGTCGGCGAGCTGATCACGAAGGGCAGGTAGGACAGGAACGCCGGAAGGGGCAGGAGAGGCGGGAAGGGCAGGGAGGGCGGGAGCGGCTGGACCGAGATACACAAAGATATGGCCGTCCCAGACGTCGCAGCCGGCGCGATGCAGCGGGTAGTCGTCCTTGCGAAAGCCGGGCGGCATGTGCGGAGCGGCGATCAGTCGTCCTTCGAGATCGTACGTCCAGGTGTGATACGGGCACTGGATGCGCTCCACGAAATGACCTTCGGCCTGCTCGCACAGACGGGTGCCGCGATGGCGGCAGACGTTGAACAGCGCATGAATCGCGCCCGCCCGGTCGCGCGTGACGATGACGCTTTCGTCGCCGAGCGTGCGGGTGAAGTAATCGCCGGCCTCCGGAATGTGATCGGCGCGGCCGGCGCAGATCCAGCGTTGAAAGTAGAAGCGCTCGAGCTCGGCGCGATAGAAAGCCGGGTCGGCGTAAAAGCGCCGGGGAAGCGTCGTGTGCATGCAGGGTCGCTCGCTTGAAGCCTGCGCGCGACGTCTCGCCGCTCGGCTGAAGCCTTCGCTCTACGGGGGCCGAGGCACCGCTAAAGCGGTGCCCTACGTTCTCGCCGCTCGGCTGAAGCCTTCGCGCAGCCGATCGTCATGATACAACTGGCCGGGCATGCTCACGTTGCGACGCGCGCTCGGGCGCTGGGATCTCACCGCGATCGGGATCAATCAGGTCATCGGCGGCGCCATCTTTCTGATGCCGTCGCAGGTGGCCGCCGAGATCGGCGCCTGGAGCCCGATCGCTTTCGTGCTGATGGGGCTCGCATCGCTCACCGTCGCGCTGTGCTTCGCGGAAGCCGGCAGCCGCTTCGAGAGCACCGGTGGACCGTATCTCTATACGCGCGCGGCGTTCGGGCGGTTCGTCGCGTTCGAGGTCGGATGGATGCAATGGTTCACGCGCGCCGCCAGTCAGGCGAGCGTGATGGCCGGCATCGCGGTGGCGCTCGGCTACTACTGGCAGGCCGTCACCGCCGGCTGGCCACGGACGCTGCTGCTCCTCGGCGTCACCGCGGCGCTGACCTGGGTGAACGTGCGCGGCATCCGCCAGAGCGCGTGGCTGGTCAACGCATTGACGATCGGAAAGCTGCTGCCGCTTGCCCTCTTCATCGTCGTCGGCCTCCGCTACGTGGACGGCACGGCCTTGACGACGCTGCCGGCGGTGACGCTCGGCCAATTCTCGGCGGCGGCGCTGCTGATGATTTTCGTGTACGGCGGGTACGACGTCGTCCCGGTGCCTGCGGGAGAGGCGGTCGACCCACGCCGGCATGTACCGTTCGCGCTCGTTCTGACGATCCTGGCGGTGATGGGCGTGATGACGCTCGCGCAGGTGGTCGCGCAGGGTCTGCTGCCGGATCTGCCGGCGCACAGCACGCCGATTGCCGATGCGGCGGCGGTGTTGCTCGGGTCGATCGGGGCGCTGCTCGTCGGAGTCGGTTCCGTGATCTCGATGACCGGCAACAACGCCGGCCAGGTGTTGAGCGGATCGCGGATGCTGTTCGCGCTCGCCGAGCATGGCGAGCTGCCGGCGTTCTTCGGCCGCATCCACCCGCGCTTCCGAACGCCCGCCAATGCCGTGATCTTCACGTCTGTCGTTGCGGTCGTGCTCGCGCTGACCGGCTCGTTCGCCAGGCTCGCGGTCGTCAGCGCGCTCGCGCGGCTGGTCACCTACACGGGCGTCTCCGCCGCAACGCTCAGGCTCCGCTCGCCCCGGTTCGTGGAGGTCGTGAAGCCGGCATCCTTCGTGGCGCCGCTGGGGCCGGTGGTGCCGACGCTCGCGATCGTCGTGTCGCTTGCGATCGCCGCGGGCGCAACGCGCGAGCAGCTGCTCGGCGGACTCGCGGCGCTCGCTGCAGGCGGAGTTTTGTATGCGACGCGCTCAGCTGTGCCTGTTGACCGTTGAGTCTCGAGCGTGAGCATCGAGCTGTCTCAAGGCTCAAGTCTCAAGGCTCAACGCTCAACGCCGTCAGAGGTGAGCGTTGAGAGTTGAGAGTTCCGTATTTCCGCCGCTGATGACGACGGCGACGCGCTCGTCGCGTGCGGGGACATAGGCGCCGGACTGCAGCGCGGCAAATGCAGCGGCGCCTCCCGGTTCGGCGACGACCCGCAGTCCCTCCCAGAGCGTGCTCTGCGCCGCGCGAATCGCGCCGTCGCTCACCAGAACGACGCGCTCGACGTGCGCCCGGGCGATCGGAAACATCAGGTCGCCGACGCGGCGGGGCGCCAGCGAATCGGCCGCGATGCTGCCGGTCGGCGCATCCACCGGGCGGCCGGCTCTCAGGGCCTCGGTCAGCGTGGGCGCGCCTTCCGGTTCGACGCCGACCACGCGGACCGCGCCCGCGCACCACGCGGCGACGCCGCCGATCAATCCGCCGCCGCCGACCGCGACGATCACCGTCTCGGTGTCCGGCGCCTGCATCATCAGCTCGAGACCGAGTGTGCCCTGACCGAGCAGCGTCTCGGGCTGGTCGAAGGCATGCACGGGGAGCGCGCCCGAGTGCTCCGCCCACGATTCGCTCGCCGCCAGCGCCTCGGCGTAGCGGTCGCCGCCGACGACAAGATTGGCGCCGTAGGAGCGGATCCGCGCGATCTTGGCGGGCGAAGACACCGTCGGCACGAAAATCTTGGCCGGCGTCTCGAGCTCCATCGCGGCGAACGCCACTGCCGCGCCGTGATTGCCGCCTGACGCCGCGACGACGCCCGCGCGCGGGATCCGGCGGGTGAGCAGGTGCGCGAAGGCGCCGCGCGTCTTGAATGATCCGGCCCGCTGAAGCTGTTCGAGCTTGAGCGTGACGCGCCGGGCGGCCACGCCGAGGTCGCGGCCGGCAACTTCGACGACCGGCGTCCGGCGGATTTGCGGCGCGATCACGGTGTACATGTGCTCGATGGCGGCGCGTGTGACGGGAAGATTCATGGCCGCCTATGTTGACAAGTCTGCAACGGAGAACAACAGGCTGAGGTCATCTCGTGGTTCCGCATCCAGGAGACGTTCCGCTTCGGATCGTTTCACATGTACGGCATCATCGCCTTGGCGATCGCCGTCGCCGGAACGTCGATGGAAATCATCAGGCGCCTCCGCCTCCGAGGCGCCTGCCGGCGAACCGATAGGCCTCGCGCCGAAGCAACTAGGACCAGGCAGCGGTCTGAGGTGCGTGGTTGGCGGCACGCTCTTTGGCATCGGCTGTGCGTTGACGGGCGTCTGCCCGGGACCGCTCGTCGCGCTGATGGAAGCCGGCGTACCTGTGATGGTCGTCGCCATTGCCAGCGCGCTCGTGGGTACTTGGCCGTATGCGTATCTGCGGCCGCGGTTACCGCACTGAAGACTCTCCCGAGCAATTACCGCCGCTTGCGCGCGGTCCACGACAGGTACGGTGTGAACGCGTCCGGCGTGCCCGGCGCGGCGATCTCGAATTGACCGGCGAGCGTGCCATCGTCGCGCGCGTTGTAGCTGAGGCGATAGCGAGGGTCCGACGGCTTCGAGTCGCTCACGAACAGGACGTTATAATCGCCGCGAGGTTCGACGAGATATCGAATGACGTGCTCTTCGCTGTCGAAGTAGTCGGCTTTGAGCTGTCCACCTTCCTCGTAGATGACCATCAAGTCGTCGTGTCGCGACGCCGTGCGGCCATTGCGCGCGTCATAGGTGGCGTAATTCGTTCGCGTCATCACGCGATTCTGTACGCCGAGCGAGAACGTGAAGCCGCCCTTCTCGCCTGCTGGAGTGCCAATCGCTTCCCAGTCGCCGAGGAGGAAACGCAGGGACGCGACGCCCGGGCGCGAACCTGGCTGCGAGCTGCGCGGACGCTGCCGTCCCTCGCGCGCCTTTTCGCCGTCGAGAAGCTGCTCCGGCGCGATTGCCGCTCCCGCGACCAACAGCGCCACGGCGATTAAGACGCCCCGTCGGCACATCTGTAAGCCTCCCGCGCACACGATTCCTATCGAACCGGTCCGAGGAGCCGCTCGATCTCGTCGAGCTTCGAATTGAGGTCGATCCACCGCGACTGCTCGGCGCTCAGAAGTTGTGCCGCGTCGACCTCGCGCCCGCGCAAACGGTCTTCGATGGCCGCCTGTTGACCGAGCTTGCGCTTCAGCCCCTGCTCCTCGAATTCCAATCCGCTTCGCTGTGACGCGTCGAGAGTCGTTTGAAGCGCCTTCTGGACGTCCTCCAGCTCGCTCGACAGCTTCTTCGTCTCGAGCAAAGCGTTGGCCTGCTCCTGGCGAATCTGATCGAGCTGGCGGCTCAGGACCACGGTTCGCTGCTCCTGAATGTTCAGGCGCGCGAGCGTGAGCTGAACTCGCGGGGCGACCGTGGCAGATCGCTCCATCGCGAGCCGCAGCTCGTGGACTTCGGCCAGGAGTGCTGGGAGGACGTCGGTCGCCGGCGCCGTCTGAGGCGTGGCACGGAGGGTCCGCGCAGAGAAGGCGAGAACCACGCAGACGGATGCGATAGCGAAAACTCGTGGAATGGACATGGCACAGCCTCTCAGTCGCCTGACCGTCACACGATGACATTTTACGCGGTGTTTGGCGGCTTCGGTGCCCACTCGCCGAGATGTACCTCGCGGCCCGGTTCCACAGCTGCGTGAAACCGATCGATGCGGAAGCGCGCAGAGCGGCGTCGCCAATCTGCGAATTCCGGCTCGAAGCGTCAGCTCCCGACAACTGAACGGCAGCATCTTCACCGCCAGCGTGGGACGTCAACTCGGGAGGCAAGTTGGCCGGCGTGTATGGGGACGCGAGGACGCTTGCCGACTGCCGGCCGACGGCGTCGACATCCGTACGATCCAGTTGATGCCCGGCCGTGTTAGGGGGAAGGCCCTTAGCCCTGACTCAACCCAGCAGCCGCTCGAGCTCCTCAGGGTGACCCGCGCGCGTCATGGCGTCCTTGCGGTCGACGAGCCCCTGCTTGACGAGCTCGGTCAACGACTCCTCGAGCGTGAACGAGCCCTGCTTGCGCGTGATCGTGATCTCCTGGTGCAGATGGTGCAGCGCGTTCTTGCGCACCTGCTGACGCGCGCCGTAGCCGACCATCAGCAGCTCCGCCGCCGGAATCAGCCCGCCGCCGATCTTCGGCATCAGCGTCTGCGTGAGGACCGCCGCCAGCGCCATCGCGAGCTCCTGCCGCACCGTGTTCTGGCGCTCGAGCGGGAAGGAATCGGCGATCCGCGCGACCGTCGTCGACACGTCGCTCGTGTTGAGGCTCGAGAAGACGAGGTGTCCCGTCTCGCCGGCCGCGACCGCAATCTGCATCGTCTCCGGATCGCGCATCTCGCCGACGACGATGATGTCGGGCGCCTGACGGAGCGCGGCGCGGAGCGCGGTCGGAAAATCCGGCGCGTCGACGCCCACTTCAATCTGTTCGATCACCGATTTCCGGTGTGGATGCTCGTACTCGATGGGATCTTCGATCGTGATGATGTGGCGCGCGTCGCGATGGTTGACCTCGTTCACGAGCGCGGCCAGCGTCGTCGTCTTGCCGGATCCCGTGGGGCCGCCGACCAGCACGAGGCCGCGCGGCAGGCGGATGAGCGCTTCGACGGTCGGCGGCAGATTGAGCGTGGCGAACCGCGGCACGACCGGAGGCAGGCGGCGGATCGCGGCGGCGGCCCGTCCCCGTTCGTGATGCAGGTTGATGCGAAAACGGCCGAGATCCGGCGTACGAAACGAGCCGTCGGCAATGCCTGCCCCCTGGTACAGCCGCCGCGCATGCGGCGGCAGGGCCGGCGTCACCGCATCGTCGATGTCCTCGCTGCAGAGCGGGCCCCCGAAGGCCGCGTCGAGCGGCACGACGTGACCGTCGATGCGCAGGGAAGGCGGAGCGCCGGCAACGAGCAGCAGGTCGCTGGCAGACTGTTCGACGACCTGCTCGAGCCACGAGCGCAGCCGCGCGGTCTGATCGTCGGAACGCCGCGAGCGCGGCGCGCCGGCGTTCAGCTCCGTGACGAGCGTATCGAGATCGTCGGGCTCGGTCACTTCAGAAGCGGCGCGTTCAGGAATCGGGTGAGGGGCGTGACCTGCCTGAAGACCGTGAGGAGGGTGCCGTAGAACTTCGGGCTCGCGGCAAAGGTTCCGGGGAATTCCGCGCCGGCGAGGAAACTCCGGAACTTCAGGTACTCGGCCGCCGGGTGATCCCTGGGGAAGCCTCGTGGCACGCGCTGCAGCTTTTGGCCGTCGAGCTTCCCGAACTGCCGCCGGAAGCCGGGCGATTCGACGATGGCGCGGAGCTGTTTGACGTTCGACGCGATGTGCTCCCGGACGACATGAAGCTGCGCGGGTTCCGGCGAATACATCCCGCCGCCGACCCACACCCCATCGGGCGAGATGTGAAAGTACGCGCCGGCGCCTTCGTGCTTGAGAAGCCCGCGCGTGGGGAACACCGCGGCGACGTGCGTCTTGTAGGGCGTCTTGTTCTCGGAAAACCGCGTATCGCGGTAGATGCGATAAATGGACACCTTCGGGCTCGCGACGAGCTCCGGCGCAACGGCGCGGAAGTCCTCCGCCAGCCGCTCGACGATCGCGGTCATCGGCCGGCGGACGTACGCCTCGTAGTCGTCGCGATGCGCGTTGAACCACTCACGCCGGTTGTTGCGCTTGAGCGCGCGCAGAAACCTGAGCGTCTCGACGCTGAATCGCGGTGCGGGCTTCGCCATCAGGGCTGCGCGAGGAACTCGCGAATGAGCCTGTTCACTTCGGCAGGTTTCTCACGTACGACCCAATGCGTGCCGTCGGGCACGCGGCGGATCGTCAGCTTCGTGACCACTTCGTCGAGCCCGTCGAGATTGGCCGTCAGGAGCGCCGTGTCTTTCTCGCCCCAGATCACGAGCGTCGGGACGCGCACGACCAGGGGCGGCAGGGCCGGCGGGGCTGCCGGCGGCGCAGAGCCCGTCTCTGTCGACGCGGCGGTCGGAGGACCGACGCCTGCCGCGCGGTAGTAGTTGAGTCCGCCGGTGAGCGCTCCCGGCTGCGACCAGGCCTCGAGGTACGCGGCCTTGTCGGCCTCCGTCACGGTGCCGGCCTTCAGCCCGTCGCCGAGCACCATCGACGTGAGCAACGCGTATGAGTTGGCCGAGAGCGTCGCTTCGGCCTGAGGGCTGCGGAACATCAGCATGTACCCGCTCGCCTTCTGCTGCGCGGCATCCTGCTGCAGCAGCTTTCCGAAGATCGTCGGATGCGGCGCGTTGACGATGACCAGCTTGTCGAGCAGATCGGGGTGCAGCGCGGCGAACACCCACGCGACGACGCCGCCCCAGTCGTGGGCGACGAGAGTGAACTTCGATCCGCCTGCCGGTTTCATCAGCTCGCCCGTGAGCGCGCGGACGTCCTCGACGAGCTGGGGCACCTGATACGCCGACAGATCCGCCGGCTTCGACGACAGGTTGTACCCGCGCATATCGGGCGCCACGGCCGTGTGATCGCGGCTGAATTCCACGAGCTGGTTCTTCCACTCGTACCAGAACTCCGGGAAGCCGTGCAGAAAGACGATGAGCGGGCCGTTGCCCGCCCGCGCGTAGTGCAGCCGCACGCCGTTGATGTCGGCGTATTCGTGGGAGAAGGGAAATGTGCTCTGACCCTCGACAGGCTCGGGCGGCGCCGAGCCTGTCGAAGGGCGTGCGAGTATGCCCGCCACCACGAACGCCACGACAGCCGCAGCGTTCGCGTATCTCACCGCCGCGCCTCCTGGGGCTGCTGCGAGGCCTGCATCTGGGCCATCCGCTCCTGCATTCTCCGTGTCAGGTGCGGGACCTGTCCGATCATGCGCTGCATCGTCATGAGCTGCCCGCGGTGATGCATCTCGTGCTCCTTCACGGACATCAGCATCTCGAAGCGGATCCTCGTCGCCGGCTGCGCGCCAGGAGGCATCGTCACCTGCTCGGCCAGGAAGGGCTCCGGCAGCCCTTCGAGGAATGAGGCGAACCTGTCGCCCTCCTCCTTGAGGAACGCAATCAGCTCCGCCTTCGTACGAGGCTTGGCTTCCTCGGCGCTGAACTTCTGAAATAACTCCATGAAGTTCACGGTTTTCATATCGGTGATCTTGGTCCCGTGCACGTGAGCCTGGAATCCCGCGCTGACCGCGATGTGCGCCAGGGTCTGCGCGATGGTGCGCGTCTCCGGCGCCGGCTTGAAGCTGTACTGGCTCTCCGGAATCTCTTCCGCGATCTTGATCGTGTTCTCTCGAACCGTCCGAAACGCCGCCGCGAGGTCTTTGCTGCCGTAGTAGGTCATGGGGATCTCCTGTTGTTGACGTTCACGCGGGCTCCCGCTCTTCGACGGCTCATCACGAAACCCCGGAGGAACACGAGGGTCACGAAGAATCTCGTGTACATAGCAGTCTTCGTGGTCTTCGCGTCTCTTCGAACCTTTGTGCAAAGCCGTCACTTCTTCAGCATCGCATCATACCTGGCCTCACTAGGAGCCCGTGTGAGTAATGCCCTCACGGGCTCCTAGTAGCCGCGCTTCGCGCGGAAGGACATGGGAATTCGGGCCGTTTTTCGCCGGCGTAGCCGGCCTACTAGGAGCGTGTTCACATTTTCTCGGACACGCTCCTAGTACCACCCGATGGGTTGTTCGGAAAGATTGATGTACACCTGTTTGACGTTGAGATACTCCTCGACGCCCCACCTGCCCAGCTCGCGGCCGATGCCGCTCTGCTTGTAGCCGCCCCACGGCGCCTCGACGTAGGTGGGCTGCATATGGTTCACCCAGACGATGCCGGCGCGCAGCGTTTTCACCACGCGCATCGCGCGGAAGATGTCGCGCGTCCAGACCGCGGCGGCGAGGCCATAGTACGTGTCGTTGGCGATCCGCAGCGCGTCCTCTTCGGTGTCGAACGGGATCACGCACGCCACGGGCCCGAAGATTTCCTCACGCGCGATGCGGTCCGCGTTGTCGACGTCATAAAAAATCGTCGGCTCGACGAAGAAGCCGCGGTCGAGCACGGCGCCCGACGCCCGTCCGCCGCCCACGGCGAGCCTGGCTTCCAGCTTGCCGATCTCCTGGTACTGGCGCACGCGATCGAACTGCTCGCGGCTGACGAGCGCGCCCATCTTCGTGTCGCGGTCCATGGGCAGGCCGACGGTAATCGTACGCGTCTTCTCGACCATCGCGTCCAGGAACTTCTTGTAGATCGGCCGTTGCACCAGGATGCGGCTGCCGGCCGAGCACACTTCGCCCTGATTGAAGAACACGCCGAAGAGCGCCCCTTCGACGGCGGCTTCGAAGTCCGCGTCGGCGAAAAAGATGTTCGGCGACTTGCCGCCGAGCTCGAGCGAGATCTTCTTCAGCGTGCCGGCGGCCGCGCGCATGATCGTCTTGCCGACCTCGGCGCTCCCCGTGAACGCGATCTTGTCGACGTCCGTATGCTCGACGATCGCGGCGCCCGCCGTCTCGCCCGCCCCGGTGACGATGTTGACGACGCCCGGCGGCAGGCCGGCGTCGGCGAAGCTCGAGGCCAGCTCGAGCACGGTGAGGGGCGTCTGTTCCGCCGGCTTCAACACCGTGGTGCAGCCGGCGCAGATCGCCGGTGCGAGCTTCCACGACGCCATCAGCAGCGGATAGTTCCACGGAATGATCTGCCCCGCGACGCCGATCGGCTCGCGCAGCGCGAGGCTCATCGCGTTGTCCGGTATCGGGATCACGTCGCCGTGAATCTTCGTCGCCAGGCCCCCGTAGTACTCGAAGCAGGTGGCGACGTCGCCGATATCGAACTCCGATTCGACGATCGGCTTGCCCGTGTTGCGCGTTTCGAGCTCGGCGAGCGCGCCGGCGCGCCTGCGAACGATGTCGGCCAGCTTGAACAGCACCCGGCCGCGGTCCTGCGCCGTGGCGTCTTTCCACGGTCCGGCGTCGAACGCCGCGCGCGCGGTCCGAACGGCTCTCGCGACGTCGGCGGCGCCGGCATCGGGCACGCGTGCGATGACGTCAGCGGTGGACGGATCGACGACGTCCAGCGTGGCCGATGATTCGGCCGGCGTGAATTCGCCGTTGATGTAAAGGGGATACGTGTTCATGTGTGGCCAGGACTGCCGCCTTGGCGCGTTCCGCGCTTCCACCTTCGCTGAAGCTTCGGCGGACCGCCGTAGCCTTGGCGGAGGCTGGTCGGCGAGCCTCGCCGTGGTCCGCTTCAAGGATTCGCGAGCGGAGGCCGGAAGGCCTGCACTACGCGCAAACGGCAACTATATTCAGTTGTGGAAACCGTTGTAAAGTTTGCCGCATGAAGACAGTCCTCGTTCGCGCGGCGATGGCGGCGCTTCTGATCGCGACGGGTCCGGCTGAAGCCGGACACTACATGGCGGGCCCGGCTGAAGTGGGACACCACGTGGGGCGTGCGGCTGAGGTGAGACACCACGCGGCGGGTCCGGCCGAAATCGGACACCGCGTACTGACGGCTGACGTTTTGGCGGCCTCACGGCGGCCCGAGATCGTCGAAGGCCAGGATGCGCACCTGACGTTCACCGTCGGGAGCGCGACGGCCGGGCGCGGTCACAAGGCGTACGGGGTGCTGAAGGTGCCGGCCGGGAAGGACGCCGGTTACGACATTCCGGTCGTGGTGCTGCACGGCGCCAGACCTGGACCGGTGCTCGCCGTGGCGTCGGGCGCCCACGGGACGGAGTACGCGTCCATCATTGCCGTCGAACGTCTGATCGACGCCGTCGATCCAGCGCAGCTTTCAGGTACGCTCATCCTCGTGCCGCTCATCAATGTTCCCTCGTTCGAGCGGATTGTGCCGCATGTGAACCCCACCGACAACAAGAGCATGAACCGCTTCTATCCCGGCGATCCGAACGGCACGCAAACCGACCGGGCGTCGTTCGTGGTCACCAGGGAGGTGGTCGACAAGTGCGATCACCTGATTGATTTGCACGGGGGCGATCTCGACGAGAACCTGCGGCCTTACAGCTACTGGACGGTGACCGGTAATCAGAAGCAGGACGCGATCTCGCGCGCCATGGTGCTGGCGTTCGGCCTCGACCACATCATCATCTCCGCCGATCGGCCGAAGGATCCAAAGGCGTCGCGGTACCTCGAGAACACTGCGTCCACCCGCGGCAAGCCGTCGTTCACGGCGGAAGCCGGCCGCTCCGGGCCTGTCGACCCGAAGGATGCCGCCGTCCTCGTCACCGGCGTGCAGAACGTGATGGGCCACCTCAAGATGCTGTCTCGAGCCGCGCCTGCGCCCGCGAAACCGGTATGGGTCGGCCAGATCGTCACGGTGGCGGCGGACCGCGAGGGGATCTTCCATCCAGCCGTCGATCGCGATGCGCACGTCGTCAAGGGCGCGAAGATCGGGTCCGTCACCGATTATCTCAATCGTCCGCTTCAGGACGTGCTGGCGCCGGAGAGCGGCATCATCATGTTCGTGCGCGCGCTGCCGTCGTTGAAGAAAGGCGATACCATCGCGAACGTGGGCGTCGTCTCCACGGACCCGAGATGAGGAACTGACATGAGAAGCGGAGTCGCGCGCGCGACCTACGACGATGTGAATCTGATTCTGAAGCTGTACGAGATACGCCGCGACGATCGCATGCGCGAGGCCCGGCGGTGGTTTTCCGCGTCGTTCAAGGTGAAGACATTCGAGGACTTCACCAAACTGTGTCCGCCAGGCAGCGAGCCCAACGCGTCGTACCGGATGGTTACGACGTACTGGGAAATGGTCGCGTCGTTCCTCACGAGCGGCCCGCTGAGCCCGGAGCTGTTCTACCACAGCGGGCGCGAGCTGCTGTTCGTCTGGGAGCGCGTGCGCGACATCGTGCCCGCGATCCGCGAGAGCTCCAGGCACCCGCGCGAACTGAAGAATCTCGAGGACGCGGCGGCGGCGTACATCACGTGGTGGAACGCCCAGGCGCCAGGCGCGTACGCGGCGTTCAGCCAGCGCGTACGAGGATAAAAAGGGCTTGTCCTGAGGACTTGACATAAGATCAGGGGCTTCGAAACAGAAAAAAGGAGGGAATGATGTCCACGAAGACTCTGGTCAAAGTCCTGGTCACGACCGACTGGGTGGCAGAGCACGCCACCGATGCCGGCATGCGCGTCGTCGAAGTCGACGTCGATACGACCGCATACGATCAGGGCCATGTGCCCGGCGCGGCCGGATGGAACTGGACCACCGAGCTCTGCGACACCCTGGTGCGCGACATCGTGCCGGCCAAGAAGCTCGAGGAGCTGCTCGGGAAGAACGGGATCGACAACAAGACCGCCATCGTGCTGTACGGCGACAACAACAACTGGTTCGCGGCGTGGGCGTTCTGGCAGCTCAAGATCTACGGCCACGACGACGTGCGGATCATGGACGGCGGCCGCAAGAAGTGGCTGGCCGAAGGACGCGAGCTCAGCACCGACACGCCGTCGGTCCAGCCGAAGACGTACAAGGCTGGCGCGCCCGATCTGTCGCTGCGTGCGTTCCTGCCGGAAGTGCAGCGGGCCCTTGCGGGCAAGAAGGCGGCGCTCGTCGACGTGCGCAGCCCCGCCGAGTTCACGGGCGAGATTCTCGCGCCGCCTGGACTGCCCGAGACGTGCCAGCGGGGCGGCCATATTCCCGGTGCGAAGAGCATCCCTTGGGGAAAGAACTGCAACGAGGACGGCACCTTCAAGAGCTTCGACGAACTGAAGGCGTTGTATGCCGCGCAAGGCATCTCGGGGGACCAGCCCGTCATCGCGTACTGCCGCATCGGCGAACGGTCCAGCCTCACCTGGTTCGCCATGAAGTATCTCCTCGGATTCCAGGACGTGAAGAACTACGACGGCTCGTGGACCGAGTGGGGCAACCTCGTCGGCGCTCCGGTGGAGAAACCGTAGACTTGTGAAACCAGAAGACTACACACGGCGGCAGCAGGAGCTGGCGGGCTGGCCGGTGTCGATCGAGACCTACAAGCTCGGCGACGTGTATCACTGCACGATCGCGAACGTCGATCCGGGCGCGCGATTCGCGCGTGCTGACGGCGCTACGAGGGAAGAGGCCGAGGAGCGCGCGATCGAAAAGGCGACGCGTTATCTCGCCCAAACTCGAAAGTTTGAAGTTTGAAGTCTTAAGTCTGAAGTTTGAAGTTTGAACAGAACGCCCACGGCGCCTCAGACTTCAGACTTCATACTTCAGACTTTCTTTGATGCCCGCTGTCACCGCCGTTCTCACGCTGATCATTTTTGCCGCCGGCACCGTGGCAGGAAGCCTCGGTGCGCTGCTTGGCCTCGGCGGCGGCATTTTCCTCGTCCCCTTCCTGAACCTTGGCCTCAATTTTCCGATCGCCGCCGCCGCGGCGATCAGCCTGACGACGGTGATTGCGACGTCGAGCTCGGTGTCGGCCGCGCGAGCGGGCAAGCAGCTGATCAACATTCGCCTCGGGATGGTGCTCGAGGTCGCGACGGCGGCGGGAAGCCTGCTGGGCGGCGTCACCGCGCAGATGCTCGCACAAGCGACGGTGCAGAAGCTGTTCGGCGCGGCGACCGCCGTCGTTGCGTTCATCATGCTGGGCCGTCTTGGGCGTCGAAACGTCATCCTCGATCCGTCGGTCGAGCCCGGCCGCCTCGGCGGGCGCTATCACGAGGACGAGAGCGGCGGAATGGTGACGTATCGCGCGAGACGCCTGCCTGTGGCGCTCGTCGCGTCGTTCATCGCCGGCAACCTGTCGTCGCTGCTCGGGATCGGCGGCGGCTTCATCAAAGTGCCGGTGCTGAACGCCTGGTGCGGCGTGCCGCTCCGGGCCGCGGCCGCGACGAGCGCGTTCATGATCGGCGTCACGGCGACGGCGGGCGCGGTCATCTACTACGGGCACGGACAGCTGAACGCCTCCTTCGCGGCAGCGGCGGTGCTCGGCGTCCAGCTCGGGTCGTGGGGCGGGATGCGCTTCGGGGCACGCGCGTCCGCGAAATGGCTGAAGCTGCTGATGGCCACGGTCCTGTTCGTGATCTCGGTGATGATGCTGGCGCGGGGCGCGCGATGAGCGAGATCTCTGATGCGACGCGGGTCGTCCAGCCCCGCGGTCGAGGTCCTGAAGAAGCCGATCCTCAGTTGGAGCGCACCGTCGGGACGGTGCTGCGCGTGGGCGTCACCGCCAGCTCGGTGTGTCTGGCGGTCGGGCTCGGGCTCTCGATCATCGATGTCACCGGACCGGTTGCGAGCATGCTTCTTCAGCTGGGCGTCCTCGTCCTGCTGGCCACGCCAATTGCCCGCGTGGGGGCGTCGATTGTCGGGTACGTCGCCGAAGGAGACTGGCTGTTCGTGACATTGACGACGATCGTGCTCGTCGAGCTGATGGCGAGCGTGGTCGCAGCGCTCCTGTTCAACAGGGGATTGTAAGAGCCTGCGGCAGAATCAGGCAGGGACGGTGCTCAGGTGACTGCTTGAGCGAACTCTCGATTAAGCGCCCGCATGAGAGGCCGGCGACGGCGGTGTGATCGCGCTGATTTGAGTCTCGCTGAAGAAGTCGGTCGTCGCTTCGGCAAGGCGCTTATATGCCGATCCGAAGTAGTGCGAGTCTACCTCGACTCCGATGCTGTTCCGACCCCAGCGGGAGGCGGCTAAGTTAGTCGTACCCGTGCCCATGAAAGGATCAAGGATGGTATCCCCGACAAAACTGAACATCCGAATCAGGCGCTCCGCAAGCTCCAGAGGATATGGAGCAGGATGGTCCTTCGTGGACGCGCCTGTGACGCCAGTCCAAATCTGTTGAAACCAGCGCTGATGATTCTCCGCAGACACAACACTGAGAACACGAGCAGCCAGTTCCGGTGTCCGGTAACCTCCCGGTTTCCGTTGCATCAAAATGAACTCAATGTCGTTCTTGATGACTGCGTTTGGCTCGTACGGCTTGCCTAGAAATCCACCACCGCCGTTTTCGACTTCGTAAACGGCGTTGGCGATCTTGTGCCAGATGATTGGCGCGAGGTTGTCGAACCCGAGCGAACGACAGTGTTCTTGAATCGAGGCGTGTAGAGGCACTACTGTGTGCCGCCCGCCGTTCTTGCGCCTGGACAGGCACACGTCGCCGACGACGACAATCAGTCGTCCACCGGGGATCAGAGCACGAAAGCAATGAGACCACACGCGATCAAGCTCACGCACGAACGCTTCGTAGTCCGTAACGGAGCCAAGTTGGCCGTCGCTCCGTCGATATTCTTTCAGCGTCCAGTAAGGAGGAGACGTGAGTGCGAGGTGGACGCTTTCCGACTCGATAAAGTCCAGGTCATCACGGCGGTCAGCCTCGGGTCCCGTGCGATCCTCGGCAAGTCGGTCTGAGGGTTCTTGAGCTGTCCGATTTCGGATGGCACAAACGCGTCAAGTCGTGTCGGTTCTTCCGAACCCACGACAGAGAGAGTCCGAAGCATGGCCGATTGTATCGTGAATCACCGCGGACATCGCCGAAGCGGTTCCAGATGGCGCGGCCGACAGCCAGGTTGATCGGCTTCAGCTCCACGGCGAGCCGCAGTCCGTCAAGATAGTGGCTCTCGGAGACGTCGGCATTGGCTGTGCGCAGCCCGCCGGCGACTTTCTGCTCGTCAGTGACCAGGTTGCCCTTCAGCCGGGGAACATGCGCACCGAGCTCGTTGGCGAGGACGCGCGCGAGCGCGTTTGAAAGGCGGATCTGCGACGCCTTCTTCGGTCCGGCGGCGAGTGTGCTGACGCCGCGGATATAGGCGCTGACGCCGCGCACATAATCCTGAATCGCGCACGGCGAGAGCCCCGCCAGCCGGTCGATGTCGTCGACGCCGGTCGGGTCCGGCGGTTTCTTTTTCGATGGCTTGTTGCCAGCGGTCCTGCCGGCCTTTTTCGTCGCCTTGCTCATGCGCGTCGCGCCGCGGCCTTTACTCCGTTCCGGCGGCTGGCGATCTTCGCCCCAAGCGCGCTCGCGCCGGCGAGGTGCTGCTCAACCAGATCGACATAGCGTGGCTCGATTTCGACGCTGATTCTGTTGCGGCCGGTCTCGATCGCGACAGGCGCCGTCGTGCCGGCGCCGGCGAACGGGTCCACGACCGCGTCGGCGGCGAAGCTAAACATGCGAATCAGATGCCTGTCGAACCACCTGTTGAATGCCAAGCCGGCGAGCTCGGGCCGCACCTCGACGTCTGCCAGGCCGTGGGCGTTCGCTGCGATCAGCGCTTCGCGGAAGCCATCGACGATGCAGTGTTCGTAGGCGCCATACAAGTACACGAAGAAAAGCCCCTTGAAATCAGGGGCCTCCGGCGCACCGGAGCCCGGTGAGCCGTCACCTTCGTTGATCTGGTTGAGAAAGCGGCCGGCGGGAAAGCCGAGCAGGGTGTTCATAAGACAACTTCCAAAGACTGGCGCCGACCGGACGTCCGTCGCAATTACCTGTCAGGTAAAGACGCGAATTTGTCCGTATGGGGTTTCGGGACAGCGGGCGCTACGAGGCTTTCTCGATGTGGACCAGGTAGGCTTCGACCATGAGCAGGTTTCGTTCGCCGGACTGCCGGATGACGTTCAGCAGGCGATCCATCTTCACGACCTCTTCGAGCTGCTCGTCGATGAACCACTGCAGAAAGCTCTGCGCGAGGTAATCGTTCTGCTTCACGGCGAGATCCATGAGGCCGGTGATCTGGCCCGTCACGTCCTGTTCCCAGGTCAGCGCAGCCTGCACGGCCTCCTCGGCGGACGCGAAGGTCGGCTTCGGCGCCGGAATCGCCGGAATCCGCATGTCGCCTTTGGTGTCCAGCAGGTACTGCACGAACTTCATCGCATGCTGTGCCTCTTCCTCGGCCTGCGCGAAGAAAAGTTTGGCGAGCAAAGTCAGCTGATGCTGTCTGAAGTGGCCGGCGATGGCGACGTACTGAAGGCTGGCGCCATATTCGTGGCCGATCTGCGCGTTGAACGCTGCGCCGAGCTCGTTGCTGATTAACACGGTGCTCTCCTGACGTTCGGCGATCTTATCAGTACACCCGGCTCGCGATCTCCGCGCCGGCCGGACGGGTCTTGCTCATCCATTGCTCTCGCGATCCGGCTCAAGCGAGACACTGCCGGAGTCCATGCCCGGCTCGACCGCGTCCACCAATTACAGTTTGTACGCCTCGGGAACAGGCCGAAGCGGCCGGTCGAACCAGAGCGGGCGGCGCGTTCCGTCCGGGCCCGGTGCCGGACGCGTCATCGCCAGCCATTCCTTGTAGATCTCGTGCGACCTGGCGGTGTCCACGAAGATGTCGCCGTAGCGATCGTCGGGTGACGGTTTCTCCAGCGTCACGCGCTGGTGCCAGCAGTGCATGCCGCTGACCGGATCAGGCTGCACGGGGAACGTGAGGTTCTGGTGAACGCCGACGTCGCTCCACCAGATGCGCGAGCTGTCGGGATCGCGGCTGGCGAACGGCTGCGCGCCGTGCACCTGCGACACCTTATAGCCGCTCCCCAGGCGATCGATCTTCACGAGCGCCGACGCGGTCCGATTGCCCATCTCCTCGTGCAGCCGCCAGCGTCCGAGATGGTGCGACATCCCCAGCACGCCCGGCCGGATCCCTTCGGTGACCCACGCGCGCGTCACGAAATAACCGATGCGCGTGCGCACCTTGACGAGATCGCCGGTCTCGATGCCGTGGCGCCGCGCATCCGGAGTGGCAATCCAGAGCGGGTTGTCGTGCGAGATCTCGTAGAGCCACTTCACCGATGATCGCGTGTGCACCAGCGTCGGCAGCCGGAAGTTCGGCAGGAGATCGAATTCGCCGTCCTCGCGCTTGAGGTGGCGCCAATGCACGTGTCCCGGCACGTAGCGTGGGACCGCATGCTCGGGCCATCCCCAGTCGACGAGCGTCCGCGAATAGAACTCGAGACGGCGCGTCGGCGTCGTGAATCCCGTGCGCGCCACGCCGTCGACGAGGACGCCGATCGGCTGACCATCTCTCAGGACAAGATCCTGCTCCCGGTCGATCGCCACGTCCGACAGGGTCTCGAGCGGCAGCGGCTCTTCGTACGGCTTGTAGACGTGATCCTTCACCTTGAACACGCCGTACTTCCGCATGTAGGCGAGCGGCGTCAGGTCTTCCTGCGCCGCCGCTTCGGGCAGGCCCGGCACGGAGTGTTCGAACATCCATCCGTAATACTCGTCCATCGTCACCGGCTGCCCGGGACGGTACGGCGATTCGAAGTGCTTGCGGATGCCGAGCGAGCCGTCCGGGTCGATGCGCCAGGTGAGCGCGGCCCAGAATTCGCTTTCTTCCCAGACCTGGCCGGGATTCGCTTCATTCGTCGCGTTGATCGTCTCGCCGCGCTTCTCGCGCGCCACGCGCAGGACGGGCTGACGGAATCCGAGCCACTGCGCGGCGTGCGTTTCCTGGCTCATCGTGTCGTGGCGCTCGGTGCCGAGCCCCATCGGCAGGACGTAGTCCGCGAACCACGCCGTCTCGCTCCAGGTCGGCGTCAGCGCGACGTGCAGGCCGATCTTGTCGCGATCGGTGAGCATCTCCATCCAGGAGAAGCCATCGGGGTTCGTCCACAGCGGGTTGTAGACGCGCGTGAAGTACACGTCCAGCCTGCCGCGGTTCTCTTTGAGCAGATGCGGCAGCAGGAAGCTCATCTCGAAGAACGCGAGCGGGTACTCGCGCGGGAAGAGCAGCTCGTTCCAGTAATCGGCCGGCGCCGGCTGGGTCGGATGCCTCGGCACGAACTTGTTCGACAGGTGCAGACCCACGCCGCCCCTGGTGCCGACCGACCCGGTGAGCACGACGAGGAGATACAGGCAACGCGTGATCTGCCAGCCCCAGAGGTTGCCGGCAGCCGCGGATCGCCAGCTGTGCGTGCTGAACGTCCCACGCGCGCGGCCGATCGCCCGCGCGCCGTCCACGATCTGCGCGGCCTCGACGCCGGTCTCTTCAGCGGCGAACGCAGGCGTGAACTGCGCGTACAGCTCCTTCAACGAGACGATGAAGTTGTCGAAGGTGAGGGCCAGGTCCGGCCGATCCGCGCGAAGGTAGCCGCGCCAGTCGACCCACGTCCGCATGAACTCGCGGTCGTACAGCTCCTCGTCGAGCAGGACGTGTACCATCGCGAGGAGGAGCGCACCTTCCGTGCCGGAGTACGCCGGCAGCCAGACATCGGCTTTCGCGGAGGTGTTCGACAGCCGGGGATCGATCACGATGAGCGTGGCGCCGCTCGCCTGGCCTTCGATGATGCGCTGTGCATGCGGGTTGAAGTAGTGGCCCGCCTCGAGATGTGACGAGAGCAGCAGAATCGCCTGCGCATTGGCGTAGTCCGGAGACGGTCGATCGTTGCCGCACCAGAGGAAGTGTCCGAGCCGCGCCGAGGAGGAGCAGACGTTGGTGTGGCTGTTGTGTCCATCCACGCCCCACGCCTGCAGGACGCGGTTCGCGTAGCCGTCCTCGCCGGGACGGCCGACGTGGTACATGATTTCGTGCCGCCGGTTCTCGACGATCGCCTTCCGTACGCGTCCCGCGATGTCGTTCAGCGCCTCGTCCCACGACACCTGGCGCCACTCTCCCGATCCCCGCTCGCCGCCGCGTTTGAGCGGGTAGAGGATCCGGTCGGGATCCTCGAGCTGGTTGGGCGTGACGACGCCCTTCGCGCACGTACGGCCGCGGCTGCCCGGGTGCAGCGGATTGCCCTCGATCTTGCGGACCTTCAGTTGCTCCTTGTCCACGTAGGCGAGGATGCCGCACGCCGCCTCGCAGTTGAAGCAGATGCTCGGGATGATCCAGTAGTGCTTCCGATCTTTCTTCGGCCAGCTCGTGGACTCGAAATCCACGTAGTCATCCCAGGTCGACGGGTCTGGGTGAGACCTGAACTTAGACATTGCAGGATTGCAGGATTGCAGAATTGCAGAAAGGGAAGGAAGGACTGGTTGAAGCGAAGCAATTCTGCAATGTCATGAGAGCGGCACGCTTTGCCCCGCTTCCACCCAGATGTACTCCCAGGCGAAGCCGCCGGCGATCGCCAGGATCGCGCCGACGACGGCGATTGGCGAGGAGCCGCCGAGCAGCGCGGTCAGCAGCAGCACGAGCGGGACGATGCCGCCTCCGATGACGGCGCCGCCCCAGAAGAGGCGGGCGAACGGTCCGCGGCGGATCGCGGCGACCGCCAGTTCGTGATGACGGGTCGGGCTCGGCGTGAGCAGGTTCTCGAACGAGACGAAGCCGATGTGCACGACCATCGCGCCAACGAGCGTCATCGTCAACAGCCGAGCCGATTCGCCGCCGACCAGCGCGGACGCGAGCATCAGGACCGCTGCGCCTTCAGCCATGGCCTGCGCGAGCAGATCAAACGTCGCGTGGGGTCCCTGCCACAGGTCGCGCGCCAGGCCCTGGGCGAACAGGAAGCCGGTATAGCAGGTCGCCAGAATCGAGACGATGACGGCAGGCCAGACGAGCGCGGTCAGCACGCCCGCGAGACCCCACCAGCCGGCGGCGATCCACAGCGCCGCGATTGCGCCGTGCGCCGTCAGGAAGTACGCGCCCCACACCATCCACGACCGCCAGTTCGGCCGCAGGAGGATGTAATAGAAGCGCTCGGGCCGCTCGAGATCGACGATGAGCAGCACGGCGGTACCGATCATGAACCCGAGCGAGATCGCCGGGCCGACAAGACGGGTGATCACCGAGTGATCGCCCAGCCACCACAGGATCGCGGTCATCAGCATCGCGCCGGTGCCTATCCCCTTGGTCATCAGGTACAGCGCCATGTCGAGGCCCCACGGCTTCTCGTGCGGCGCGTCGTAGTCGACGCGCGGATCGCCCGGCCGCGAGGGATCCGGAGCGGGTGATCCCGGCGGGCGCAGCCGCACCCGGCCTTCCTTGTAGATGAAGGGCCGCGCCGCGATCTCCGGCTGGATCGCGCTCTCTTCGGCCCCGATGTAGAACACCTTCGGGATCGTGCCCTTTTCCGGCTTGCGAACGCTCACCGCTTCGCGCTCGGCGATCTGTGCGACCTCACTCGCCGGATCGTCGAGGTCGCCGAAGATCCGGCATTCGGTCGGGCACACGCTCACACACGCCGGCAGCAGCTCGTTCTCGACGCGGTTCGCGCAGAAGTTGCACTTCTCCGCCGTGCGTGTGTTCGGATCGATGAACAGCTGGTCGTACGGACACGCGACCATGCACGCGCGGCAGCCGATGCACGAGTCCCCATGCAGATCCACGATGCCGTCGTCACGCTTGAAGAGCGCATTGGTCGGACAGATCTTCTCACAGGGCGCGCGGTCGCATTGATTGCAGAGGACGGGGAAGAAGAATCGGCGGGTGTCGGGGAACGTGCCTTTCTCGACGGTCTTGACCCAACAGCGGTTCACGCCCACCGGAATCTCGTGCTCGGCCTTGCACGCGATCGTGCAGGCGTGACAGCCGATGCATTTACGAAGGTCGATGGCGAACCCGTAGTTGGGCATGCGGAGCTGCGACTATAACATGCGCTTTCTCCGACACGGAGTGGGCAGGAGAGCACAGAGAGATCAGCCACGGAGACACTGAGACACTGAGGTCGGTCCTACACGATCAATCGCTTCACGCCGTCGCGCACGAGGCGCGAATTAAAGTCGCCCCTGGCCGACACAGAGAGGGCAAGAGAGCACAGAGATCAGCCACGGAGACACCGAGACACAGAGGTCGTCCTATGCGATCAATCGCTTCACGCGGTCGCGCACGAGGCGCGAATTAAAGTCGCCCTGGCCGACACAGAGAGGGCAAGAGAGCACAGAGAGATCAGCCACGGAGACACCGAGACACAGAGGTTGTCCTATACGATCAATCGCTTCACGCCGTCGCGCACGAGGCGCGAATTAAAGTTGATCAACAGCCCGACACGCTTCTTGGCGAGGCGAAGATATGTGAGCACTTGTGTGTCGAAGATCGGGTTCATGCGTTCGACGCTTTTGATCTCGACAATCACGAGGTTCTCAACGATGAAGTCAATGCGGTATTGGCCCAACAGCCGCCCTTTGTAGACGGCAGGCAGTCGAGCCTCGCGCTGGTATGTCAGACCTGCAGCGTCAAACTCGATCGCCATTGCAGACCTGTACAAGGCCTCGAAGAGGCCGCATCGCAAGACACGATGCACCTCAATCGCGCAACCGATGATGCGTTCCGTGACCGTGTTGATCTCGTCGAGCTCTGTGTCTCCGTGTCTCTGTGGCTGATCCATCTCAGTGTCCTCCACTATCTCCGTGTCGTTTCTGCAAACAACCTGAGCGCCAGGTCCCGGTCTGCGCGCGGTATCAGCGGGAACGTCCCGAGGATGTGTTCGAACTCCGCGACAGTGAGCTGATACAGCTGCGCCACCAGCGAGTTCAACCGAGCGAACGCTGCGGCGTTCGGTCCGTGCGAGATGAGCCTCGCGAGCGCGGCGATCTCACGGAAGGCTGCCGGGGCAGCCTCGGCGGTGGGGATCGGCAACTGCTCGACCGTCGCCGTCGTCACATGCGTCGTCACGCGCAGGCGGACCAGGTAATTGACGACGAAGCTGTTGAACAGGCCGCAGAGAAAGTGCTGCGCGCGCGGTGGGAGCGGCGTGCCGAGGCAGTAGACGGTGTGCGTGGTGACGCAGCCTGGCGGCAGCACCGCCGAGATGAGGGTGAGCCGATTGGTGGCGCTGGCGACGTCCCGGTACGCCAGACGTGAACGTCCGTGGCGATCGGAGCGGAGGAGCCGGCGGGCGTCGGCGGCGCCGATGGTGTAGCGAACCGAATGGAGCGCGACCTGAAACGGGAGGACGTGCTTGCCTTCGACGATCGGCAGACCGTGGCGCGGCGGCCGGAACGCGCCGCGATCGTCGCTGGCGTTGAGTTCCCGGCGGAAACGGACCGACCAGCCGGACGCGCTGCCGAGGGATGGAAAAAGCGACGCGGCCCGCTCGACGATCGCGAGGTCGGTTGCGCTGCGCAGGTGAGGTAGGGCGAGAGTGGGACCGGAGATTCGCTCGAGCAGCGCGGGCGACACGCGCAGCGGAAACCATGACGACCGCTCCGGCGGCTCCTCTCCAAGGGACTCCAGCTCCGTGGCATCGTCCACGCCGAGCCGGCATGCGATCTGCCGCGTCGGCGAACCCGTCGACGCGGTGACGAGCAGAAAACGGACGCTGCGGTGAATGGGAAACACCCCGCGGTGGTTGTCCATGCCGACGATCGCGTCGACGTCGCACCGTGAGAACAGCAGCCTGCGCAGCGAGGCGCTGCCGTGGTCGGTCGCCAACCCCGATGGCAGCACGAGCCCGAGGCGGCCGCCGTGGCGCGCGAGCGCGATCGCGCGTTCGACGAATAGTTGATAACGGTTGGCGTGCCCGTCCGACTGCGCGGTGTAAATGCCGGCGTCGCGCGTGAACCGCAGGACCGGCGCCATGTCGGAGCGGGCTCGCGATCGTGCCTCGATCCGGCCGGCGTCGGCGCGGATCATGTCCCACGGTGGATTGCCGATCACCGCGTCGAAGCCCGCCCGCGGCAGACGGCTGCCGTCGCGATCGAAGAACACTTCGGGAAACTCGAGCTCCCAGTGAAAGAGCCGCCGGGCGTCGCCGACGGCGTCCGCGGCATTCAAATACCGGCTCGCGGTGCCCGACGGCAGAGCGCCGCGCCCGGTCAGAACCGCATCCGACAGCGAACCGAACGCCGCCGCCGGCGCGGCCTCGTCTTGACCGAGAAACCAGGCCGCACACCAGAGATGGGCGATCCGTTTCCAGCGCGAGAGCGTCGCGTTCCGTCCCGTCATCGCCACGAACGCCCGTTCCTTGGCGCGCACCTGCTCGAGCGTGTCGTTCGGCGTCGTCTCCAGGGCGAAACGCACCGGCAATGCCTCCCGCAAGGCATCGCGCACCGCCTGGTCGCCGAACAGCGGCAGCGTCCCGTCGGGCGTGGAGCGGCGATGGGCCGCCGGCGGATGCCGCAGCTGAGCGAGCCAGGTGCCGAGCAGGCTGTCGCCGACCCGCAGACGGTGGTCGAGAAAGCTGAGCGGCCGATCGGCGGCCAGCGTCGCCAGCCAGAGCGAAAGCCGCGCGAGCTGGACGGCCATCGGGTTGAGATCGACGCCGTAGAGGCAGCGCTCTGCAATCGCTCGCCGGATGGCGACGCGCTCAGGGCCGCCGATGTCGCTCGCCTGGCAGCCGCCCTCGCGTACGAGCGCCATCTCGTACGCGGTCGCGAGATACCGGCAGGCCGCGACGAGGAAGGCGCCGCTGCCCATGGCCGGATCCACGATGCGAAGCCGCAGGATGCGATCGGGCGTCGCGTCGCGCACCAGCGGACCGAGCGTCCGGCGCACGAGATAGTCGGCGATCGGCTGAGGCGTGTAGAACGTGCCGGTCGCCTTGCGAATGCCGGACCCGGATTCGAGCGTCACCGTCGTGCGATTGGCCCGGGGCTCGTAGTCGAGCAACGTCTCGTATACGGCGCCGAGCTGCTCGACGCCGAGATCGCGGTAGGCGATCCGCTCCCGTCCCGCGCGATCCGGTGCGGGCCGCGTCGACAGCGCGATCAGGGCCCGCCGCGCGGCCTCGTCGTCCAGATCTCGGCGCTCCGCGAGCGGCGTGCCCGCGGGCGCGAACAGCCGCCCGTTGAACGGCGTCACGCGCAAATCGCCCGCGCGGCAGCCGGCGTGAGCGAGGCGGGCGATCGCGCGCAGCGCGTCCCAAAGGCCGGCCGGCCGGGGCGAACGCTCGGCGACGTCGCGGAGCGCTTCGAGGCTGTAGCTCTCCCGGTAGATGGGATGCCACAGCGGCACGAGCGCCCGCGCCTCGGCGAAGAGCAGAAACAGCATCCGGTAGACGATCGTCAGCGCCTGCTCGAAGCTGTCTTGCATTGCGACGCCTCGGCTGACGGCGGACACGACCGGAGCGCCGCCGTCATCACCGTCGCGCGGCCTCACTTCGTTTTCGGTAGTGTCCGGCCTTAGCCGGACTCTGTTCCCATTGGAGAGGAGCGCGCGCAGGACCTCGGCGGACGCCGCGAGCACTCCATCGCGAAGCGATCGGCACACGCCAGCGGCGTGGCGGTCCGAAGCGGCGACGAGCGCGTGCAGCGATCGCGCGTCGGCCGGATCGGAGGTGAGAGACGACGAGCTGGCCGTGCGCCAGAGCGCGGCAAAGGATCGCGGGTCGTCGATCGCCAGATCAAGATCGAATGCGAGATATCGACGCGCGTAGAGTCGGCTGGCGTCGACGATCCGCAGGTGCAGACCATCGAAGAGCAGACACCACGCAGCCGATCGCCGCCCCGCCTGCGTGACCGCGAGCCGCCAAAGCGGATCCAGCGCCTCGCCCCACGGTGTGACCAGCAGCGCCACGTTGTGTCCGCCGGCCCGAAGAGTGGCTGCCAGCGCAGAGTCCGCCGCTTCGACCTGCCCCGGTGGTTCGAATCCAAGCGCGGCAAAGAATGGTGCGGCGGCGGTTTGAAGGAGAGCTCGCGGCGTCGATGCGGGGCCGAGCATCGCGCAGCGGGTCCGCCATGCGATCAGATCGCCGCGGGCGCGCTCGACATCCGCCGGGTCGATCGGCGGCAGTTGACCTTCGATGAACACACCGGAGACCAGATGACCGTCGACGCCGGGCAGCATGGCTAAGGCTACGGAGCGAGCACCAGCAGGAGCTGCGCGGGTCGTCGAGTCACCGCGGCGAGCCGCTCGGCCGTGGCGAGCCGGTCGGCGGTGATGCGATCGGACTCCGCGTTCGCCGCCGCGCGAATCCGTTGCGCGCGTTCGGCGCGCCGATCGAACAGGCCCGGCTGAAACGCCGTGCGATCGGTCCGCGCCGACCAGGCCGCGATCCCGCGCTCGCGCAAGATGCGAGCCGAGGTGAACGATCGGACCACGCGCTCAACTGTTTCCTGCCACTCGCGGCCGTCCGCGTCGATTCGCGCGCGAACCTCGGAGTCGATCTCGAGAAGCAGCGTGGTGAGCCATTCCGCCGCTCGTGGGGCGCCAACGCTCGCCTGAAAGGCTCGCGATCCATCGTTCCCGGGGCCCGGAGCGGCCGAAAGGTCAATCACCACGGGTATGAGCCGGGACTCGGCACGGCCACCGCACGCGTCTTCGTACACCTCGCGCCAGATGAGCATCAGTCGCCGGCCGAGGAACCGCCGCAGCACCGGACGCCGGGCACGGGTGATCCACGGGCCGTTCCCCTCGAGCTCGGCAACCGCACCTTCATCACTGTCCCGCGCGAAGGCCCGCGCGCTCGTCAATCGCCGAACTTCAGCCGCGGCTTCCGCGCGCAGGTCCACCGGCATTGTCGTCATCGTTCAGATCTCCCGCGATGACCAGTCTCGCCATCGTGCGTTCGTCCTCGTCGCCAAGCGGATCAGGAGCACCGATGTCGGCCCTGGCGACAGCGATGCGCGCGCGCAGCCGCGACAGAATGCGCGTCTCGCCGGTCCCTTCGGCAATAAGGTGGAACGCGTGGACGGTGCGCTGCTGGCCGATTCGGTCGACGCGGCCGATTCGCTGCTCGAGCCGCATCGGGTTCCACGGCAGTTCAAGGTTGATCACCAGCCGGCAGCCGCCGCCATGAAGATTGAGCCCCTCGGCGGCGGCGTCAGTGGCCAGCAGAACCGCCCGCGGCGCGGGCGAGAAGCCGGCGAGGGCCGCGCTGCGCTCTTCGCGTGTGAGACCCCCGTGGAGAACGACGGGCGTCACCCCGGATCGCGCGAGGTGCTGACGGACATGCAGCAGCGTGTCGCGGTATTCCGTGAACACGACGGCGGATTGGTTCGCGCGTCGCAGCAGCTTGCCGAGCGCCGCCAGCTTCGTCTCGCCCACCTTTCCAGTCGAGGCGGTGCGTGCACACGCGGCAAGCGCCGTCAGCAGCTGCCGCTCGCGTTCCGGATCCGACAGGCTCAGCTCCGCCGGCCATGACGGTGGCTCGTCCGCGGAGACGAGCTCTCCGTGTGGATCTCCGAGCGGGAGGGCAAGCTGCGCGCCGCCCGACGCATCGGGTGAGCGAGACAGCGCGACGAGCCGGCGCTCCACCGACTGCACCAGGGACCAGGCGCTCGACAGCGCGCGTTTGTGCAGGACGGACAGCGCGAGCCACCCGTCGCGCCGTGCCTCGCCGCCCGGTTCCGCGCGAACTGCGTCGCTGTACCGCGCCAGCAGACGGTGCATGCGCATCTCGTCCGCGCTCGGCCGCACCCGGACGGCGTGGACGCGCCGGCGTGTTCCGATCCCGACGTCCGCACGCGTGCGGCGGAACACCAGCAGCGGCGTCTCGTCGACTGCCCCGAGATCGCACAGCGCCGAGAACGATCGGCGATCGCCGCTGTGCGGTGTGGCTGTGAGGAGGAGCAGGTACGCGGCGCGGGACGCGAGCGCCTGGACAGCGGCGCGCCGATCGGAGTCGCCGGCCACGCCGTGCGCTTCGTCGACGATGACGAGGTCCCAGGTACAGGCGGTGACGGCAGGCAACACCTCGGGGCGCTTGACGTAATCCACGGACGCGATCGCCGCCGACAGGGTCGACCACGGATTGACGCCCATCGGAAGCGTCGCCGCCAATCGCCGCAGCAGGTGGCCGTCGACATTCGTGGCGGGGAGGGCGAAACGACCCGCCAGTTCCTGCGTCCACTGCTCGCGCAGGCCGGCCGGCGTGACGACAAGGATCCGATCGATCGAGCGGCGCTCGAATAGCTCCGACGCAACGAGCCCCGCCTGAATCGTCTTGCCGAGGCCGACTTCGTCTGCGAGGAGCAGCCGCGAGCCCATTCCCCTGACGATGGCAAGCGCCGGCTCGAGCTGATGCCCCATCAGATCGATGCCTGCGGCTCTCGCCGCGCGCAGCGAGCCGGGTGGCGTGTCCGCGGTGATCAGCGCCCGGACGGCGCGGCGCCAGCGCACGCCGCGCACCACACGCAGCCGTCGCGCGCGTTCGAGCGGCACGATCGTTTCAAAGGGCGTGAGAACGCGGCGTTCGATTCCAAGATGCGGTGACGTCATGCCGCAGAGCGTCACAACCTGGCAGCCCTCGTACGCGCGGACGCCGACGATCCGCCAACGCGCGCGGCGCACGTACACGAGGTCGCCCGGTCGTCCGGGGTGTCCAGCGTCGGCCGGATTCGATGGCGGAATTTGCATCGCGCATCGGCCGCTCGCGTGCGGAACCTGCCGCGCGGGTTTTACAGGCTGCCTGAAACCAGGAAGTTACGGCAGGCGAGCGGACGTCGCTCCGCGAAGTGGCAACGGCGATGCCAACCCGCTCGTCCTTCGACAGGCTCTGGACGGGCGAGTGCACTCAAACGTCGGAGGCACGAAATGGAAGCGAACCTCGGAATCGGAATTCGCCGCGATTTCTGGTGTGGACGTCTCCTATCCTGAGACACCTCGCGATTTCCAGCCTGAGCGAAGTCCTCAGTACAGCATTTCGTAATTACGGCGACGTATTGATTTGGACAAGCCACGGAGACACTGAGACACAGAGGCGCTCGACGCGGGCGGCCTGCACCGCAGGCCGAGTCGTGAGGCGCGCTAACCGCAAACGAACGACGGGTCCACGGTCCAGTGGTCGCTCGTTTGCGGTTGGCACGCCTCGCCCGCCGCTCGGCGGCGCCGCGTCGAGCGCGCTACGTGAAGCGGGTTCTTCGTCGTATTTCTGAATGCGGCCACCGATCGCCGTCATGAAATACGTCACCGCAATTGTGAAATCGAGTACTTAGGCTCCCGATGCTTGCCGGCAGCCGATACCGTCAGCGGAGTTCTGAGTCTTCTGAATCGAGCCGGGCGAATGTGGCGCCCAGATGTGCCCCGGCATCGTCCCAGAATTCGACGACGCGGGGATGCTGGTCGAGGGCAGCCTGGACGATGCCGCGTTGTACGCCGCGGCCGCGGCCATGGATCAAGCGGACTTCACGGAGGCCGGCGGCGGCGGCCGCGTCGATGTACGCATGCACGACCGATGGAATATCGCGGGGCGCGAACGCATGCAGATCGAGTTGGGTTTCGATCGGGATTCGAACAGGCTCGTCAGCCATCAGCATCAGCCCTGAGCCTTGACCTTGATCCCTGAGCCCTCAGCCCTGAGCCTCAGCCCTGTATTCCGCCGTCACGACCGTCTTGATGCCGCCGCGCACCGAGAAATCGCCAATGACGGTCATGCGGCGCGGCTGAATGGCGGCGACGAGGTCGTCGAGGATCTGGTTGGTCACGTGCTCGTAGAAGATGCCTTTGTTGCGGAACTCGATCATGTAGTACTTGAGCGACTTCAGCTCGATGCAGCGCGCGCCGGGCACGTAGGTGATGCGGATCTCACCGAAGTCGGGCAGCCCGGTCTTCGGACACAGCGACGTGAACTCGGGATACTGAATCGCGATTTCGTAATCCCGCTCGGGCCGCGGGTTGGGGAACGTCTCGATCGTCGGGCTCGACATGCGCGAAAAATTCTAACATTCCGGGCTGAAAACCACGGATTCACGGCGCGGCCGATTGACACTGGCGAGATGAGCGCGCTAGGATCACCGCGGTTTTTCCTAGCAAAACCGCGATTGGTGCTGCGCGCGCGGCGATCGGCGGTGAACATCACAGCGCGTCAAGCGAGGGGGACGCCGATGACTGACGCCCGCAGGATGGGAAAATCCGAGCTCTTTTCGCACTTCGCCGAGAAGTTCGAAGTGAAGCGGACGCAGGCCCGCGAATACTTCGACGAGCTGACGCAGCTGGCCGAAAGAGAGCTGAAGCGCTCCGGAGAGTTCGTATTGCCTGGAATGGTGAAGCTGGTCGTTCAGAAGCGCAAGGCGCGGATGGGCCGGAACCCCGCCACCGGCGAGGCCATCAAGATTCCCGCCAAGACGGTCGTGAAGGCGCGGATCGCGAAGCAGCTCAAAGACGCCGTGCTGCCCCGGAAGTAGGCGTGGCTCCCCCCCACAACTGACGACCTCTGAATCTGGCTGAGAGCGGCGCAGCGCGCCCTGTGTTCGTCGTTGCGCCCTCTCGTGGGGCCTGTCTTGAGCGACGCGCTCATCCTTCGACAGGCTCAGGACGAGCCCTTCGACAGGCTCAGGACGAGCCCTTCGACAGGCTCAGGACGAGGCGGCGAGTCGAAGGGCCTTCCCGTTACGCCGCTGCGACCGCGCGCGCCAGCATCCGGCTGTGAAGCGTCGCCGGCACCAGACACGTCGTTCGGGCTTCAAGGTTGGTCACCGAGTCGTCGTCCAGGATGATCCGATCTCCCGGTCCCAGCAGAATCTCGGCGCTGTAGCGCCGCGCGCCGCGCAGCGTGCGCAGCTCGAAGTATCGCACTGCCACCATCCTGTTCTCGACGGCCAGCGCGTCGGTCTTTACGAGCGTACGGAACATTTCCATGGCTCCTCCAATGTCCGGCTGAAGGCCGGACACAACCGAGATCAACTTGCAGCCGCGCGTGCCGACCCTTCGTCGCGGGCCGGAAAGCGCAGCGTGAATGCCGTGCCGCGTCCGACCTCGCTCACGACGGTGATCGTGCCATCGAGCTGTTCGACGATGCGCTTGGAGATGGCGAGGCCGAGGCCGAGGCCCCGGCGTTTGGTCGTGACGAAGTCGTCGAAGATCGCCGGGAGCCGGTCGGGCGGGATGCCGGATCCCGTGTCAGCGACGTCGATCCGGACCTGGTCGCCGACGCGGGCGGTCGAGATGGTCACACGGCCGCCGGGTTCGGTCGCCTGGATGGCGTTGCTGATCAGATTGCGGTAGACGCGTCCGAGCGCGAATCGATCGCCGTTGATGACGAGCGGGCCCTGCGCGTACTGCGTTTCGACGGCGACGTCGTTGCGCTCGCCTTCGGGGCGCATCACGTCCACGATTTCGGCGACCGAGCCGTTGACCTCCATCGGGAAGCGCTCGATCGGCTTCGGCTTCACGACGTTGCGCAGGTCGTCCATGAAGCGCTTCAGGGTCTCGAGCTCGCGCTCGATCGTGCGGCGGAACATGTCGCGCGACGCCGCATCGGCATCGTCGCGGAGCAGCAGCCGCGTGCTGTTTCCGATGTTCTGGATCGGGTGCGACAGGTCGTGGACCAGACCGGCGGCGACGCGTCCGAACATCGCCTGCCGCTCCTGACGCTTCACGTCGTCCTGCAGCTTGACGAGGCGATCGGCCATGGTGTTGAAGGCCTCGCCCAGGCCTCCGAGCTCGTCGTCCCGGCGAATGTCGACGCGGGCCTCGAGCTGTCCGGCAGCGATGTCGTGCGTGCCCCGCTGCAGCGCGAGGATTGGGTTGATGAAGCTCCGGCCGAAGAGATAGCCGACCGCGATCATGACCAGCAGCGCGAACGAGATCGCGACGACGAGCTGCCGCTGGAGCACGGTGGCGTTCGCGTACGCCTCGCGCGTAGGCTGCTCGACGATGACGGTCCAGCCCAGTTGCGCGATGCGCGCGGCGACGCCGAGCTGGCTGCGGCCGTCTTCTCCTGTGTACTCCTGAGAGACGGGCGTGGCGTCCTGGCGCGTTCGCGCAGCGGCGAACAGCGGGTGGCCGCTCATGCTGCGTGTCTGGGCGACAAGCGCTTTCTTGTCGGGATCGCCGTGCGCGATGAGCTCGCCGCCGGGGGCGACGACCATCGCGAAGCCGTGGTCGCCGATCCGGATCTGGTCGACCATCCGCCACATTTCTTCGAGGCTGAACTCGCCGGCAAGCCAGCCCGACGGCTGGTTCAGGCGGGTGAGCCGGATGGCGAACACGGACGTCGGCAGCAGATCTTCGTCGACGCGGATGGGCGACATCGAGACGCCGTTGATCGTCAGCGGGGCGTCTTTGGGAATCGCAACGCGCGGCTTGCCGACGCGGCTCGACGCGACCATCGCGCCGTGCTCGTCGAACAGCGTGATCTCGCGGAACTCGCGGAACTGCAGCACGTAGTTCTTGAGGATTTGATCCTGCTGGCGGGTGTCGAGGCCGGTGTCCTGGAGATCGGCGGCAAGCGCCTTCAGCAGCTCGGCGTTGGTGACGACGTAGCGGCGGATTTCTTCGGCGGCGCGGACCGCGACGTTCTGGTTGCCGTTGACGACCGATTCGCGCGTGCCGCGCCGGAGCGAGAGGATCGAGACGGCGCCGTATGCGACGAGCGGCACGACGGCGGCTATGCCGAGGAGCAGCGCGAAGCGGGTGGCGATGCGCCGGATCCTGAGAGCCATGTCAGTTGTGGCTCGCCCGCGGCTCAATATTCACAGGTTTCCAGAGCCGGATAGTGCTCAGCTCATCGCGGCCTTCTTCTGCCTCGACCGCAAATCGCTTGCTGATCGCCCGCGCGCGTACGGACCACGCCAGGAAAATGGCGGGAGGATCATCCATGAAGGCACGCTGTAAATGAGCCGCGGCTGTGCGATAAGCAGCCTCGTCAGGCGCCTGTCGCACCTCATCGAGCGAGCCGTCGATCGTCGCGTTTCCGAAGTGGCCCCAGTTGGATGGGCTCTTTGTATGCCATACGAGGTATTGACGGAACAGCGTCGGCCCGCTGATCACCTCGGTCATGACCGCCTCGTACCGCTGGTTCGCGGCTCGCGTGACGATTTCGTCGCGCGACGCTTCTTCGACGGCCATATCGACTCCGAGCACTGCCAGTTCTCGCTTCACTTCCAGCGCAATGCGCTCATCGATCGAGTCTGGTGGAACAAGACAGGTGAAGTGGATACCGTCGCTCTTCCGTCGCCCCCTGGCTAAAAGGCCGGCGGCTTGTCGCGCATCGAAGTCAAATTGCTGAGCATCAGGCGGAAACGCCCAGTGTCGAGGTGATATCGGCCCTGAGGAGGGAATACCATTGTCACGCAGCGCGGAATGCACGACAGTGGCTCGGTCCACTGCGAAATTCAATCCCCGGCGAATTTCGGGCGATCGCAGCGCAGCCGATTGCGTGTTGAAGGCGATGACGTGCTGGTAGTGGCGAGTATAGGTGAACAGCGAAATGCTGCTCGAATTCTTCATCGAATCAAGGGCATCTGAACCGACTTCCCACAACATATCCAACCGGTTCCGAAGCATTTCTGCCCAGGCTGTTCGGACGCTCGCGTGGTTCGAAACCGTGATTCGTTCGATCGCTGGAGCGCCCAGATAGTACGAATGATTCGCTCGCAGATCGGTGGTCGAGTTGCCTTCGATCATGAACGGTCCGGTGCCGATCATCGCCGGGCCTGGCTTCCGGATAGTGGCCTCCAGCGCCTCAATCAGGAACGGAGACCTCTGCCGGAACTGAATCGCGACAGTTGTCGGATTGACCGGTGTGATCGAGACGACCTCCCCAGCCAGGGACCCCATGAACGAGCGCAAAGTGTCTGGGAGCAATCGCGCCGCCGTCCCGGCATCGAACGGCTCGCCATCTTGGAATTTCACTACCGGCTTCAGCTTCACCACGACGGAGCGGCCATCATCTGGTGATGTCCACGATTCCGCCAACCACGGCTGCATGCGCCCGTCGTCGCCGGCCCGGGCCAGGCCTTCCAGCGCAAGCAGCTGACTCAATTGCCGGAGCCCTGCAATCGGACTGTCGGGCGTCAACTGTGCAGCGCCGACGTTCAGCGTTGCACGCCGGGTCGAAGCGACATGGTCGTCGTTTGGTTTGCGGCAAGCGCTGACGACAGTTGTGGCTGCGCAAAGAAGCGCAAGCCACCCTCTGACCGTCAACTGTCTGCGGACCTTGCCGCCCAAATTGCCCATCGCTACTTCTTGTTACTTCTTGTTCATCGGCGGGTCGTCCACCCAGCTAATGCAGAAACCGCTCGGCTTGACATTCGAGGCCTTCTTCACGATCTTGATCTTCATTGTAGTCTCCTACGCTGCGCTGGCCGCGGTATGCGCCAGCGAGATGAGTGCCGATTCGAAGCTCCGCTTGTGACATGTCGGCAGATTCATGTCGCCAAGCTGGGTGTGCGAGTTCGCTACGCATCCGCCGGCACATACGGGGATGAACGCGCAGTCGCCGCATTCCTTCCAGGGGTCGAGCCGATCGAACTTGAGCCGGGCCGCCTCGCGAACCGGTTCGCTTCGATCGTCGACGTGGCCGGTCGACGTCGCAAGCTGGCCGGTGAAGCCCGGGCACGGATAGAGCGATCCGTCCGGGCCGATCGTGTGCGCGTGCTGCATGTGCACGTGGCAGGGACCGTTGTGCACGCCGTCGTGCGGCGTGAAGCCGTGGCGCCTGGTCTCATCGCGCAGAAACGACATCTTGTCGTCGAGGAAATCGCAACTGTCGCACGTCGACCCGTGGCCCGCGCCGGCCGACGTCATACACGTGCCGTTCAACGGTTTCCTGGACGCCCCTACCGGCGTCAACGGGATAATCCCTTTCGGCTGCAGAGGTTCCGCGCGGATGATTGGCTTGAAGTTGACCTTGACCAGCTTGTCCGCGAAATCCTGTTCCTTGAGGAAGTCGAGCAGCGCCGGGTAGCTGTCCACGGAGCTCTCGTCGAAGTTGCCGCCGATCGAGATCCGGCACCGGCCGGCCACGCGCCGGATGTTTTCGACGATGCGGTCGAAGGTCCCCTGGCCGCCCCGCAGCGGACGCATGCGGTTGTGCGTGTCGTGATCGCCGTCGAGCGTGATCTTGATCCCGTTCAACCCGTACGGCAGCATCCGGTCGACGACGGCCGGCGTGAGCAGCAGGCCGTTGGTGATGATGTTCACGAACATCGACACGCCGCGCGACTCGGTCGCGTTCCACATCCGCTCGGCCAGCAGGTACATCACCGGCAGATTGAGCAACGGCTCTCCGCCGAAGAACGTGAACACGAACCGTTCCGGTCGGACGCGATCGAGCTCTCGTTCGAGCCAGTCGCCCACGCGGCCGGCCGTTTCAAGCGACATCTTGTCCGCGTGGAGGTTGTAGTCGCCGTGATCCCCCTGGAAACAATAGTCGCAGGCAAAATTGCACTGCAGGGTGGTCAGCAGCGTGACGTTGAGCTCCTCGGTGCTGCTCTTGACGCCGGTGAGGTAGTCGTCGAGCGCGCGGCGATCGCTCGCGCGATTCTCGACCAGAAAACCATTTTCGAGCAGCACATCCCACGCCTGCCGTTCGCTGTCGTCCGGCGGGCTCGCCATCGCCGTCCCCACGAACTCGCCCTTCGCTGCCCGATCCAGCAGCGCGGCCACGTCGGTCGAGACGACGAGCTGCGCATCGGTGAGCGTGTTCATCAGAAACACTTCGTCGCCGCCTTCGAGCGGCACACGAAGGTTGAACATTGAAGGTTGCATTGGAGAAACTTCGCTCCGCACGAGGATTGTTTGAGAAACGTCGTCCCGTCGTGCGCGGAGGCTGCAACGCGTATTCCATTGCCACGACGTGCGACCGGCCGCAGCGTTTTTGTTCAGCGCCGATTGTTTTTGTTGGGAGAATTTCGCGGTCCACGACGTTGAGCGATCTTCCCGCTACCTCGTCTGTTGACATCCGGGGGCAAGCGTTTGCCCGCGGACTCGCCAGTGGCCGCCATCGCCGGCGCGTTAGTTGTGCGAAATCAGAGGATTATGGAGAGAGGGCAACGACTTGGCCGAAAGGTCAAGTTGTTGGCTGGCGTCAGGCTCCGCGCAATCGTTTCGCGATTTGACGCACGTCGAGCTTATCCATCTTGTATTTCAACGTACTCAGCGGAATTCCAAGATACTCCGAGGTGCCGGTCACATTCCAGCCGCACTTCTCGAGGGCGCGCAGAATGAAGTTCCGCTCGAACGTGTTCGTGGCGTCTTCGAAGAGGTTGTCCGTATGCGCCCCCTGGGGCTCGAGTTGGGCGAAATGAAACTCCAGCGGCAGATCCTCTTCCGAGATGTAGTCCTTGTCGCTGACCGCCACGAGCCGCTCGATCAGATTCTCGAGCTCCCGAATGTTGCCGGGCCACCAATACTTCTTCAACAGGGCCATTGTCGATTCGGTGATGCCCTGGATCCGCTTCCGGAACCGCGTATTGTACCGGCGCAGGAAGAACTCCGCGAGCTGCGGGATGTCTTCCGTGCGCTCGCGTAGCGGCGGCAGCTTGATCGGGATGACGTTGATCCGGTAGAAGAGGTCCTCCCGGAAGCGCCCGTCCTTGACGGCCTTTTCCAGATCGACGTTGGTCGCGGCGATGAGACGGAATTCGGTCTTGATCGGCTTGGTGCCGCCGACCCGCTCGATCTCACCTTCCTGAATGGCGCGCAGCAGCTTGGCTTGAAGGTCGAGCCGCAGGTCGCCGATCTCGTCGAGAAACAGGGTGCCGTTCGATGCGAGCTCGAATTTTCCCAGCTGTTGACGATGCGCGCCGGTGAAGGCGCCCCGCTCGTGGCCGAACAGCGCGCTTTCGGCCAGCTCGCGCGGGATGGCCGCGAGGTTCACGGCGATGAACGGCGCCTCCGAATCGCCGGACTGTCGATGAATCAGCCGTGCGAGCAGCTCCTTCCCGGTTCCGCTCTCGCCGAGCACCAGCACCGTGGCCGACAGCTTCGCGACCTTGTTGACGAGATCCACGATGTCGCGGGTCATTTTGCTCGGCCCGACGACGAATTCGCGCTCGGTCTGTTCGGCCACCTGGGCCGACAGCGTGAGCACCTGCCGGTTCAAATCCTGCCGCTCGCTCGCGTTGCGCACCAGCGACCGCAACTGGTCGTAGTCGAAATCCTTGGTGACGTAATGATAGGCGCCGTGCTTCATGGCCTGCACGGCGGTCTCGATCTCGGTGACGGCCGAGATCATGAGCACCTCGACCAGGCTGTAATTCTCCTTGACGATGCGGAGGACTTCGAAGCCGCTGATGCCGGGGAGCCGGACGTCGAGCAGCAGGAGGTCGACGTCCTCGCGGTTGAGAATGGGGAGCGCCGCTTCCCCGCTCGACACTCGCAACACGCGGTACTCGCGCTTGAGAATGGCGGTCAGCGTATCCCGCATCCCTTCGTCGTCGTCGACGATGAGGACGGTCTTGGGCTTTTGGCTCATGGCCCGCAGGCCGGCAAACGCGGGGTATTGTGGCAGGCGGTTGACACCGTTGCAAGCCGTTCGGTAAGGTAAGAGTTTTGTTGACTCTTCTGTGGCTGCTCACCGTTGCAGCCGTCCTCGTCGCAGCGGCTGCGCTCGCGAAGGCGCGACGCCTGGCCAAACGGCTCGAACGGCTCACCGAATCCTATTGGGAGCTGCGGTACGAGCACGGTCAATTGCGTGCACGCGTGAACCGCCTCGATCCGGATCAGCCGATCACCGCCCCTGAGACAGCGCTTCGGGCCGGCACGACGGCGTTCGTCCCGTTGTCGTCCTTGAAACGATGAGCGTTGTTGAAGCGACAGGCGAGACCCACTCGTGCCGCGGGAGTATGACCTCATTGTGATCGGCGCCGGGACCGGCGGCTATGTGGCCGCGATTCGGGCCGCGCAGCTCGGGCTGAAAACCGCCGTCGTCGAGAAACAGAGCGCGCTCGGCGGGACGTGCCTGTTGTGGGGCTGCATCCCGACCAAAGCGCTGCTCGAGCATGCGCACGCCTTGAAGGTCGTCCGGCACGCCAGGGACTGGGGCGTCACGCTCGGCGACGCCTCGGCAGGCTCAGGGCAGGGGCCCGTCGGCATCGACATGGGCCTGGTTCAGGCGCGAAAGGACCGGATCGTCGCGGGCCTGACGAAGGGCGTCGAGTTCCTGTTCAAGAAAAACAAAATCGACTGGATCAAGGGGACGGCACGCCTGACGGGCAACAGCGGGGTCGATGTGTTCGAAGGCGAGAAGCAGACGCTGCGCGCGCGGAAGGAGATCATCGTCGCGACGGGTTCGGCGCCGCGCGGCATCCCGGGCATCGAGATCGACGGCAAACGCATCATTACGAGCGACGAGGCGATCGGTTTGCGCGACGTGCCCAGGACGATCGCGATCATGGGCAGCGGCGCCGTCGGGGTCGAGTTCGCATCGATCTTCGGCCGCTTCGGCAGCGACGTGACGATCGTCGAGCTGCTGCCGCGACTGGTGCCCGTGGAGGACGAAGGGGTGTCCGCCGAGCTCGAAAAATCGTTCCGCAAGCAGGGCATCACGAGCCACACGGGTGCCAGGGTGACCGCCGCACACGTGAGCGGAGACGGCGTGGACATCGACGTCCAGCTTGGCGACGGCAGCACGAAGAGAATGCGCGCCGACTACCTGCTGGTCGCCACCGGCCGCGGGCCCGTGACGGCGGGACTCAACGCGGAAGGCGTCGGTCTGCAGATGGAGAAGGGATACGTCAAGGTCGACGCGCAGTACAGAACCAACGTGCCCGGCATTTCCGCGATCGGCGACGTCATCACGCTCGGCGGACCCGGACATCCGCAGCTCGCGCACGTCTCGTCCGCGGAGGGAATCCTCACGGCCGAGCGCATCGCCGGCCGGGAATCGCGGCCGCTCAACTACGACCATGTGCCCGGGTGCACCTACTGCGATCCGGAGATCGGCAGTGTCGGCCTCACCGAGGCGGAAGCGAAGTCCCGCGGCTACGACGTGCGGATCGGGACCTTTCCGTTCGGCGTGCTGGGACGGGCGAAAATGGCCGGCGAGACCGAGGGGTTCGTGAAAATCGTGGCCGACAGGAAATACGACGAGCTGCTCGGCGTCCACATGATCGGGCCGCGCTCGACCGAGCTGGTGGCCGAAGCGACCGTCGCGCTGCGCCTGGAGTCGACGGTGGAGGAGCTGATTCGCACGATTCATGCCCACCCGACCTTTGCCGAGGCGATCGGTGAAGCGGCGCACGCGGTGCACGGCGCTGCGATACACTCGTGAATTGCGGATTTCGGACTGCGGATTGCGGATTGATCGCGGATTTCCGCAAATCCGCAAATCCGCAATCCGCAATCCGCATTACGGGGACACGATGGCCACAGACGTTGTAATGCCGCAGATGGGTGAGTCGATTGCCGAAGGCACGATTGTCCGGTGGATCAAAAAGGTCGGCGACAACGTCGATCGCGACGAGCCGCTGTTCGAGATCTCGACCGACAAGGTGGACGCGGAGATTCCGTCTCCGGCCGCCGGCGTCGTGTCCGAGATTCGCGTCCAGGAAGGCGAAACGGTTCCGGTCAACGGCGTCGTCGCGGTGATTGGTTCCGCTTCGGCGACAACGGCTCGGCCGGCGG
>QHWJ01000114.1 GCA_003222535.1 Acidobacteriota bacterium | reverse complement strand
TCCGCTTGCCGGTGAAGGCCGGCGTTCATCTGGTTCAGGTGTACTTCCAGCAAAAGACCTCGGCGTTCCTCGAAGACCTGTTCGACCCGTACCTGCGTCGGGATCCCTATCGGGCCGGCAACGGCGAGCCTGGTATTTCCAGCGTGACGATGACCGGCCCGAACGCGTCCGAGGCGGCGGCGATGAACGATTCGCCCAGCCGCCGGCGGCTGTTGGTCTGCCAGCCCGCGGCGTCCGCCGACACGGCCGCCTGCGCCAGGAAAATCATCGCGACGCTCGCGCGGCGCGCGTATCGACGTCCCGCGACCGACGAGGATCTTCAGATCCCGCTTGCCCGATACCGCGAGGGCGCGAGCAAAACCGCCCCGAACGCGGCAGCCGCGCTAGGGAGGAAAGCCGAGTGGAAAGGCGGGGCAGCCGCGTTGGGGTGGAAAGCCGGTTTCGAGTCGGGCCTCGAGCTGGCCGTTCGCAGCATCCTCGTGAGCCCGAAGTTTCTGTTCCGATTCGAGAGTCAACCGGAGACGGCCTGGCCGAATACGGCGTATCGCATCACCGATCTGGAGTTGGCATCGCGCCTGTCGTTCTTCTTGTGGAGCAGCATCCCGGATGACGAGCTCCTTAGCGCCGCGGAGAAGGAGGCCCTGCACAATCCGGTCGCGCTCGACGAGCAGGTGAGGCGGATGCTCGCGGACCCGCGTTCGGAGGCGCTGGTGAGCAACTTCGCCGGCCAGTGGCTTCACATCCGCAATGTGTCCGGGTTCAGGCCCAGTCCGGAACTGCTCTTTCACTTCGACGACAATCTGCGTCAGGCTTTCGAGACCGAGACGGCGTTGTTCTTCGGCAGCATCATCCGCGAGAATCGCAACGTGCTCGACCTGCTGGATGCCGACTATACATTCCTCAACGAGCGTCTGGCGAAGCACTACGGGATTCCTGGCGTGTACGGTGAACGATTCAGGCGGGTTTCGCTTTCCTCCGACAGCGTGCGTCGCGGGCTGTTGGGACAGGGCTCGATTCTGACGGGTACGTCGCGTGCGAACCGGACTTCTCCGGTGATCCGCGGGAAATGGATCCTGGAGAATATTTTCGGCACGCCGCCCCCGTCGCCCCCTCCGAACGTGCCCGAGCTGAAGGAAGAAAGGAACGCGGCGAAGATCCTTCCGATGCGCGAGCAGATGGCCGAACACCGGGCCAATCCCGTCTGCGCGAGCTGCCATGCCCAGATGGACGAGCTGGGGTTCGCGCTCGAGAATTTCGACGCGATCGGCGAGTGGAGAGACGTCGATGCGGCCGGCTCGCCGATTGACGCGTCGGCGAAGCTTCCCGACGGCACGAAGTTCACGGGCCCGGCGGAGCTCCGGAGCGTGTTATTGAAACATTCCGACGACTTCCTGACGACCCTCACCGAAAAGCTCTTGACCTACGCCCTCGGGCGAGGGCTGGAAGCCGCCGATGCGCCGGCAATCCGTCAAATCAAGCGAGAGGCCGCACGCGCGAACTACCGCTTTGCATCACTGATCCGGGGCATCGTCTCGAGCACGCCGTTTCAAATGAGGATGGCGCAGGACCGCGCGAATTGATTCGCTGTACGAGGGAGACTGTCGAATGGTGATCACAAGGTTGGCGTTGCCACGCCGGACGTTCATTCGCGGAATGGGTGCAACCCTGGCGTTACCGCTCCTCGACGCGATGGTGCCGGCGATGTCGGCCCTTTCAAAGGGGGCGCCTCGATTCGCGGCGATCTATTGCGGGAACGGGGCCAATATGAACGACTGGACCCCTGCCACGGAAGGGGTTGGTTTCGCGTTCTCCCCGATCTTGAAACCGCTCGAGGCCTTTCGTGATCGGACGCTCGTCCTCACCGGGCTGGACAACTTCCCGGCGACGGATCAGGGCGACTCGGGGGGGCAGCATCCACGCGCAGCGCCGGCGTTCATGAGTTGCGTGCACCCGAAGCAGACCGAAGGCGCCGATGTGCAGGCCGGCACGACGATCGATCAACTGATTGCCCGGCAGATCTGTCGCGATTCGAAGCTCGCGCCACTGGAACTGGCCGTTGACCGGAACGACGTCGTCGGCGCCTGCGACCACGGGTACGCCTGCGCGTATATGAACTCGATGTCGTGGAAGACACCGACGATGCCGCTGCCATCGGAGACCAATCCACGCGCTGTCTTCGAACGGCTGTTCGGGAGCGGCGACACCGCCGAAGCGCGCGTGGTCCGAAGCCAGGAAGACCGCAGTATTCTCGATGGCGTGATGCAGGAGATCTCGCAGCTTCGCCGCAGGGTCGGCCCGCGCGACGGTGCCAAGCTGAGTGAGTATCTCGATGCCATTCGCGATGTGGAGCAGCGCATCGCGAAGAGCGAATCCTACAACGGCGATTTTGCGGTGCCGGAGCGGCCGGCCGGCGTGCCGGAGACTTTCAAAGAATACGCCGAGCTGATGTTCGATTTACAGGCGCTTGCGTTCCAGGCGGATATCACCCGGGTCAGTTCGTTTCTGATGGCGCGTGAGAATGTCAATCGCTCGTATTCCGAGATTGGTCTGCCCGAGGCACACCATTCCATTTCGCACCATGGAAACAATCCGGAAAAGATGGCGGTGTACTCGAAGCTGAATACCTATCACGTCGAAACACTGGCCTACTTCCTGAGGAAGCTGCAGGCGATCCCCGATGGTGACGGGACTCTATTGGATCATTCGATCGTGCTCTATGGCAGCGGCATGAGCGACGGCAACACCCACAACAACTTCAATGTCCCGGTGGTTGTCGTGGGCGGGCGCGACCAGCAGATGAAGGGCAACCGTCACCTTGTGTATCAGAAGGGCACTCCGTTGGCGAATCTGTCGTTGAGCCTGATGGACAAGTTCGGGGTGAACCTGGAGCGGTTCGGTGACAGCACCGGCGAGCTCGATCTTTTGTCTGGTGTCTAGCAGCCCGTGGTGAAAGTCTGGCGTCGCACCGAGACGAGCGAGGCGCCCCGCCGGCAAGGCGCGACGACTGAGAATACCGGGAGTATTTGAAGGAGGAGCAACGCCGCCGGAGGGGATGCATCGCTCGTCGAATGCAGCCAGACTTTCACCACGGGCTGTTAGCATCAAGATGACGCGAGGCGCATGGTGGCACGGCTCATTTAGGGTGTCAAGAGGGACGCTGGCGGTTGCGCAGCTCTGCCAACACGTCAGCGTGGTTCGTCTTCTCCGCCCATGCTCTTGGGGTCGCCCACGGTTCAGCGTCCGGCTCGCCGGGATCTGCGCCGCGGTCGAGAAACAACTTCACCAGCGGCAGCTGTCCCCATCGGCACGCCCATCCGAGCGGCGTGCTCTTCAGCAGGTTGTCTCGGAGGTCGAGGCGCGCGCCGCGATCGAGGATCGAGGTCGCGAATGCCACGCGCTCCTCTGGCGTCATACTGCCGCGCGCAACGATATTGTGGAGCGTCGTCAGGCCGAACTGCCCACCGTCAGTCGGGCGTCCGCGCAAGTTGGGATCGCAGCGGTCAAGCAGCAGGCGGAAGCACGTGAGGTACGTGGTCTTGTCCCAAGTCTCGCTGACGGAGCCGTGCGTCCATGTCCGCAGCGGTTGCTCGAGCATCTCAAACCAGCGGGGATCATCGCGCGCCCAGTCCACGCGATCGAGCGCCATTCGTACAGTTTCCGGATCGCCTCCGCACGCGGCCCCCCAGAGGAGCTGCTCCGCAAGCGTTGCCCCGCCCACGCCGTCCAATCGATAACGGGCCTCGCCTGCGAGCATCCGCCTGGCCAGTTCCGTCTGTCGATACAGGCCTGCTGTGGCCGCGTTCGGTACGCCGCCGTATCGCTCCAGGAGCGCGATCATCTTTTCGTCGCCTTCGCTGTAGGCGGAGAACACCGGGTCACCGCTCGCATAAACAGAGGCGTTCGGGTCCGCGCCGCGTTTCAGCAGCGTCTCGGCCATCTCATATCGCTTCAGTTGCACGGCGTGCTGGAGTGCCATGCCGCATGTAAACGGGGCATCGTCTCCCTCGTGCAGGCGGACGCGCTCGTCGGGATCGAAGCCGAAGTCGAGAAGCAGGTGGAAGATCTCGGAACGATTGTGCGTCACCGCGATCCGCAGCAATCCGCCGGAGCCGTCGTTCTGGTCCCTCAGCGTGCCAGCCGTCTGCTGCGCGCGGAGCCAGTCGGCGTCACCGAGGGCGGCTGCGCCGGCCGGCGTCATCGGTGCGCCGCGATCCAGCAGCAGCCGGGCGACGGCTTCGAAGCGCGGCGTGTCCGTTCGATACCATCTGTGTGCGGCGAAGTCGATGGGTGTGAGGTCGTGATGCATACGTGAGCGCGGATCCGCGCCGTGGTCCAGCAGCCAGGCCACCAGCGCCGCGTCGAGCGCCTGCGCCGCCGCGTGCAGCGGCGACGCCTCCGATGGGATATGACGAGTGTGAATTCGCAGCGGGTTTTCGTCCATGAGCGCAATCGCACGGTCCGTGTCGGCCGACGCGATCGCGCGGAACACATCGTCGGCGGCGGGAGCATTCGGCAGGCCACTCTTCGCCTGCCTCTGGTTCTGTTCTTCTTCCTCGATGATGCGAACGATGTCGTCGTAACCGCGCTGAAGGGCGATCGCGTGTGCGGTCGTGGCCTCGCGGTGAGGGTAGACACCGTCGCGCGCGTTGGCACCGTGCGCCATCAGGATGCGGACCATCTCGGGCGCGCGCGCGAGCACCGCGTGGTGTACCACCTGCAGGCTGTCCTTCGACATGCGCGCGAGCTCAGGGCGGGCCTTCAGCATCACGCGGACGTCGTCCATGCGCCTCGCCCGCACGGCGTCCACCAGTCGGCGGACAGTTGCGCCGTCGACGAACGCTTTCAGTTTGGGCCAGCTCTCGAAGCCGTACGCGCGCGCAACGACGAGCTGCGCGTCGTGCAATGCAAATGTCTGCGGATTCGCTCCGCGATAGTGCGCGTCGACCTCGGCGACTGCGGCGCCGTCGCCCTTCCTGAAGGATTCGAGAAGCTCCTTCGCCTGGCGTTTGAGCTGTTCGAGGTCAGGCCGTTCCCGGAGCGTGCGGATGGGAACGGATTGTCGCGTCACGATGAGACTCCTTTCAGGGGCGGCGTCCAGCCGTCCGTGCGCCCGGTGTCCGCTCACTCGGGCAGAAAAGAGTTCATCGAACCGACAGGTTGTGAAAACGGATTCAGGTGGACGCAGTCCTTTCCGCGGACACGGTCGCGCCCTGATGCGCTGCGCACAGGATAGCCGGACACCGCGACGGTCGCAAGCCCTAGGAAAGATCAATCAGGACGTGCGATCCGCGCGACCGTGAAGGCCGTCGCCGGCACGCAGTAACAGAAGACGATCTATTACCGGCGCCGGAGATCATCGAACATGAACACGCGGATCATGGCGAGCGGTCTCCTCGCAGCTACGCGCTCGCGAGCGCGCTGTGATACCGAACGATGCCCGATTTTCCTTGCAGCCCTCCGGCGCTGATCTCCAGCATCATGAACACATCGTCCGGCACGTCGTACTCGCAACGGATGCCGAAACGCGACGCCGGCGTGAACCCGAACCGCGGGTAGTACGCTGCGTGCCCGACGACGACCACGGCACTGGCGCCCAGTCGTTTGCACGCGTCGAGGCCGTCGCGGACGAGAGCCGACCCGATCCCTTGCCGCTGCCTCGCGGGCATCACCGCCATCGGTGCCAGGCCCATCATCGTGATCTCGGGATGACCGATCAGCGTGACGGGCGAGAACAGAATATGTCCGACGATGGCTCCAGCATCCTCCGCAACGAGCGAAACGAGGGGCGCCGCCTGCTCGCGAAGGGCATCCACAAGCTCCGCTTCCTTACTCGTCTCGAACGCCGCCAGATTGACCCGGCGAATAGCAGGAGTGTCCGCTTCCCGTTCGGGCCTTATGTTCATCACTCGTCCCCGCTTCAAAATCGCTTGGCCTGATGTCCCGCGTACCTCGACGCTTACGGTGCGATGCTTCGCGCGACATCGATCAAACTGTTCTGACGCCAATTATCGTATGGTCCCGCCATGATTCGAGCGAATGTCCACAGGCGAACCCGTTCGTGATCGAATTCGAGCAGGTCT
>QHWJ01000113.1 GCA_003222535.1 Acidobacteriota bacterium | reverse complement strand
TCGTGGGCAAGCTGATCGGCACGACTCTTCCGAAGGAAGGAAAGATCGGCAAGCCGCTCAGGCGCTTCACCATAAAAGACCGTCGCTTGAACTGGGAGTTCCCCAACACGCAGTCGTGGAACTTTGCGGGCGAGCTCTCCGCCGACGGCACAACCATCACCGGTGTCACGAGCAGCATCCAGGGCGGCGTACCTGTGGAGTTCAGGAAGCGGTAGAAATCCCTCCCAGGTGTTGACGTCGCCGTGCCTTCGATCACCGTGTCGACGTTCGCGAAGTGTGAACCATTTCCGTCGTTCGGCGTAATACTGGCAGCCTTATGTTGAGCGGTTTGCGCTACGGCTTCCGCCAGCTCCGGCTGAATCCGGGCTTTGCCGCCCTCGCCATCGTCACGCTGGCGCTGGGCATCGGCGCGAACACGGCAAATGCGCGAGGATTGGGCTTCCTACCTCAACTACCAGGATTATAAGCGCCTCGGCACAACCTTCGAATCGATGGCGGCGTTCACCGAGCCTTCGATGAACCTCATCGGCGACGGCGAACCGGAACGCATCCGCGGCGCATTTGCCGAGGCGGCGCTGTTCGACGTGCTCGGCGTGGCCCCGCTGCAAGGGCGCCTGTTCACGAAGGACGAGGAAGCGCCGGGCAAAGGCAACGTCGTGCTGATCGGCTGGCGGCTGTGGCAACGTCGCTTCGGCGGCGGCGACATCCTGGGCAAGCAGCTGGATTTCGACGGACGCCGCTTTACCGTCATCGGCGTCATGCCGGCGGGCTTCGCGTTTCCCGCGGCGAAGAGCGAATTCTGGGCGCCGCTCGTCGTCACCGATCAGCAGAAGCAGCGCGTCGGCTACTGGATTCAGATGGTCGCGCGCATCAAGCCCGGCATCTCGCACGCGCAGGCGCAAGCCGAAATGGACGTCGTCGGCAAGACGATCGAGCAGCAGTATCCCGACGCCAACGCCGGCTACGGCGTCTTCGTGAACCCGCTCGAAAACCACGTCGCCGGCAACGTGCGGACGCCGCTGCTCGTGCTCTTCGGCGCCGTCGGCCTCGTGCTGCTGATCGCGTGCGTCAACGTGGCGGGGCTCTTCCTCGCGCGCGCCGAGGCGCGCACGCGCGAGATCGTCGTCCGCGCGGCGCTCGGCGCCAGCCGCGGCAGCCTGGTCCGTCAGCTGATTCTCGAAGCCTTCGCGCTGGCATTGCTCGCGGGCGCCGTGGGCATCCTCGCGTCGTACGCCGGTATTCGTGGCCTTCTGGCGCTGGCGCCCACGGATCTCCCGCGCCTCGACGAGATCCACATCGACGGGCTCGTGCTGGTCTTCGCAGTCGTCGTCACGACAGGAACCGCGTTCCTCTTCGGACTCTGGCCGGCGTGGCGGCTGTCGCGCGTGAACCTGCAGGAAGCGCTCCGCGAAGGCGGACGCGGGATGTCGAGCTCCACGGCAGCGGCGCGGATGCGTTCGGCGCTCGTTGTCGCGCAGTGCGCGCTCGCGATCCTGCTGCTCGCGGGCGCTGCACTGCTGCTGCGTTCCCTTGCGTCGCTCCGCGGCATGGACGCCGGGTTCCGCACCTCCGGGGTGCTGACGATGCGCGTGAATGCGTCGAGGACGAAGTATCCGCAGGGACCGCAGCTCACGCAGTTCTACGATCAGCTGCTGCAACGGACGCGCGCGCTGCCTGGCGTGAAAGGCGCCGCCATCACCTCGGATCTCTTTCTGAGCGACACGCCCAATTCGGGGACGTTCACGCTCGAGGATCGCCCGCCGTTCCCGCCGGCCGAACAGATCGAAGCCACGGGCGACCTCGTGTCGCCGGGCTTCTTCGAGACGATGCAGGTGCGGCTCGTGCACGGCCGCTTCCTCAACGCGACCGACGGCGACCCGAAAGCGCCGACGCTCCTAATCAACGAAACGTTCGCGAACAAGTACTGGCCCGGACAGGATCCGACCGGCAGGCGGCTGATCTTCGGCACGCCGTCGCCCAACCGCCCCTGGATGACGATCGTCGGCGTCGTCGGCGACATGCGACGGCGGGGTCTGCATCGAGGCGCGCGGCTGGAAGTGTTCCGATCGACCGCGCTCGCAGCCGGACGCAACATGCAGCTCCTCGTCGTCACCGGCGCGCCGCCGCTGTCGCTGGTGCCGACCGTGCGCCAGGAAGTCCGCGCGCTCGATCCATCGGGCCCGATCACGCGGATCAGCACCGTCGACGCGGAGATCGGCGAGTCGCTCGCGGTCCGGCGGTTCCAGGCGGTGCTGCTCGCGCTGTTCGCGGGCCTCGCCGTGCTGCTGTCCGCGGTCGGCATCTTCGGGCTGATGACACAAGTCGTCGTACGGCGCACCGGCGAGATCGGACTGCGCATGGCGCTCGGGGCCACCAGGCAGGACGTGTTGAGGATGGTGATCCGCCAGGGCGTTCTCCTCGCCGCGGCCGGCGGTATCGTCGGAATCGTCGGCGCCTTCGGTGTGGCGCGGCTGCTTCGCAGCCTGCTCTTCGGCATCGGCACGGCCGATCCGGTCAGCTACGTCGGCGCCGGAGCCGTAATGGCGGTCGCCGTGCTGCTGGCGTGCGGCCTGCCCGCGTGGCGAGCCGCAGGTGTCGATCCGATGGTCGCGCTGCGCGACGAATAAGGATCTGGGCCGGTCTCGAAGCATCGTCGCGCGCCTATGCGAAGATCGTCGATGAAGTGAACAAACGACCGCTCAGCACGTTCCAACGCCAAGAGGAACCGCAGCCTACGGCCGCACAGCCATCGCCGCCGATCGCCAGGAAGCAGCAGCTGCTGCTCGGCGCTTCAGACGGGATCGTCGGAGTGCAGCGAGCGGTACGCCAGTTACAGGAGTTTCAGTATGCGGAAGACGATGATCGGTGTCCTCGCGCTTGCTGCGGTTGCGGGTGTGGTGGGCGTCCCCGGCCGCACCACGCAGGCGCAGACCTCACCGTCGAGTGCCGCCGCGCCGCACACGACACGGCTCGCCGCACCATCCGACAAGCTCGAAGACGCGCTCCTCGAATGGCCCCTGCCACCCGGCGAACAGGCGTATGGCAAGATCGGCGGCAAACACCTTCACCAGTTCGTCGAGGAACAGGCGGCGATCTCCAGACGGTATCGCGATCAAGGGCACCCGAGATTCTGGGGACGCATCATCGGAACCTCCGCCGACGCGGAGAGCGCCGAGTGGCTCGCGAACAAGTTCAAATCGTTCGGCCTGAGCGACGTTCGCATTCAGCCGCTGGATCTCGGTCCTCAATGGTTTCCGGAGCGATGGGCAGTGACGGTTACGGGCGGCGGCAAGACGATCACCCTCGATTCCGCTCAGCCTGCCTATCGCGCTGCCGCGCTTCCGCGGGGCGGCATCGATGTCGAAGCGGTGTACGGAGGAATGGGGAGCGCCGCCGATCTCGTGGGCAAAGACCTCCAGGGCAAGGCGGTGTTCACCTATACGATGCTCGGCGCGCACAACGAGGACGCCCTGAAGCGGGGCGACGAGAAAGGCGCCGTCGCGATCTTCGAGGTCGACATGTTGCCGGGCAACATGCGTTACCAGGCGTATCCGTCGAACACGAACGCGCCCGCGTTCACGATTGGAAGCGACGACGGCCTCGCGGTCCGCGATCTGATTGCATCGTTGCCTCCAGGTCAGACCGCGCGCGTCAAGGCAACGCTCGACGTTCAAATGGTGCCGAATCTCAAGACCGCACTCGTATGGGGAACGTTGCCAGGCGCCACCGACGAAACGATCTATGTTGTCGCGCATCGAGACGGCTGGTTCGAGGCATCGGGCGACAACGCGGGGGGCGTGGCCGCGATGCTCGGGCTCGCCGAGTACTACTCCAGGACTCCGCAGCCTCAGCGACGCCGAACCATGGTGTTCATCGGCCTCGATGGCCATCACAACACGGGAGCCGGATCCGCCGTGGGCGGCGTGTGGTTGAACGACCCGGCGAACAAGGCGAAGCTCTTCGCGAAGACCGCGCTGTCGATCAACTGCGAGCACCCGTCGACGATTCAAACCTACGTGCGTCCTCGCTACATCGCCGGCGATGTTCTGCGCTGGTCGAACATGTACACGGCGCAGCAGTGGTACGCGGGCGGACCGTCGCGGCCCGAGTTGACCACCATCGCGGTGAAGGCGTTCAAGGAATTCGGCGTTCCACTGCTCACCGAACCGAATCCACGTCCGCCGGCGGGCGATCTCGGACGGCTGTATCGCTTCACGCCCGGGGTCGCGACGAGCGAGTTCTTCCACTACTTCCACACCGATCGTGAAACGCCCGACACGGTACCGTGGACGGGTCTCCAGGCGACCACTCGGGCGTACGCCAAGATCATCGACGAGGTGAACAAGCACCCGCTCGGCACGTTCCAGCGGCCCGAGGAGCCCGTACCGTCGTCGCGGTAGAGTCCTGTCGCGACGGGAGATGGGCGTCCGTTTTCTTCAGGAACAGATCGCCACCGTCAACGGCCGCGCGGATGATCGCGATGCCTTCGTCTCGGCTCGCGGCCGGCCCGTAGCCGAAGCTGATCCCCATGCAGCCGAAGCCGAGCGCGGAGACTTCCAGTCCGCTCTTACCCAAGGTGCGCTTCTGCATTGCTCTTTTCCTTCAATGATCGGCGTCGATGAACGCCATGTGTTCCGGAGAGGCGCGCCCCGTGCATGGTGATCTGTAAGTATCCGCTGGCGATGTTCTCGTCTGAAAGAAGCGGGAAGTCGAGCGGCTTCACGCCGTGATTCTCAGCTCCCAGGTGTGCTCGCCTTTGAGCACGTCGGCGGCGTACTGAAACGCAGCGGCGAGGCCGTCCGGCGTGGCGTGAAATCGATCGCCCACCGCACCGGCTGCGACGGCCACGGCGTGATCGCATCGGGAAGATAGAACAGCGTGCTGCAGCAAGCCCCTATAACTAATTGCCTCTATGGGTTACTACCAACCTTCGTAGGACGACCGCGTGCCTTCAGGGCGTCCTGGATGCGGCGGACGACCCCGGGATCGTATGTTCGCGTGATCCGATCCAACATCGCGTCGTCGATCCACGACCCTCGCTCGATCAGCAGTTCGATGATCTCGCTGCGATAGGGCGTTTCAGCCACGACGAGCGCAAGTGGTGTCTTGCCGTCACGCACCGCGTTGACATCGGCGCCCGCATCCAGCAGGACTCGTGCAGCCTCTATACCTCCGCGCGATGCAGCGGCGTGCAGCGGAAAGCCGGCATTCACGTCGGCGCCCAGCTTCAGCACGAGTTGGATGCGAGGCACATCGCCCCGAAACGCCGCGTCGACAAGATTGAGCGGTTGCATCCAGGTGGCGAAAATCAGCGCGTGCGTGGCGAAATTACCCAGCGTCGAGATGATAAACAGGTGACCGATGCGGATCTTGTCTCGTTCGAACGCCAGCGCATAGATACCGCCCTCGATGAGCGTCGACCCCACGAACGCGATGGAAATCGCGATGAGATTTCGGACGAGATAGACATAGAGATTTGGAACGTAGAAGCTGCCCACCACCGACGTGGCAATATTGGCGGCAGTCACCCAGGCGAGCACGCGTCCAAGACCGACGTCGTGTTTCAGGATCCGCCGCACGTAGAACGCAAAGGCGGCAAACTCGATCAGGATGATGACCGGCGACGCCAAGAGCGTCACCTGCGTCCACGGGCTCGCGACGTCAGCGAAGATTGGCGTCATTGGGCCCCTGCGCGTAGCTGATCGCCATCCCGACGGCGACGACGACGACCGCGCCAATGAGATTGTGCCAGAGGAACTCGATCCACGGCAGCTCGAGCGCGACCGTGAGCACGGCGGCCATGCCGGCGATCAATCCGACGAACGCGCCGGTCGCCGTCGCGCGCTTCGTCATGATCGCGAGGATGAAGACGCCGAGCAGCGACCCGTAGACGAACAATCCATCGCGGTTGACGACCTCGATGAGCGAGCCCTGCTGTGGCCGCGGGGGGACGCGCGGCGGGTCCGAGAACCGGCGTTCCGCTGACCCCGACACCCCGCTAATGTTTCCTATAGTCTACCTCGGACGACCCCGTCGACCGGATTCCCCACACGACCATCGACCTGATTGATCGAGCCGCCGCGCTCGGATACGACGCGCTGGCCGTCACGCTGCACGAACGGCAGCTCGACGTCGAGCGCTTTGCCACGTATGCCGCCGAGCGCGGCGTCGTCCTGATACCCGGCGTCGAGCGCACAATCGAGGGACGGCACATGTTGCTCCTGAGTTTCGACAGCGGCGCCGAGGATGTGCGGACATTCAGCGATCTCGCGCG
>QHWJ01000112.1 GCA_003222535.1 Acidobacteriota bacterium | reverse complement strand
ATTTGTTTCAGTGGGTCAAGGATGTCGACGCCTACCACAGAGAAATCGTCCGTCGCGGTGCGGTCGTCGCGATGGAGCCGACGGATCAGCCGTATGGCATTCGAGAATTCGTTATACGCGACGTCAACGGCGTGGCCATCGTGTTTGCCAGGACATCGATCACGGCGAAGACGGTGCGACGCGCGACTCACCGCGACGGCCCTCTTCGACCGCCGGCACGCCTTGCTCTTCTACATATAGTGCGGTATAGGTAGAAGACCGAGGTGTAGGGTGCCGGACAAGTCCGATCTCCCCCAGGGCACGCTCGACCTGCTGATCCTTCAAGTCGTCGCCGGCGGCGCCATTCACGGCTACGGCATCGCGCAACGCCTTCAGCTGATCTCCCGCGACGTCGTCCAGGTGCCGCAGGGCTCGCTGTATCCCGCCCTCCACCGGCTCGAGTACCGCGGGCTGCTGACCGCGGACTGGAAGATGTCGGACACGGGCCGGGAGTCGAAGTTCTATCGCCTCACGCCAAAAGGACGAAAGCAGCTGAAGAAGGAGGCCGCCAGCTGGCTTCGGCTGACTGAGGCGATCGAACTGATTCTCAAGCCCGCGGGAGGATCGCGATGACCTGGTGGCGCCGCCTGCTCCGGCAACACGGACTCGAGCGCGAGCTCGACGCCGACCTGCGCGACCATATCGAGCGCGAGATCGCCGCTGGCCTTCGCGCGGGAGAATCAGAAGCCGACGTGCGCCGCCGGATCCGGTTGACGTCCGGCGGCCTCGACCAGGTCAAGGAGGCGTGCCGCGACGTCCGTCGCCCGCTCGCCCTGGCCGATGTGGCGGCAGACGTGCGATTTGCGTGGCGCATCCTCGCCAGAAACGGATGGGCCACGGCCGGCGCCATCCTCACGCTCGCGCTCGCGATGGGCGTGGCGAACGCGACCTTCATCAGCACGTATGCCGACCTGTGGCGCGACTTTCCGTTCGAGCGCCCGGACCGCATTGCGATCATGAGGACGGTCGATGCGCGCGGCCGAGAGGCCGGCCTCTCGTTTGCCGACTACCAGGATTGGCGCCGCGACGCGCGGGCATTCGACGGCCCGTCGGCCGCCTTTGCGATCGGCACCATCAGCCTGGGGCGCGACGGTGCCGCACCCGAGCAGTTCGAAGGACTGTATGTGTCGGCCGACACGTTCTCCGTGCTCCGCGTCAAGCCCATGCTCGGCCGCCAGACAGTTCTTCAATTTCTACGCGGTTGACCTCAACGTGCAGACGTCGGATGCGGTGACGACATTCATTCGACTGCCGCCGCAGACCTATGCAACGCGTGACCAGCGGATCGCGTTTCACGAGCAGTTGAAGGCTCGCCTGCTGTCGGTGCCCGGGATCACGGCGAGTACTGTCGCCAGCGCGGCGCCGTTCTCGCCGGCTGGACGGCGTCAGCTCACGTCGGTCGATGGACAGCCGACGACCGATCCACCACCTGAGGTCATGACCGTGGTCGTGGAGCCGTCATACTTTCAGACGGTCGTCCGCGGTCTCATCCTCGGCGAGCCGTTCTCCGAACTCCACGGCACTCCCGGGCACGAGGCGGCGATCGTCAACCAGCGATTCGCCGAGGTGTACCTCGGCGCCGGGAGCCCGATCGGCCGTCACGTCGAGCTTCGCCTGCCAACGGCCCAACGGACCTACCTGAGAGAATCCGACGCCCCTGTGCCGCCGGTGTCGGTGGAAATCATCGGCGTCGCTCCGGAAATTCGTCAGGTCCGCGACGCGGTACCCATGGTGTATCTGCCGTTTCGTGCCGACGCGCCGGCCGCGGTCGCCTTGATCGTGCGCGGCTCCAGCGGCTCGGGTCCCGGCGTCGCGGCCGTCCGCAATGCCGTGAACGCCATCGATCCCGATCTCGCGCTCGGCGCCGTGAGAACGCTCGACGAACTCCGCGATCGCTCGAGGGCGGGCCCAGCCGAAATGGCGTCGCAGTTCGCGACGATCGGCGTCCTGGCGCTCGTCTTCTCCGGTGTGGGCCTCTACTCGGCGATGGCCTACGCCGTGAAACGTCGCACGCAGGAGATTGCCGTCAGAATGGCGCTCGGCGCCCAGGCCACGCAGGTGCGCTGGCTGTTCCTCAAGACCGGCGCTTGGATCATCAGTGCCGGCGTGATCCTCGGCGTGCCTGCCGCACTCGTGGTCGGCCGGCTGCTGCAGAACACCTTCGTGCGCACCGAGGCGCGAGACCCCGTGACGCTCAGCGTGACGGTCGCCCTCCTCACCATCGTCGCGCTGGTTGCGTCCATTGTTCCGGCACGCCGCGCGACGCGCCTCGAGCCGACCGCCGCGTTGCGGATCGAGTAGTGAAATGAGGCGGCTCATCGTTCCCTCGGCTCTGGCAGTGTTGGGACTCGGTGCGGCGTTCGCGCTGCTTCGTTCAGGCACGCCGCTTCATCCAGGCGCGACGCCTGCCCTGCCGGTGTTGGTCACCGAACAGGCGCGCGTCCGCGTCGTCACGCTCACCGACGGGCTCAACCAGCCGTGGGCGCTGGCATTCTTGCCTGGCGGCGACATGCTGATCACGGAACGCGGCGGGCGCATGCGGCTCATGTACGACGGGCGGTTGGCATCCGGAAGCATCGGCGGCCTTCCGGCTGTTGATACGCGGACGCAGGACGGGCTGATGGACCTCGCCCTCCATCCCCGCTTCGTGCAGAATCAGCTCCTGTATTTCACGTATTCCAAACCGGGCGAGCGCGGCGACACCACGGCGCTTGCGAGCGCGAAGTTCGACGGGGCAACACTCACCGACGTGCGCGATCTCTTCGTTGCCGATGCCTGGAGCACCGCGGGCGGTAACAGCGGATCGCGTATCGCGTTCGGGCTGGACGGCACGATCCCTACAACGACCCGCGCGCGCGGGGGCACCTCCAGTGGGGCCCGCCCACGGCGCAACAGGTGCTCGACACAGCGCTCGCCTTTTCGGTCATCAACCGACACTTCGATGTGGCGGACTTCCTCCTCGGACACGGCGCGGATATCAACACCAGGTGGAACTCCCATGAGCCGGCGAGCATCCTGCACCATCTGGTCTTCGACGGAACCTACGAGTCGATGCAATTCCTGATCGACCGGGGCATCGATCTGACCATCAAGAACTACCGTTGGAACTCGACTGCACGAGGTTGGGCGCTCTACGGCAAGAAGGACGAGAAGATGGCTCGGTGGCTGGAGGAGGCGGAACGGCAGCGGGAACAGGGGCGATGAGCACGCCCAGAGCGTTTGCCTGAGCACCTCTGGCAAATCTTCGATCTTTTTGGGGAAGACAGTTGGCGTAATGGCCTCCTGTCATGACCGAGCCCCGCTCGACGCCACGTCTCAGGTACGGCCGGAGCGTCGCGTCGAGATCCTTGCGCAGATTAAACTCAATGGTCGTTGCCGCCGGGGTCATGCGGCGATCGGCCCGGCGCTGCGGAGGGTGGACTAGAGCTACGGTGAGGGGGCTGCTGCCGCAGCAACCATCGCGGCGAACGCCTCATCCCTTGTGCCACGGCCGTCGATGTACGCCTTCCACGTCGCCTGAATAGCCGGCCGCAGGCGTCCAACCGGCACGCGCGCACCAGACAATGTGCCGCGCCACAGGTTCGCCGCGTCGATGAAGGGCTCGTGGTCCGGGTGCAGTCGTTGCACCACGTAGCCGACAGTGAAGAAGACGAGTGCGTGTGACATGTCCTGCGCCACGGTCACGCCCTGGCGCGTCGCCTGCGCCTGCAGCGCCTGCGAGACCCGATCGTCCCACTGATGCATGGCTTCGTGAAACACGCATTCGAGCGGGTACCAGCGGTCATTGAATGAATTGTTGTTCGACGACAACACCATCAGGCGGCCGGTGAACGAGAACGCGCCTTGCCAGTTCGCGTACGCCACGACGTGTGTCGGATACGGACGTTCGGGCCACGAAAGCTGATAGATGCGCGTGAGTGCCTCCACGATCGCGGGGCCGTCACGTTCGAGCTGCTGCTGCAGGCGAGCGAGGTACTGGTCGTTCATCGCGCGGTGTCGCGGCCACCACGCTTTCCGATAAACGGTCGCGGCCCGCTCCAATGTGCCTCGCGCGGCAGCGTCGAACGATGCCGGCGGGAATCCCGTCACGTCGCCGGTGTTCGCGAGAGTGATCGTCATCGGCGCGAGCGGCGGCTGGAACACGGACGACTGCCGACTCAGGCTGCTCGCATACCCGGTCACCGACGCATCCCAGATGCTGCGCTCTTCGTCGGTCAGCAGCAGCAGTCCCTGCCGCTCGTCCTCCGGTGCGCTCGCGACGGCCAGCTGTGTTGCGTCGGGCATGCGACGATGCGCGCGGCCCAGCACGTACAGATAGTGGTGCAGGTTGAGCCAGAAATCATTGGTCGTAAAGGCGAAGAGCGACGACGCCTGCGACTGCGCTGCGGGTCCCGCCGCCCAGCACGTCGAAACGGCGACGAGCAGAGCACCAATCCTTCGAGAGATATGGCGCATGCGGTATTAGCGTTGACGGTTCAGCAGCGCCTCGACTTCGCGTGCGAGCACGCCGCGCGTTTCGGCGTCATGCACGTGCGGCTTGAACATGATGCGCCCCTGCTGGTCGACGAGCGCGGTGTCGGGTGTGCCTTTCACGCCGTAGTGCTGCTCGGCCCACTTCCAATCGCTCTGCAGCGGCACGAAGCCGACGCCGAGCGCGGTCATCACCGGAGCCACCAAGTTGCGCTGCTCGGGTTCCACGTTGATCGCCAGCACGGTAAAGCCGCGGTCCCGGTACATCTCGAACACACGCTGCAAGTGGGGGAACTCCCCACGGCAGCCGGCTCATGTCGGATACCAGAACGCCAGCAGCACGACGCGGCCGCGAAAACCGGCGAGCTGTACGGGTGCGCCGTCGCGCACCGACGGCAGCGTGAACGCGGCGGCCGGCGTCGCGCGCGCGTCACGCAGGCTCCAGACGTCGGTGTCGACATCGCGGCTCGTCTTGCCCAAATCGGCGGCGTATTTCGGTAGGGCCGCGTCGACCCGCGCGTCGGGCGATACGGCCGCGCTCTCGACGAGCGTTTTGTACGCCTGCTCCCGGTTGCCGGCGCCCGCGGCGGCTTCCGCTTTCAACAGCGTCCACGTCGTGCCGTGGTTGCCGGACGGAGGCGGCGTCTTCTCGAGCAGCCCAAGGGCTTCGTCACACTGCCCGCCGCCAATGAGGGTCTTCGCGCGCGTCATCGCTTCCTGCGCGGCGACGCGCGGCGGCCACACCGCGGCGGCTGGCAGCGACCGCACCATGTCGCGCGCGAGCGCCAGCGCGTCGGACGGCTCGAGGTCGGCGTACAACATGCTCATCGCGGAGGCGGCGTACGTGAAGCGATCGACCGGATAGCTCGCGCGAAGCCGATCCAGATAGCCGCGGCGCTCGAGGGTAGACGAGGCATCGGCGAGGTTGTACAGCGCTTCGGCCGCAGACGGACTCGCCGGGAATCTGGCGACCACCTGCAACGCGAGCGCGCGAAAGCGGGCCGGATCGCTCTTCAGATGCGCGACCGCATACCGCAGCAGGTAGCGCGGCTCGTCGGGATTGTTCTCGACGGCTGCCTTCAGATGCTTCCGCTGGGCGTCCCAATCGCCGCGAGTGTCGGCGTTTCTGGCGAGCAGGAAATGCGCGCTGGCAGACGAGGGAGCGACCGCGAGGGCTTTGTTGAAGTAGGCGTCGGCCTGATCGGCGTCCTTCGCGAGTAGCCCGAGCGCCACCTGATACACGGCGCGTGTCGGATGTTGCCGGGCCCACTGTTCGTACTGCCGCTTCAGGCGAAGCAGGCTCGTCGACCGGACGTCCTGGAGCTGTTCACGCTGTGTGACTTCGATCAGACGCTGGTGTGCGTCGACGAAGTCCGGATCCGCCGCGATGGCCTTGCGGAACGCGGCGACAGCCTCGTCCAGCTTTTCGGCTCGGGCCGCGGCTTCGCCAGTGTCGAACGCCGACCTGGCGGCCGGAGTGCCGGGGCTTTCCCGCGCGGCGAAGCCGGTGCCCGACGCAGCACCGATGACGGCCAGGATGAGCGCGACGAGAATCAGTCGATGGC
>QHWJ01000352.1 GCA_003222535.1 Acidobacteriota bacterium | reverse complement strand
CGCTGACGTTCGATCAGGAGCGCGCGGTCGCGAGCCTCGCGGGGCTCTTCGGCGGCGTGTCGCTCCTGCTCGCGGCGATCGGCCTGTACGGCGTCACCGCCTACTCGGTCGCGCAGAGGACAAACGAGATCGGGATCCGGATGGCGCTCGGCGCGGACAAGGGCGCGGTGTTGAATCTCGTCCTGCGCAGCGCGTTCACGCGCGTGGCGATAGGATTGGGACTCGGCGTGCCGCTGGCAATCGGCGCAGGCAAGTTGCTCGCCGCGCAGTTGTACGGCGTGAAGTTCTGGGATCCGGTCGCCCTGGCTGTGGCGACCGGATCGCTGACGCTGTGCGCGTTGGTCGCCGCGCTGATTCCCGGCACTCGGGCGGCATCAATTCCGCCGATGCACGCGCTCCGGTTGGAATAGCACCCGGGATCGCCAGTACGAGCGCGCGCCCACGATCTCAACCACCGACGCGACAAGGCCGGACTGACACGACCAGTTGATCAGCGCGCTGAACGCCCTTCAATCAGGCGGTGGGATTGGACGCTGTTCTGCGGCCCGTTTCAAGCGGCCGAGTGCGTCGGCGGGCCCGGTGACGAACCGCCGGCCAAAGGCCATTTTCAGTTCTTGACGCCAAACGGCAGCGCAATGTCGAGGGCGAGGTAGTTCAACACCGGGCGCCGCAGGCGCGTGACCGTCGCCAGGTCCCGCTGCGCACGAAGTACCGCGTTGATGTCCTTGTCAGCCGGGGCTTCGTCACAATTTTTTCGGCGAGCCGGTAGTCGTACCAGACGCTTTGGACACCGAGACGGGCGTATACTTTCGACTGCGGGGAAGCAATTTCCAGGTAGGCTCATCTGAGAAGGAGAGACCGATGGGTTCGAAACGACCTGCTCGAAGGGACTTCCTAAAAAGCGGAGCCGCATTGGCCGGTGGTTTTACCTTGGGAGCCGCAGCACCGGTGATCGGCCAAACACCAGCATCGCCAGCAATGATCAAGGGCGACAAGGATCAGATCGCCTACGGCGACCGCTCGCGTTTCGTCACCTCGGTACGCATAGCCCACGGCGGTAGGCCTTCGCCCGATGCCTTCGGGCTCGTCTTTCATGTGGCGGCGCCGCTGCAGGATTCGGTGGGGGTGATCACGCCATCCTCGCTCCACTTCGTGGGGACGACCCGTGGTTCCTACATCCCGGAGATCGATCCCCGGGATCATCGTCTCATGATCCACGGGATGGTGGACCGTCCGCTGACCTTCACCATGGAGGATCTGAAGCGCCTCCCTTCCGTGACCCGCCTTCATTTCATCGAGTGTGCGGGGAATCGGTCGTCGCGCAGGGCTAAGACGGTTCAGGAAACGCACGGGATGACCAGTTGCGCCGAATGGACCGGCGTGCTCCTCTCTGTGCTGCTCAAGGAGTGCGGCCTGAAAGACGGGGCATCCTGGTTCGTCGCAGAAGGGTCGGAGGAAGTGAAGGGAGCGTCGAGCATTCCGCTGGCCAAGGCGATGGACGACTGTCTGGTGGCCTACGGCATGAACGGCGAGGCCTTGCGGCCCCAGCAAGGGTTTCCGCTACGACTGATGGTCCCCGGCTTCGAGGGAATCTTTCACTCCAAGTATCTGCGACGAATCAAAGTGGTGGACCGGTACTACATGAACTACAACGACTATGGGCATCTCGATCGGGAACCCAAAGTCGCTGCGCTCGGCTACCAGATCGGGCCCAAATCGGTCATCACGTTCCCTTCCGGCGGACAACAGCTGCCCGGCCGAGGCTTCTACGAGATCAGCGGCCTAGCCTGGTCCGGTGGCGGCGCCATTAAGAAGGTGGAGGTGTCCACCGACGCCGGCAAGCACTGGAACAACGCTGTGTTCAAGGGGACGCCACAGCGTATGGCCCATACCCGTTTCAGCTATCAGTGGAATTGGGACGGACAGGAGACCGAGCTCCTTTCGCGCTGCACGGACGAACTGGGTCAGGTTCAACCGTCGCGCGCACAGGTCGCCAAGCACTGGAACGTGCCGTTGGATCCCTCGTACACCGTGCCGGGACTGGACAACACCATCCAGCCTTGGCGGATCGCGAGCGATGGGAGCGTGCAGAATGGGAATGCTTAGAGTTCTCCCGTTTGTGTTGCTCATGGGTGGCGCCGCGCTGGCGCAGTCACCGACGTATGGTGTGGGACGCACGCCAACCGCAGACGAAATCCGCGCCTGGGATATCTCCATCGGTCCCACCGGAGAGGAACTCCCGCCCGGGCGCGGGAGCGCCAAGGAGGGCGCGCAACTCTATCGCGCGAAGGGGTGCGCGGGATGCCACGGGGCGACGGGGATCGGGGGCACGTCGCCCATGTTGAAAAGCAAGGCCGGCCCGGATGTTGAGCTCTGGGACCGGGGACGAATTCTGCCGCTTCGCTCGCCGTTCGCGACGACGGTTTGGGATTACATCAATCGCGCCATGCCTCTCAATCGTGAGGGGACGCTAACGGCCGATGAGGTGTACGCGCTGACGGCTTTTCTGCTCTATATAAACGATGTCATCCCGGAGGACGAGATCCTCGACGCCAAGAGTCTGCCGAAGGTAAAAATGCCAATCGGGGATAAATACGCTCCCCTACCTGAGTGGAAGCCCAGGACGCCAAGACTTAAAGGTTACCCTTACTAGACCTTCGTCAGCTGAGTTACAGTCAGCCTGCAGCGGTGAGCGCGGTAACGACGATGAGGCTACACAGACCGAGGAGAACGCGTATCGTCCAACGCGGCATGTCGATATCTCCTGTGTCGAGAGCGCCCGGTTTCGCACCGCGCCCGACGCGCGCGAGTGAGTGTGCAATTTCCACGCGAAGACGGACGCTGTCAAGTGTCAAGGCCGCTGGTGCGGTGGGCGCTGGTGTGCGTCGCACGCGTGTCGCCGCTCAAATTCGATAAACCGAAAGGGATCGCGATGCTGGTCTCTTTCGGATCAAATCTAACCGGTCACCGCGCCTCGGACAGCACCACCTTCAGCGGCCCCATCTCTCCGGTCACCACAAATGGACCAACGGCGCCGCCGATTTGTTTTCGCTGCGCCTCGTCCCAGTACGAAGCCCGTGCAAGATAACTGCGTCCCTCATGGACGACGAAGGAGAACGTTCCATCAGACTCAGGTTTGATGCCGGCGGCAACTTGCCTCCACGTCGCACCACCATCTGCCAGCGAAATAAAGGCGCCGGGCGCGGGGCTGCCGTCCTCGAACACAACTCTTCCGGTGAGCCGGTACGAACGTCGTGCCGGGGGGAGCGTCATCGGTTCGAGTTCGCGCTGTTGGCCGCCATCGAGTTGAACGACCGTCGCCAACGTCGCGTCCATCGTGCCAGGATGAAAGGTCGTAGGAAAGATGACGTCGGCGTTCATCCTCGGAGTGAGATCAACGCCCACGACATATCGCCCCGGCGGGACCTCTACGAATTCGAAGCTTCCTCCGGCATCGGTTGACGCGCGAAGCGTTTGAATGTTCCCGGCCTTACCAACAGCGTCCGCCGCCATGACTTCGACCGCCACCCGCTCGGCCGGCTCGCCCGAGGATTGCCGGACCACTCCTTTGATGCGTCCATCGAACCGTACGCTGAAGTCGGCGACGAAGCAGGCGCGCGCGTCGCGCAACTCGATGGTCCGCCGCAGGTAGCGCGTGGAGAAGCCGGTCGGCGGCAAGGCCGTGACCTCGTACCGCCCTGGCGGCACCTTCACCTCGTAGCGACCTCGTGCATCGGACAACGCCTCGAAGGCGCTGCCCGAACCACGTACGGACGACATCCGACACAGGGCCATGCTGGCGAGGCTCACCGGTCGCCAGATCTTGTTCCCAGTGGCTAATCGTGCCGTAGACACGTCCACGCGTATCGCTCGGCGTCGACAGCGTCTGCAGAAAACGAAGATCATCGCCGGCGTCCGCGAGCCGCCGCGTTCGGGAACAGATGCCCGTGACGAAACCCGTGCCATTCTGATTCCGGCTCGCATACACAAGGTAGCGTTCGCCCACCTTGAACGCGTAACCACACGCAGGACCGCTGCCCGCCGTCAGGACGCTCACGGCTGCCCCTTGAATGCCACGCAACGCCATCACCTCTGCGAACTCCACGCGAAGAGCCTGCGGAATCCGGAATTCGCCCGGTCGAAGCGGTGGTCCTTCGTCTGGCAAGGCAGAGATGCTCAGCACTGTGCCTGCGAACACCGCATCTACGTGAAAAGTGTTCTGACATGGAGGACCGCTGGGTTCGCACGAGCACGCTGAGGCGCTGCGAGCGGACGCGAGCGTCAGCACTGTCAGCGTTGTCAACCCGATCAGCAGGCGGGTCACTCGCATCGTTACCTCTGAAAAAGAACACTGGACCGACAGAAACGTCATAGAAATCGAGACCAACCATCACGATCGGGTCAACTGTCGCAAGCTACGGGCCGGGGGAACTGCTGGAGGCTTAGACACCAACGACCGCAAGTCAGCCGCCGGCCGGGCTCCCGAAGGGGACGACGTCAGGCCTGTAACGCGTCAGTTTGACGCTAGTCGCAAACCACCGCACGACGTGTGATCCCTTCCCGGCAGTGGCATGTTACGACGTGCAGCGACAGGTCGTGAGGTCGTCTTCGCGCGGCGGCTGCCGAGATCTCAGCCCTCACAACCGGCGTGCAACCGCCAACGCTTGGCAGCCGGTTCCTTGACACGCACGGCCAGGCCGGTATATTTAACTTACAGGTTACTGAACTTGATGGTTGAATACGTCGCGGCCGCCGATCACCTGAGCACCATCTTCGGCGCACTGGCCGACCCCACCCGGCGCGCGATCTTGACCCGCCTCATTTCAGGCGAGGCGTCGGTCACCGAACTCGCCGAGCCATTCGATATGAGCATGCCCGCCGTCTCGAAACACCTAAAAGTGCTCGAGCGCGCGGGGCTGGTGATACGGGGCCGCGATGCACAATGGCGGCCCTGCCGCCTGGATGCGCGCCGGTTGAAGGACGCGGCGGATTGGATCGAGCCATATCGCCGCCTGTGGGAGGCACGGTTCGACCGGCTGGAGACCTACCTGCAAGAGCTGCAGCGGAAAGGCAAGACACATGGTCGCAGGCGCCGCGACAAGTAATTCGAAGCTCTCCCTGACGCTGCCATCGGATCGCGAGATCGTTCTGGCTCGCGACTTCAATGCGCCCCGTCGTCTCGTCTTCGAGGCATGGACAAAGCGCGAGCACGTCATGCAGTGGTGGGCTGGATGTGACGACAACGCTCTTACGGTCTGTGAGATCGATCTCCAAGTGGGCGGAGCCTGGCACTTTGTTGTCCGGGGTCCCGACGGCCAGGAGTACCCGTTCAAGGGGGTCTACCGCGAGATTCTGGCGCCCGAGCGCCTCGTACATACCCAGATCTTCGACGTGGAGCCGTACGCCCGCAGCGAAGCGCTGGTCAGCGTGATCTTCGAGGATGTAGGAGGCAGGACACGGTTGACGCACATAGAAAAAAGTGATTTTTCCTAGCAAATAAAGTGATCGGTGTTCTAGGCAGAGCACGCTCTTCCAGCTGCTCGCCGGGGTTGCTTTTGCGGCGATTTCCCTAACTAAGCGGAGCACGTTCAGAACAGCAGGCGCAGGCGTCGGACTCAAAGAGCAGGAGGCAAGCGGTGAAGACAGCCACAGCGGCCGCCCGCAGGGGAAGGTATGCATCGGTGAACGGTCTCGAGATGTATTACGAGACCCACGGCAGCGGTCGCCCGCTGGTACTGCTTCACGGCGGCCTGAACACAATCGAAACCTCGTTTGGACCGGTTCTGCCCTACTTCGCCGCAACCAGACAGATCATCGCGGTCGAGCAGCAGGCGCACGGGCACACAGCGGATATTGATCGCGCCTTGACGTTCGAACAGATGGCAGATGATACGGCCACACTCCTCGAACGGCTTGGTCTCGAAAGCGCTGACATCTTCGGCTACAGCGTGGGAGGCACCGTCGCCTTGCAGATCGCTATCCGACACCCGAAGCTCGTGCGCAAGCTTGTACTGGCCTCTGCGATCTACGCTTTAGACGGCTACCAACCAGTCGTCGCGGACGGTCTGAGGCACGCAACAGCCGAGACCATGCCGCCTGCAATGCGAGAGGCATACGCGAAGGTCGCTCCCCGGCCAGCAGATTGGCCACGACTGGTCGCGAAGATGGCGAGACTCGCCACCGACTTCAAAGGCTATGCGCCGACGGATATCCGTTCGGTAAACGCGCCAACGCTTGTCATGACGGGCGATGCGGATATCGTTCGGCTGGAGCACACGGTGGAGCTGTCTCGTCTGCTGACGCGTGGCCAGCTCGCGGTGCTCCCCGGCGCAAATCATTTCTCGTATCTGATGGAGAGCCCCAATTGGCTGCTTGCGATGATTTCGGCGTTTCTCGACGCGCCCGTGTAAAAGGCATGACAGCAGAACTCATGACGCTGCAAGTTCGGGGTCGCCGACAATGGCGGGCGTGGCTGGCAAAGCATCACACGTCGAGTCCAGGGCTCTGGCTCGTGTTTTACAAGGCCCACACAGGGGTAAAGTCGATCTGCTACGAAGACACCGTTCGTGAGGCGCTTTGCTTCGGATGGATCGACAGTCTCGTCAAACGTCTCGATGACGACCGATACGCCCTCAAGGTCACGCCGCGACAGTCCACGAGCAAGTGGTCGGACATCAATCGGAAACGATGGCTGGAACTCGAGGCGGCCGGCCTGCTCACGTCGGCCGGTCTCGCTGCGGCACCTACGAACAACACTTACGCGCCACGACCGATAATCCCCGACCTACCGGTCTACATCGCCAGAGCGCTGAAGGCAAATTCCAAAGCGTGGGAATTCTTTCGCGAGCTGGCGCCCACCTACCGGCGTGACTTCGTCGTTTGGATTCACACAGCTAAACGACTGGAAACGCGCGAAAGGCGCATTCGTGAATCGATCGCACTGCTGGCGGCCGGAAAAAAGCTTGGCTTGAAGTAGTAGACGAAGCCGGGAAAAAGCCGTAAAAAGGGGGACGCCGTTCAAAGCCTGAAGAAGTGATTGGCGACCCTGAAAGGGTCGCCCTACAACTTGCGGGCAGGCCGCGTACGGCGTATCGGCGACCGGGCCTTCAGGATTGCACCATCCCGGCCGATCCTCCGGTATGATGGAGGCTTCCCTGGCCGCAGGCCATATCCATGCGTCGTCCGCCGCTGCTGCTGCTCGCGATGGCTTTGTCATTGTCAGTGGGCGCGCTCGTGCACGCCGCCGACGATTTGGTGCTGTCTCGCTTCAGCGACTATCTCGAATCTCTTCGCACGCAAGCAGGGATTCCCGGGCTGGCGGCAGCGATCGTCGGTCCGGCCAACGTGAACTGGGAGGGAGCCTTCGGCCACCAGGACGTCGAACGCAACATCGCCACCAGGCTCGACACGCCCTTCCAGCTGGATGGCACGGCGCAGGCGATCGTTGCGTCGCTGGCGGTCCGGTGCGCGTCGGATGGATGGCTGGCGATCGACGATCCGGTCAGCAAATTCGCTCCCTCGAGTCCTGACGCGGCCGCGACGATCCGGCAGTTGTTGACGCACACCACGGCCGGTGTCAACGGTCTCACCTTCTCCTATCGCCCCGAACGGCTCGCACCCGTCGCGGCGGCGGTCGCCGGCTGCACCGACTCGACGTTCCGATGGGGCATGTCGGCCCTCTTGGAGCGCATGGCGATGATGGAGTCGGTTCCGGGGTCCGACGTCGTACGGTTGACGGCGCCGGCCGAAGCCTTCACCGCGTCCGCCTTACAGCGTTATTCAGACGTTCTCCGCCGGCTGGCGACGCCTTATGCCGTGGACGCGCGTGGCCGGGCGACGCCCTCATCGTACGTCGCGTCGACGCTCACGCCGGCTTCCGGATTGATTTCAACGGTCATCGACCTCGAGAAGTTCGATCTGGCGCTGAAGAAGGGCTCTTACCCGTTGCGGCCCGACGCGCTGGCGTTCGCGTGGACGCCGCCGACCGGCGCGAACGGGCAGCCCCTGCCGCACGCGTACGGCTGGTTCGTCCAGGCCTACAACGGCGAGCGCATCGTCTGGCAGTTCGGCGTCAGCGACAACGCCTCGTCGTCGATGATCATTACGGTTCCCCGGCGCGGGGTGACGCTGATTCTGCTCGCAAACAGCCAGGGTCTGGCGCGGCCGTTTGCGCTGTCGGCGGGCGATGTCACCGTCTCGCCGTTTGCGCGGCTGTTTCTGTCGATTTTCGTCCGATGAGGGTCCCGGGCGCGGCGCGGAGCACGATTGTACTGGTAGCGGGTCTTCTGCTAATATCCGCGCGGACATACGCCGGAGAGCGGCAGATTCGCCCGTTCATCGGCGCCACTTTCGGCGGCGGGACGACGTTTGTGCCGAATAATGCCGTCGGCAAGCCGAATCCGGCGATCGGCGCCAGCGCAGTGTTACTGGGCGAGGTGCTGGGAGTGGAGGTTGACGTCGCCGACGCGCCCGGATTCTTCGAGCCCGATGACAAGCACCTGGTGGTCGGCAGCCGTGTGACGACGATCACCGGCAATGTCGTTGTGGCGGCGCCGCACCGGCTGACGGAGTATTCGTTGCGGCCTTACTTTGTGGGAGGCGCCGGGTTGATGCGCGTCAGGACGACGACCGCTTCCAACGTATTCGATGTCTCGAGCGTCATCCCCGGGCTCGACGTCGGTGTCGGCGCTGTCGGGTTCCTGACCAACGGGATTGGCGTCTGCTGGGAAGTCCGCCGGTTTCAGAGCGTCGGCAGCAACACCGACAGCGGGGGCCTTTCGTTCGGCCCCGAACATCTATCGTTCTGGCGTGCGACGATGGCCGTCGCGATTCGGTACTGACACATGCGCATGATGATTCGAAGATTCTCGGTCTGGTTTGTGTTGCTGATTCTCGGCGTGGCGACGGTGGGATCCCAGGAGACACTGCGGATCACCCCTTCCATCAGCGACAACCACGTCGTCGTGTCGTTCGAGCTGAACGACGCGTATACCGACGCGGTGCGCGAGGCGATCGCGAGCGGCCTGCGGACGACGTTCACCTATGAGCTCCAGCTGCGCACGCCTGCCTGGATCGACCGAACGATCGGGACGGCCATCGTGGCGACGACGGATCAGTACGACAACCTCACGCGGCGCCACACTCTCACACGCACCGTGGACGGCCGTGTCGAAGATGTGCTGGTAACCGAAGATGATGCGGTCGTGAAGGCCTGGCTCACGAAGTGGAGCCGCGTGCCGGTGGCCGATACCGCAAAGCTCGACCCCACCCGGGATTATTACGTTCGTGTGACAACGCGCGCTCGACCGCTCGGCGGATCGCTCCTCGGGCTTACGAAGACGATCACCGGTCAGGTCAAGTTCACGTTCATCCCTTGACGCGCTCCCCTGAGCGTCCGTGGTGGGTCGTCCCATCACGGCGGCGACGGCAGGCCGCGAATTGCAGGCAGACATTCAGAACAATGCCGGGTTGCGGTGGTTCCGTCGCAGCTCGTCAACGTCATTGGCGTGCGCTCGCCTGATAGCTGATGCCGTACGCCTGAGCCCTCGCGACGTAACGCCTTTGCCCGCGACCGTCAAGCTCAACGTGCGGACTTCCGGCCGTGTCTGTTCAAAAACGCACACCTCTGCCGTTGTCGAAAAATGTGCCTTCCGATTCGGAGGCATGAGCTCACGCGGGCGGACAGCTCCCAACTTTCGCGCTCGTCAAGTCACCGACTCTACAACCCGCAAACAATCGAACACCTACAGGAGGCGGTCGGAACACCCACTATCTGGTGTACTCGCACACTTGCGACACAACATGGTGTCGTTCGGTTGCGTAGAGCGGGTGTCCTGTTTGAGACACGGGTGTCCTGTTTGAGACAGACGCATGGAACCTCGTGAAAATCAGCACGACGTTTCGAGACCAAACAATGACGTGGAGCAGATAGTCACCGACGCACGACGAGATCGCTGTGATCATGAGTTGTACCTTCAAATAGGCTCCTCAATGGGAAATAGCGATTAACGCGCGAGACGACAAATCAATTTGACAGTAAGGAAACGTCGCCGCGAGGCGAATGAACCGAGTCACTCTTTTCGTACAAAAGCAATGCGCCATTCTTACATGGGGTTTCGTCGATGCCTGACGTTGGGGCGTAATCCGTACTCACCCGAGTCCCACGCCATTCGAAGCGTGGCCTCGACACAGTCGCCAGAACTCGCGCCTTTCAAATCGTTTGCGCTGCGATGCGCTGATAAGGATGCGTTATAGGCGGACGTCTCTAATTGTGTGTGTGTGTGGCTTTTTCACAGCGTTCCAGAGGCACACGGATTGCGACAGCAGGTGGCGACCGGTAACGCGTATCGCGTTATCGAGGCTAGCTCGTCCACATTGGTAAGGAGGCTTGACATGGCAGTCGCACTGACGAAAGGGCAGAGCTCGTCGTCGGACCATCGGAGTTCGCGGTTGCAGGAAATGAGTTGGAATGAGATCCAGAGGCCAGGCGCGTACTTGATCTGCGGGTCTGGTGATCTCGTGCGCGTGCCGCAGGACGCGCTTGCGCCGGGGCACTCGCCATTGATCACGATCACCTCGACGGGTGAAACGCGCGTCGCCAAGCTGTCAGAGAACCCCGCCGAGCCCATCTCGGTACTGCGGGCGTTCGCCGCCGACAACGACTACTTCGTGAACTTCTGATTTGGCGATCCGGTAGCAGTTTCAAGCACTGGTGGGGGGCGTATCGAAAAACCTGTCGGTTCGCCCTCCTCACCGGGATGCGGGTCCAGGCACTCGGCAATTCAAGCTCAGCTGGTCGCTAAGCCCTGAACTGGACTGAGTTTTGCCGAGCACTCCAGCACGAGTTCGATGGCCCTAACCCCGAACACCTCGCCGGAGGACACGCGAGTGTGAAGACGTTACCGTGGTCTCCTCCAGCAGGCCGGCCCGGGGAGACGCCAGCCACGCAGCGCAGTCAGCAACCAACTCGGCTATGCCGAGTCCAGCCACGAAGAAACTCAAAGCATCGAGGAAGGCCAGCAACGGATCGGGAGCCCGATAGCGATCGGGAACGAGGCCGGATGCGGTGGCATGAGCGAGCGCGCGCTCTTTGAGCCGCATGTCCGCATGGCAAGTACACCTCTGTCGGCTCCGTTGATTCGTGGCCCGAGCCACAGCGCGATTACCGTCAGGTCGACGCCGCGCCGGAGCAGCGCCATGGCCGCGGCGTGCCGCAGGGTGTGAGGTGTGACGGTCTTCGCGCTGAGCGACGCGCAGACCTGACATGCGGTCGCCGTGTGTCGAGCGACGAGTCGCTGGCACGGCATCGGCACCGAGGCGTCCACCCCGAGCGCTCGGAAAGACGGGGTCAGCGGGTGCGTCTGGCTGTCGCGACAGCCAAACGCCTCGAGGATCGCCACCACGTCCCGACAGAACGGCGTACAGCGCGACTTTCGTCCTTTTCCGACGCAGCGAACATGCGCACCGATGCCAAAGGTCCACGTCCTGGTGTCGCTCGGAGTTGTCGCGTCGCGCGCTTCATCCAATCCGCACTCGAAACGTCGTGCGGATTCTCAGGACGTTCCATGCGTCCGTCTCACGGGACACTCGCACGTGTCGAGACCACACGATGACGTGGAGCAGATGGTTACGCCGACGCACGACGAGATCGCTGTGATCATGGAGTTGTACCTTCAAATAAGCTCCTCAATGGGAACAGCGATTGACGCGAGACGACAAATCAATTTGACAGTAGGGAAACGTCGCCGCGAGACGAATGAGTCAGTCTTTTCGTACAAAAGCGATGCGCCATTCTTACATAGGGTTTCGTCGATGCGTGACGTTTGGGCGTAATCCGTACTCACCCGAGTCCCGCGCCCTGCGAAGCGTGGCCTCGACACAGTCGCCAGAACTCACTCCTTTCAAATCGTTTGCGCTGGGAAGCTGCTGAAGGATGCGTTATAGGCGGACGTCTCTAATTGTGTGTGTGTGGCTTTTTCACAGCGTTCCAGAGGCACACGCATTGCGAGACGATGTGGGCGGCCGCGTAACGCATATGGCGTCATCGAGGCCCTTAACTCAGCAACACTGGCAGGGAGGTTCCACATGGCAGTCGCAATGACGAAAGGACAGAGTTCGTCGTCGGACCACCGGAGTTCGCGGTTGCAGGAGATGAGTTGGAATGACATCCAGAGGCCAGGCGCGTACTTGATCTGCGGGTCTGGTGATCTCGTACGCGTGCCGCAGGACGCGCTGGCGCCGGGGCACTCGCCCTTGATCACGGTCACCTCGATGGGTGAAACGCGCGTCGCCAAGCTGTCAGACAACCCCGCCGAGCCCATCTCGGTACTGCGGGCGTTCGCCGCCGACAACGACTACTTCGTCAACTTCTGATTTGGCAATCCGGTAGCAGTTTCAAGCACTGGTGGGGGGCGTATCGAAAGACCTGTCGGTCCGCCCTCCTCACCGGAAAGGCGTCGGGGCGATCCAAGCACTCGGGAAGCTCAAGCTGAGCAGGTCGCTAAGCCGTGAACTCCCCGAACACCTCGACCAGGCCACGCGAGTCTGAAGACGTTCCGTGGTCTCCTCCCAGCATGCCGGCCTGAGGAGACGCCGTCACAGAGCGCACTCAGCAACCTCGGCAACCAACTCGGCTATGCCGGGTCCAGTCACGAAGAAATCGTCCAGACTACGCTCCAGGTCGAGGGAAACCTTAATCCCTTCCCGCCCCGGCAGCACATTCCAGCAGGCAGCAGCGATCGAGTGAGACGAGTCCTCGAAGTGGGCGAAACAAAGGATCTCGAACGTCAGAATCCCCTTGCTGGTTCCACTGGACAGAATCATGTGACTCGGATAGGGTTATCGCCGTGAACAAGCGTCACCTCTGTTGCGCGCTGGCCGTTGTGGCCATGCTGGCGACTTCGCTTCTCGCCGGACAATCAGGCGGGGATCGGCTGATCGTCTACGGGGACCTCGTCTACTTCTATCCCCCCGGCCATCCCCGTAACTGCATCTTGAACAGTCAGTTCAAACGGGGCGAGCCGCTCGGGTTCCGGATGACCGCGATCAATCCGGCCACGGGCAAGCGGGACCGTGCGACCGAGCTCGTGGTTCATCTGGTCTACGGCGGCAAGACCCTCGATCTTCCGATGCGCGATCGCCAGAACGCGCAGCAGCCGGAACGGGACTTCTGGGTCACCAAGTGGATCGTCCCGGATGATGCCCCGACCGGCGTGCTTCGCTATTCGGTGACCGCGAAGGATCCGCAGGGCCGCACCGGCGAGTTCAAGCCGTTCGAAGTGCTGGCGTCGCAAATCACGATTGTCCAGTAGGCCGGCCGACGGCCCTCCGGTCCATGAAACGTCTGCTCTGCGGTGTCTGCGTCCTGGCCGGCATCGCCGGGTCCTTTTCCAGCTGTTCGCGATCTCCTTCAGCGGCCGCGTCCCGGTCCGCGGCCGATGCCGCGCGTGCATCAACTCGCACCGCCCTCGCAACACTCGATCTCACGTACGACAAGCCTGCGGTCGTCGGCGCCAGCGTGCATGCGGCGGCCACAGGCCTGCCGCCGGCGAAGACCGTCGACCTCGCGTGGGGCACAGTGGACGGCGGATGGGTAATCGAGGACTACAACCATTTCCGCGGCAAGAAATACTCGGAGACCACCAGAGCGCTCGGTCGGTTTCCAGTCGACGCGGCCGGACGGATGGACGCACGTTTCAGCATTCCCGAGGATTATGGCGGGGTGCACGACGTCGTCGCCCTCATCGACGGCAAACCAGTCGCTCAGAACGGGATCAGCGTGAGGCCGACGTTCGAGTTGACGCCAGCATCGGGACCTGTTGGAACGTTGATCGAGCTGACGGTCAGAGGGCTCGGCTGGCGCACCATGGAAAGCACCTGGGTGGTCAACTGGGACAATCACGAAGTCGGGTGGGTGTCGGCCGCGAGCACGCGCGGATCGGCGGTCGCGCGGTTTCGTGCGACCGGTCCTGTCGGCGATCACGTCGCCAAGTTGTACACGGGCTGGCAGGGGCAGGGTTATCTGAATTACGAGCAGTCGCCGGTCGCAGGTTTGCCGCGGCCTCAGTTCGGGTTCCGCACGACACCAGGGCGAGCCGCGCGAGCGGCGTACGCCGAACCGTATCAGCCCCAGCCGATCCCGAAGACCGAGCTTCAGCTCGCAGGCGCGTCGCTGGCGCTCACTCCGACGCAAGGACCTGTCGGCACCCGCGCGATCCTGCGCGGCAAAGGCTTCGAGCCGGCCGCGCCACTGCGGCTCGTGTGGGAAACGTCGGTCGGGAGCCGCGTCGCCGAGTCCGGCTTTGCTCCTCGAGACAACGTGATCGCGCAAGTCACGGCCGGAAGCGACGGACGGATCGAGTGGCCCGTGACGATTCCCGAGGACGTCGGCGGCCGGCACGGCGTCGCGCTGCGACGGGGTGATGACCTGCTCGCGCGTGCGTTCTTCGCCATCGAAACGAGCATCGTCAGCATGACACCAGCCTCGGGGCCGGCCGGCACGCCGGTGACGATTCACCTCAAGGGCGTCGGCTGGACCGAATACGACAACATCTACACAGCGACCTACGACAACGCGTATATGGGCTACGCCTGTGGCTTCAACAGCCAGGGCGACGTCGTCATCAACTTCACGGCCGCTGGCGAACCGGGCGGGCACCTGATCGACCTGTATCCAGGAATCTACCAGGGCCCCCCGAATGAACCGCAGCAGTTGTATCGGCTGCCGCAGCTGACGTACGCCGACGACCACCCAGGCAACAGAATTCCGGCGCTTCGCTTCACGTTCGAGGTCACGCCGTCGCCACGCCGAGGCACACCGACCTCCACGTTTGACTAATGGCCGTGTCGGTCAGTTTCAGACGGCAACGGTGACGGGGACCTCAAAGGGTCGCGCTGCATCGGGCCACGGTTTCTCTCAGACTTACTTAGCGGGGTTCGCGGACTTTGCGTTCCGTGATCGACGCGCTCGGGGAACGCCCGGCGGTGACGAGTCGAGTTGCGCCGCGAGCGTGGCGAATGGCGGAGTGGGACCCTTCCACTGTAATTGGTCCACCGATTCGAACAGATCGACATCGGTTCGGAGCGTCGCGAGCGAGCGAAACAGAAACGCTCGCTCACGCTCACGGGACAGCGTCACCGCGAGCGCCGACGGGTTCGCGGCGTTCACGCCCCACCGGCGCCAGTCCGCCGGAATCGATTCGAGGTGGTGGTACCGGGCGAGGACGGCCGCGGTCGACTTGGCGCCCCAGCCCGGCAGGCCCGGAAAACCGTCCGCGGCGTCGCCGACCAGGGCGAGATAATCGGGGATCGACGCCGGCGGCACGCCGAACTTCGCGACAACGCCGGCTTCGTCCCGGATGGTGCGCGTGCGGCGATCCATCTGCACGACCCGCGTGCCGCGCACGCACTGCGCGAGATCCTTGTCCGGCGTGCAGATGATCACGCGATCGACGCGCGCGTCGCGAGCGGCGGCCTCAGCCGCGGCCGCGAGGGCATCGTCCGCCTCGAGCTCGATCATCGGCCACACGACGATGCCGGCGGCCGACAGTGCTTCTTCGAGCAGTGGAAACTGCGCGAGGAGGTCCGGCTCGACGCCCGCGCTCGTCTTGTAGCCACGCCACAGCCGGTTGCGGAACGACTCGATGACGTGATCGGTCGCGACGGCGACGTGCGTGGCTCCGCCCGTGATCATGCCGAGCACGGACGCGACCACGCCCCGCACCGCCGCCACTTCGCGTCCATCCCGATCCTGTGCGGACGGAAGCGCGTGGTAGTGCCGGAACAGTTCGTACGTGCCGTCGACGAGATGAACGTCCAGTCGAGAGCTCCTTGGTGGGCCAGGAAGAATTGTAGTGCTTTCCGTCGCCCTCCGTTCGCAGACGGAACGTGTTACTCTCCGGTCGATTGGAGGCGAGCCGTGAGAACTCGCGGATTCAAGTCTTCGACCGCGGCGGCGCGTTCAAGCGGGAGTGGCGCGGCGCGCAAGACAAGGGCAGGGTGTTTGGAGTCGCGGTCGATGCCGCTGGTGGGTATTACGTCGGCGTGCGGCGAGCGGACTACGATCCCGCAACCAACGGCGTGCTGAAGCTTGACCGCGACTGGAACACCGTCGCCGCGATCGGCTTCGGAACACCGGGGCATCCGGTGTTCAACGCGGTTCACGATCTCGCGGTCGCTCGCGATGGGACGATTTACGTCGCCGAAACGCGGACCAGGCGCGTCGTCAAGCTTCGCCCGGCAAGATAAGGGCCGCTGAAGAATGTACCGTGCCAACCGCGTGCCGCCCTTGGGCGCGGTTGTACCTGCAAGCGAGCCACCTCGACAATCCGCTGACCTCGTCCGCTGACCGCTGGCAATTCCTCCAGTTCGTGCGAAAATGGCCGGCGTATCCCCGCGGGGAACATGGCCAACGTCTCCCCGCGAGGAACGTGGGAATCGCAGACCATGTCAGGCCACTCCAAGAACGCGCCGTCCACGGTGAAAGGCGTCGACGAGCGTGCCCGCCTTGCACACATCCGGACGCTGTGGGAACAGCTCGCGCGCCTCCGCGAAAACTCCATCGAATACAAGGCCATGGTCCGGCAGATCAGGAAAGAAGCCGACGCTTTTTCGAAGGCCGTCGAATCGCGGACGTCAAAAGACAAAGGAAAAGAATAGCTGTTCAGCCGTTGTAGCGGACCGTCACGACGGTCACGTCGTCGCTCTGCGTCGCGCCGGCGCAGAACGCCTGGACGGCGGCGAGCAGCGCGTCGAGCACCTCCTGCGGCGTCCCTCCGCGATGCGCGTTTGCGCACGCCAGCAGCCGATCGTCGGTGAACTCCTCGCCGTCCGGATTCATGGCTTCGGTGACCCCGTCGCTGAACGCCACGATCAGATCGCCCGGCATGAGCGTGACGGTTTCCTCCTCGAACGCCGCGCGCTCGAAGAGCCCGAGCACGACCCCGCCGGTCTCGAGGCGCCGGATGGCCGAGGCCGTCACGAGCAGCGGCGCGTTGTGCCCGGCGTTGCAGTAGGTGAACGAGCCGTCGGCGCCGAGGATCCCGTAAAACGTCGTGAGGAAACGCGCTTCGATCGCACGGCGGAAGAGGCCGTGATTCAGCCGCGTGATGAGCGGCGCGGCGCCCGCCTGATACGTGGCCTCGGCGCTGAACATCCCCAGCACGGCCGCCGCGAGCAGCGCCGCCGGCGACCCCTTGCCGGCCACGTCGCCGACGATGAAGCCGAACCGGTCCATGGGGAGATCGACGTAGTCGAAGAAATCCCCGCCGACCGCGCGGCAGGCGACCGAGGCGGCCGCGGTCGAGAAGAAAGCGCCCTCGCGATGGGCCACCGGCAGGAGCGACTGCTGGATCGCCGCGGCGACTTTCAGCTCCTGCTCGAACTTCGCTTTGTCGAGCGCCTCGCGGTAGAGCCGCGCGTTCTCGATCGCCAGCGCGGCTTCGGCCGAGAGGGTGTCGAGGGCGGACTTTGCGGACGCGGACCGCAGCGCGCCCCGCTCCCGGCTGTCGAGATACAGGACGCCGATGATTTCGTCGGCGCCCTTCTGCTCCGCGCGCTCGACGTAGCGCACCAGCCGCAGCGGCGTGCACAGCACGTGACGGATGCCGAGCGCGACCGTGCCGGTATGGAGCTGCGCGAGGTCGCCGTCGAGCAGATCTTCGACGATCGTCTGCTGGCCGGTCGCAAACACGGTTTCGGGGATCTTGCGGCTCGTCTCGAACGTGCGGCCCGACAAGGTGACCTTGCCGCGGGCGCGCGCCAGCTTGAACTCGAGCAGCTTCTCGCGGTTCGCGAGCATGATGAAGCCGCGTTCGGCGCCGGTGACCTCGATCGCGGAGTCGAGCACCATCGCGAGCACTTCGTCGAGCACGCGTCCCGACCCGAGCGCGCGCAGCCCCTCGAGCAGCGCCGACATCTGACGGAGCTCGCTGGCCGCCGAGATGGCGCTCTTCTCCACCGACGGCGCCTCGTCGTCGACGAAGAACACGATTTCGGTGTCGCCCGCCTGGCCGAGCCGGATCTGGTCACCGTGCGCGAGCAGCTTCTCGCTGATCTTGTCGCCGTTGACGAACGTCCCGAACCGCGACTGCTTGTCGCGAATGGTGCACGACCCGTTCTCGACGGTGATTTCGGCGTGGACACGGGAGATGTCGGCGCCCGGCAGCCGCAGATCGGTTTCGCTCCGCCGGCCGATCGTGAACAGCGCCCGGTCGATGTTGACGATGCGCCGGCCGAGCGCGTCGGTGATCACGAGGCGGGGCGCAGGAGCGGCTCCGGCCATGAAGACAGCGATTATAAGCGAACCCTGTCGTACGTTGGGCGCGGCTTCAGCCGTGCCAGAATGGCGCGTGCCCCGCTTCAAGCTCACGATCGAGTACGCCGGCACGCGGTACAGCGGCTGGCAGATTCAGAAGAACGCCAGGACGATTCAAGGTGAGATCGATCGCGCCGTCCGTACGGTGACCGGCCGCAAGGACTTCGAGCTGTATGGGTCGGGCCGCACCGATGCGGGCGTCCATGCGCTCGCCCAGATCGCGCACCTCGACGTCAGCACGCGCCTGCCCGCCGGGACGCTCGGTCGACGGCTGAACGACGAACTGCCCGCCGATATCAATATCCTCGCCGCCGCTCAGGTCCCCCATCGATTTCACGCGCGTCACGACGCGGTGGCGCGCCGCTACCTCTATCAGATCGCCCGGCGCCGGACGGCGCTCGCCAAGGCCTACGTCTGGTGGGTGAAGGAACCGATCGACGTGACGCGGATGCAGGAGGGGGCGCTCGCGTTTGTCGGCATGCGCGACTTCCGTTCCTTCGCGGCAGCGGACGCCCGAGATGAGCCGGGCGAAGCGCCGCCATCGACTCTCGTGCGTGTGGACGGCCTTGACGTGATCGAAGACGGCGATCTCGTGCTGGTCAGCATCCACGGATCCCATTTCTTGTGGAAAATGGTGCGGCGGATCGTCGGCGTGCTCGTGGAGATCGGACGCGGCGCCCTCGAGCCCGGCCTCGTCGCTTTCCTGCTCGCCGAGGGATCGGGCGCCCCCGCCGCTCTGACCGCCCCGCCCTCCGGCCTGTTTCTCGAGAAGGTGTATTACAAGGGCGATCCGCGTGACGCTGGGCCGCGCCCGGCGACGCCGCTGCGTACGTAGGGCGACCCTTCAGGGTCGCCTCGGCGAGCCTGAAAGGGTCGGCGAGCCTGAAAGGCTCGCCCTGCACGTCCTCGCGCTATGGAATGAGGACCGGCGCGCCGTGCAATCGCACGCCGAGCACCAGACGGACGACTTCGGCGTAGCTCGCGGCGCCAGCCTCGACGCGATTGGCCTTCAGGTACGAATCGTAGACCCGCCAGCCGGCGGTCGAGACCCGCGGGTTGACTTCTCGCGCGAAGCGATCGCGAATCGCCTGCAGATCCGCGCGGGGTCCCGGGCCGAGCGTCGCCGCCAGCATCGCGCGCTCGCGCGCGGGCACCGCACGCGCGAGCTCGCTGTACAGAAACAGCCAGCCGCTGTACTGGTCGCCAACCGGACCACGAACGCACGCCAGCCACCCGACAAAATTCGCTTCCCCCTCATCGGCTATGCCGGCAAGGTGGCTCCATTCGTGCGCCACGACGAAGGGACGCTCGAACGGCAGAATCCCGCCGGCGACGAGCGTTTCCAGGAAGAGCGGGTCCGTCATCCCATCGACGCCGGCGCGGCGGAAGTACCAGTCGAGCACCGTTCTCTTCGGACGGGCCACGACGATCGGTCGCCGGATGCCCAATTCGTGAACGGCTCGCGCGAACGCGTCCGCAAGGCCCGGGTCCACTCCGTCGGCCGCCGCCCACCCCCCGGCGTGCGCCTGGGCGTGCAGCGTGTTCAGCCGAGCGGCGGTGAGGCCGCCGGCCGCACGCGCCGCCTCCGCCGTCACCCCGGACGCATCGAAGGCGAGCCTGTCGACCAGTCGGAGACGACGGTAGTTGAGCCCCCACGTCGCGAGGAAGATGAGATAGCACGCGGCCGCCCAGACGATCGTGCGGGCAAGGATGCGGAGCGCAGCGAGGAACCAGGTGGTCGCTCGCCGAACGTCTCGCAACGACAGGCCGATCCACACAAGGCCCACACCGACGATCAGGAGGTCGAGCACTGCAATCGGCGCTCGATTGGAGCAGGAGGTCAACAGAGACTGCAGCGCGAGGTACATCCGCGTCGAGTACAGCCGCTCGACGACTGCGGGCGGGATCGGCATGAAGCCGGCACCGACCGCCATTGCGACCAGCGCCGCTCGCCAGCGCATCTCAGGCTCTCAGCTCGCGACGAAAGGAACGCCACAAACGCGCCGGCCCATGACGTGAAGCCTCCGGTTCAAGAATGGGGTACAATAGGCCTATAAGCGCCAGCTGATCAACAGGATAGCTGCTTTCCCCTACCTGGGCCACAACACCCTGGCAACCGGCCGTCAAGTTGCTTGTCCAAGTTCTATACAATGTGCTACCATCGGTCTTATAGACATGTTAATGTATTTAATGTCATATAAAGACCCTTCGAAGGCTCAACGGGTTGTACATTTCTAACCGGCTACTAGCAAGGACTGTAATGACGTGCATCAATTCGCTCATCATCGCGGCGCTCGTTGTGACCGGGGCGCAGCACCTGTCCGCCCAGCAGCCCGGCGGCGCGACGACGCCGAGCGTTCCCGCCGCGCGCCCCGACGTCCTGACGACCATCAAGGGCAACGCCGTCGATTCCACGGACCGTCAGCTGGGCAACACCGTGGTTCGGCTGCGCGACGCCCGCGTCGGCAAGATCGTCGAAACGCAGCTCACCGACAAGGCCGGAGCGTTTGCGTTCAAGGCGATGGATCCCGGCAGCTACATCGTGGAGGTGATGGCGAGCGATCAGACGGTTCTGACTGCCAGCCAGCTGATCAGCGTGAACGCGGGCGAAGCCGTGACGGCCGTCGTCAAGATGCCGTTCAGCATTCCGCCGTTTGCAGGGGCGCTCGGAAGCAACCCGGCGTCGGTTGCCGCAGTGATGACGACGGCGGCGGCATCCGGCGTCCTGGCCACGAAACTGACCGGGCAGCCGGTGACACCGGGAAAGTAAATCGACGTGATGGCCGATTTGCCCCCCAACGCGCGCGCCGATTCGTCTCCCGGAGTGTTTGCGCCCCCGCCCGCCGGGGCGCCGTACGCGCCGGACGGTGACATTCACCTTCTGGATCGCTTCGCGATTCTGTACCGCTATCGACGAATCGCCGTCTCGGTGTTCATCCTCACGACCGCCGTGCTGATGATTCAGGGGTACACGAACGTCAAGGTGTTCCAGGCGCGGGCCCAGCTCCTCATCGAGGACGAGCGATCGACCGCGGTGCCGGGCCTCAACTCGTCGGAGAACACGTACTACGAGGACCCCGAACCCTACTACAACACGCAGTTCCGGATTCTCAAGGGGCGCGATCTCGTGCGCCGCGTCGTCAGGCGGCTGAAGCTCGGAACCATTCCCGAGTTCAATGGCACCGCGGTACCGCCGCCCACGCCAGTGTCGATGATCAACGATTTCCAAACGAGGCTGATGGGCCTCCTCAGAAAGCCGGCGGCGCCGGCGCCCCAGGAAGCGCCCAAGGTGGACGAGACGCCGGACGAGTCGGCGCTGGTCAGCTCGTTTATCGGACGCGTCACCGTCGAGCCGATCCGCACCAGCCGTCTCGTCGACGTGACCTTCATGTCGGCGGATCCCAATTTTGCCGCGCTCGCGGTGAACACCCTGGTCGACGAGTACACGGAACAGAACCTCGCCATCAAGCTCGAATCGTCCCAGAACATGCTGAACTGGCTGGCCAAGGAGCTCGACAAGCAGCAGCAGAAGGTCCGGGAAAGCGAACAGGCACTGGCCGAGTACCGCGACAAACAGAATGCCATGTCGCTCGACGACAAGCAGAACATCGTCACAACACGGCTCACGGCGCTCAACGACGCGCTGATTCACGCGAGAACGGCCAAGGTTCAGAAGGAAGCGCTCTATAACCAGGTGAAGTCCATGTCGGGGACCACTGCGCCCGACGCGATTCCCGTGATCGCTCAGAACACGCAGGTGCAGGCGCTCAAGACCAAGCTGAACGAGCTGCAGCGCGACAAGAGCCGGCTGGAAGAACGGTACGGACCGAAGCACCTTGCGGTGCAGGCGAACGCCACGGCGATTCTGGACACTCAGCGGCAGGTCGACGTCGAAACCTCCAGAGCGCTGCAGAGCGTCAAGAACGATTTCGAGACCGCCGTCCTCGAAGAACGGGTGCTGGCACAGAACCTCGACGCCGCGAAAGGGGACGCGCAGGATCTCAGCCGCAAGAGCGTCGGCTACAACGTCATGGAGCGCGAGTCGAAGAGCAATCGGCTTGTCTATGAATCGCTGCTGCAGCGCGAGAAGGAGCTGCGCGTCTCGAGCAACAGCCGGCAGAACAACGTCCGCATCGTCGACAAGGCGGAGGTGCCGCAATCGCCCATGACGGCGGGCGGCCGCCGGACCTGGATGATGTCGTCGCTGGTGGGATTGGTGCTGGCCATCGGCGTCGCGTTCGGCCTCGACTACATGAACGATACGATCAAGACGCCGGAAGACGTCACCCGGCGGCTGAAGCTGCCGTTCCTCGGTCTGGTGCCGTCGGTGCGCGGCGACAAGCATCCGCTGCTCACGTCCGCCCACGTACCGCACGATTTCGGTGAGGCGTTCCGCGCGCTGCGCACCTCGCTGATTTCGAAGTATCCCGCCACCGGGACCAAGACGCTCCTCGTCACGAGCGCGCAACCGCTGGAAGGCAAGACGACGACCGCGGCCAACATCGCGATGGCGCTCGCGTACGGCGGCTCGCGCGTGCTGCTCATCGACGGTGACATGCGCCGGCCGGGTCTCCACCGGCCGCTCCGTCTCACCAACGATCGCGGGCTGTCGCAAGTGTTAATCGGCCAGGCGCGCGTCCGCGACGTCATCCAGCGCACAGTCGATCCGAATCTGCTGGCGATCACCGCCGGGAAGATGCCGCCGAACCCGTCGGAGCTGCTCGCGTCCGAGCGCATGCGCACGCTGCTCACCAACCTGGCGCACGGGCCGTTCGACTGGATCATCATCGACACGCCGCCGGTGCTCGCGGTGACCGACGCGGTCATCCTCGCGCCAATGGTCTCCGGGGTCACGTTCGTCGTCGGCGCGGAGATGACGCGTCGCCGCCTCGCCGAGCGGGCGCTCGAAACGATCATGTCCTCACGGCCGCGCTACGCTGCGATCATCCTGAACCGCGTCGATTTCGCGCGCAACAAGTACTACTATTCGCGGTACTACGGCCACCAGTACAAGAACTACTACGCCGAAGCCACGGGCTAGACATCTCGAGAACATCGGGCACTACTGGGCACTGCTCGGGGGAGGAGCAACGCAGCCAGGGCGTAAGCATCGCCGGCCGAACGGGTTGCCCGGCACGGCGGCCGCGCCGGGGGCCCCGAATGCAGCCGGACTTTCATCGCGGGCTTCCAGCGCCAGAGGCGGCTCGACCGCGCTCGTCGCGATCGCGGCGTGGACGCTGTTCGCGTTCGCGGGCGCGTACCCCTGGACCACGGTGCCGCTCGTCTGCGGCGCCGTCGTTCTCGCGATCAGCGAACGGCCGCCGATCCTCCGCGGGTCGCACCGCATCCTCGACGGCACGCTGATCGTCTGGATTCTGCTGGCCGGTGCCGCCCTTGTTCCCTTGCCCGCCTCGGTGCGTCTGACGATTTCGCCGCAGGCCGCCACCGTCGATCAGGCTTTGTACCTGGACGCCACAACCGATCCAGCCGCCGGACGCGCGCGTCCGCTGTCGATGGATTGGGGCGAGACGGCGTCGGCGCTCGTCCTCGCCATGACGATCGCGCTGGTCTTCTGGTGCGCGCGCGCCGTCGTGACCAGGCGCGGCCTGCGGGGGACGATCCGAGGCATCGCGTGGATGGGGCTGACGTTGTCCGCCCTCACGCTGATCCAGCACGCCACGGCGCCGCGACTGCTGTACTGGTACTGGCATCCGATCTCGATCCACGCAACGCCCTACGGTCCGTACGTCAACCGGAACAGTCTCGCCACGTGGCTCATCATGGCGATTCCCGCGACGATCGGCTATGGCGTGGCGCGCTTCCAGTCGCGCCGGAGTGGTGGCGGGTCGGTTGACCTGGAGTCGAGCCTCGACGCGACGGCGCTATGGCTCGCGGCGTCGGTGTGCCTGATGCAGGCGGTGTTGCTCGTGGCGATGTCGCGAGCCGGCCTGACGGGCGGGGTCGTGGGGCTGATCTGTCTGATGTGGCTTGCACGCGGCCGCATTGCCGCATTCCGATGGCGGTGGCTCGCCGCAATTCTTCTGACGCTGCTCGCGGTTGCGACGACGTACGCGAACTGGGGCGCGCTGGCGAACCGCGTCAACGAGACGGTGACGATCGGCCTCGGCGGGCGGCGCGAGATCTGGCGGCTGACGTGGCGGATCGTGCGCGACTTCCCGCTCGTCGGCGTCGGCGTCGGCGCCTACGCGCGCGCCATGTCGGTGTACCAGCCGGTCCCGCACGTGTTCTATATCAACGACGCGCACAACCAGTATCTGCAGTTGTTGACCGAGGGCGGCGTGATTCTCGCGGTGCCGGCGGCGCTCTCGGCGGCCACCGCGGCTGTGCTGATTGCGCGTCGCCTCCGGGGCGATCGTACGGCGGTGTTCTGGATTCGCGCGGGAGCCGCCAGCGGTCTCGTCGCCGTGGCGGTCCAGGGCATGTGGCAGGTCTCGATGACCCCGCCGGCCAACGCCGTGCTGTTCGCCATCCTGGCCGCGGTGGCCTTGCACGACGGCTCCGTGAGAACGACGGCGATTCAACGGCCGGCCACGTCGAGCGGCCGGCTGTCAGCAGAGCCTCACGGCCCGAGCCGCGGCGGATCGCCGGACAGAACGAGTCGGCCGATCGCTTCGGCCATCGCCGCCGGCTCGGCCGGCGAAAAACGCCCCGAATTCGCAACTCGTTTCCGCGCGAAGCGCGGCTGCCAGGAGCCCGTGAGGCATTCCTCAGACGGGCTCCTGGCCGGTCGGCTTGAGGGGAAGTCGCCCGCGCGCGAGATGGAGAGCACGCTATAGAATGTGCTCCAAGACATTTCATGCAGAGGATGGGCGCATGAGCGCCATCGCCGGTGTCGTCGACTTCCACGGCGGACCCGTCGACCCCGCGCTCGTGGCGCGGATGATCGCGCCTCCGCAGCCGTGCGATCTCGAGGTACGCGGGCCGTTACACCGGAGTTCGTCTGCCCTGGCGTTCTGCGGCAGGCGGGCAGGCGGGGCCACCTGCGATCAACCGCTGATCGATTCACGGTCGGACTGCGCGATCGTGTTCGACGGCCGCATCGACAACCGGCAGGACGTCGCCGGCCGGCTCAGCGTCGCTGATTCCGCCAGGCGGTCCGACGCGCGGCTCGTGCTCGACGGGTACACGTCCCGCGGCCTGGATGTGATCCCGGGACTCTCCGGTGATTTCGCATTTGCGATCTGGGATGGGCGCGCGCGGCAATTGATCCTCGTGCGCGACCCGCTCGGCGTGCGCCAGGTCTGCTTCGCGCCGGTCCCGCAAGGGCTCGCCTTCGCGACCGACGCGCGGCAGCTGCTGGAGATCGACGGCGTCGATCGGCGCCCGAACATGGGGTTTTTCGCGGAGTGGATGGCGGGATGGATTACACATCCATCGGACACCATCTACCAGGGCATTCATCGCGTTCCGGCTGCGCACGTCCTCACGGCGAGCGCCAGTGGTGTGCGCCGCGACCGGTATTGGGACATCGATCCCGACCGCCGTCTTCATTATCGCGACGATGCCGAATATGCCTGTCATTTTCGTGAGCTGTTCGCGTCGAGCGTGCGATCGCGGGTGCGTTCGGCGGATCGCGTCGCGATTGCGCTCAGCGGCGGAATCGACTCATCCGCGATCACCGCGATGGCGGCCCATGTCACGACGACTGAGCCCGCG
>QHWJ01000351.1 GCA_003222535.1 Acidobacteriota bacterium | reverse complement strand
ATGGCTAATGGCTAATGGCACATGGGTGATGGCCACCATCGTCTCTACGCAATCAGCCATCAGCCATCAGCCATCAGCCATGCCGAGCGACATATGCGATCACTTCTGGAACGCCGCCTCATGACCTCCTGCGTGCTCATCGCCGGCGTGTGCCTCGTCACGCCGCGCGGCGGCCCGTCTGTCGAGGAGGTGGTCGTCGCGTCGGCGCAGGCGGCGGAGGACACCGAAGGCGCGATGTGCCTGATGCCCGGCGGCGCCGATCAAGCGCAACAAGCCATCGCGATTCCGAAGAGCAGCAACACCGAAGGGGGCGATCTGCCGCCCGTGCGGATGGTCGTCGATCCCTACCCGAGCTTCAATGGCATCGTCGTCGACACCACCAACGACCTGGTGATGATGAGCGACACCAACCGCAAGAGCCTGCTCGTCTACGACCGGACGGCCGGCAGCCTGACGTCGAAGGAGGCGGCGACGCCGCGTCAGCAGATCATGGGGCCGGACACCGGCGTCGGCTTCGTCGCCGGAGTGGCGATGGATCCGGGGCACCGTGAGCTCTTTACCGTCAACAACGACGTCGAGGATCGCCTCGTCGTGTTCGACTACGACGACCGCGGCAACGTGAAGCCGAAGCGGCTGCTCTACGTGCCGCACCAGTCGTGGGGCATCGCGTTCGCGCCCAAACGCGATGTCGTCGCGCTGTCGGTGCAGACGCCGAACATGTTCGTCGTGTTCAAGCGTGACGCGAAGAAATTCGACGCGCCGCTCCGGTCGGTGCGCGGGCCGAGGACCGAGATGGCCGACCCGCACGGCATCTCCTTCGACGAGACGCACAATGAAGTCGTCGTCGCGAACCACGGCAACTTCCGGCCCGGCGAGCTGATTACGTCCTATACCGCGTACGACGCGCGCGAGTCGCGCCAGGAGCGCAGCGGCGACACGCTCGACGAGAACGCGCGCGGCAAATTCCTCCCCTCGTCGATCGCCGTGTTCGACGGGGACGCGAAGGGCGACGCCGCGCCGCTGCGCGTCATCCAGGGGCCGCTCAGCCAGATCGACTGGCCGATGGGCGTCGCGGTCGACGAGGCGAACAACGAGATCATCGTCGCGAACAACGGCGACAACTCCGTCCTCGTCTTCCCGCGCACCGCGAGCGGCGACGTCGCGCCGGCGCGCGTGATTCGCGGGCCGCTGACCGGCGTCAACGGGCCGATGGGTGTCGCGATCGCGAAAGAGGAGATCTACGTCGCCAACTTCGGCGACCACACCGCGCTCGTGTTCCCGCGGCTGGCGGCCGGCAACGTCCGGCCGCGCCGCGTGATTCGCAACGCGCCGGCGGGAAAGGAGACGAGCGGGTTCGGCAACCCGTACTCCGTCGCCTACGACACCAGGAGGCAGGAAATCCTCGTCCCCAATTGAGTCAGCCAGCCGCGTATTGCGGCGTTTGCCAGGTTGGCAAACGGAAACGTCGCCCCGGCAAGAGTGATTCAGGGACAGCTGACGCGTCTGAGCCGCACGACGCACGGGATCGCGTACGACACGACGAACGACGAGATCATCGCGCCGAATCCGCTCGCGGCGGCGGTGGTCATCTTCCGCGGCGGCGCGACCGGCGAAGCGGCGCCGGCGCGCACGATTCAGGGTGCGCGGACCGGGCTGTCGCGGCCCGAAACCGTCGCCGTCGACGAAAAGAACAACGAGATCATCGTCGGCGATCCCGGCGATCGACGCGTCCTGGTGTACCGCCGGGCCGCGGACGGCGACGCGGCGCCGATTCGCAGGATTCAGGGGCCCAGGACGAAGCTGCTGCAGATTGTCGGCGTCGCGGTTGATCCCGTTCGCGACGTGCTCGTCGTGTCCACGTACTCGCGTCTGCCCGGCGGCGTCACCGGTCTGCTGATCTTCGGCCGGACCGACCAGGGGGACGTCGCGCCGAAGCGGGTCATCGCGGGGCCGAGAACCGGCATCACGCGGCTGCGTCAGATCGCGCTCGACCCCGCGACCGGCAAAATCTACGTCGCCGCGATCAACAACGAGTACCTGCCGCCCTACGACATCGACAGGCCGCGCGCCGGCCTCGATCCGGACGTCGAGCTGCCGTCGCCGTGGAACACCGGCAGCGAAGGGTTCATCGGCGTGTGGGACGATGTGGCCGACGACGGCGATGTGCCGCCGCGGTCGCTGATCAAAGGACGATCGACCGGAATCGTCCATCCGGCCGGCGTCACGTTCAATGCGAAGGATGGTGAGGTCATCGCGCCCGACGCCGTATGGAACGGGCTGTTCACGTTCCTGAAGCCCGAGCTCTTCAAACGGACGGCCGCAGGGATCCGATGATCCGGCGGCTGCTGGGGATTCTCGGCCGGCGTACGATGATGACGTTCGGCCTCGTGACGTTTCTCGTCGGGGCGCTGCTCGCGACGGTGAACATGACGTCGCGCTACGCGCTGAAAGTGTACGTCGACGACCAGCTGCGCCGGATCCCGTGGGATCTCGCCGTCTATCAGCAGGGCGCCGTCGGCAACGACCGCAGCCTCCGCGCCCACATCGCCAACACCCGAGGCGTGACGCGAGTCGAAACCATGGCGTTTCTGCGCGCGCGGTTTCCGGAAGGCGGCGAGGTCGAGGCCGAGGTCGATCGAAAGCCGTTCACCACGCCGTGGCTGTGCCTGCTCGCCGCGTCCGATCCGTCGATCCTGCCGCCGGCATTGAGCTTTGCGCTGGAACACGGCACGGCGAGCGGCGACGATCGCCGCGCGCCGCCTTTGCCGCGAGGCGGCTCCGGCGAGCGGGACACGGGCCAAAAGCGCGGCGCCGTGCTCTCGCTCGTCGGCCCGGAGTACGCGATGGGCAAAGCGTTCCTCGCGCTCCAGGGAGCGCGCGACTTCACCCTGCAGGTCCACGTTCAGGATCAGCCGCGGTTCCTGTTCAACACGCCGATCAACAGGGTTGTCCGCCTCGATCGCGACGAGCTCAATCGCTGGCTGATGGATCAAACCGGATCCGTCAGCTACGTGCCCTACATCGGTGCGATCCTGCTGATGCCCTACGAGTGGGACATCCTCACGAAGTTCGATCAGGTCGCGACCGGGTTCGTCCCGTCCGACATCGTCGGCGTCGCGGACCAGGACGCCGGTCACATTCAAATGGCGGAGTACGCGCCCGAGGTCGTCTACCTCGCGCGCATCGATCGCGCGAGCATCGTGTCGGGATGGGACATTCCCGGCTCGCTCGCGAACGTGAAAGCGCTCAACGCCCGCCTGCACAGCAATGCCCAGGAGGCCGCGCCGATCCCGAAGAGCGCTCTTCAGGAGCCGGTGCCGGGCCACAGCCACGAAGCCGGCGAGCCGCCGGAGGACGACTCCAAGTTCAGCGGGAGCGTGAGCTTCGTCGTCGACAGCACGACGGAGGTGCTGCTCCAGCGGATGCAGGGAATCGCGCGGCTCATCGGTCTGGTGTCGCTGCTCGTTTCGCTGCCGCTTTTGTGGATGGCGTGGGTGCTCGCGGCCAATCTCGCGGGGCTGTTGATGCTCAACGAGCGCCGCACGCTCGGCCTGATGCGCCTCCGCGGCATCTCCGGCGATCTCATGGGCCGCACGCTCCTCGTGAGCATCGTCGGCGGCGGCGCTGGCGGAGGACTGATCGGGCTCGCGGCCGGCTCGGTCCTGCCGCTCCTCGTCTACGAGCGCGGCCGCCTGCCGGCGGGCGTCCTCACCGAGCCGCGGCAGCTCATGATCTTCGGCGTGTTCCTGCTGATCTCGGTCGTCCTGGCGCTCGTGGTGAGCCGCCGGCTGGTGAAGTACGCGATGACGATCTCGCCGCTCGAAGCGTCGCGGCGCGTGTCCGGCTCGGAAGCGGTGCAGGCGTCGATGACGTTCGGGCCGGTGCAGCAGCTCGCGTTGATCGTCGGCGGCTACGTGCTGTCCGGCTGGATTTTCGACTTCGCGATCTCCGGCGCCTTCGCCTGGTTCCGGCTGGTCGATCGGCTGCTCGATTTCCTCGGGCTGCCGCTGTTCCTCTACGGCGTGGCGACGCTGATGGCGTCCAAACGCGAACGCATCCAGCACGTCATGGCGCCGGTGCTGAAGCCGATCGGCGGCGTGCTCGGAACCTTCGCGCTGCGCCACCTATCGGTGAAGCCTCATCGGACGGTCGCGTTCCTGCTGATCGTGGCGCTCATGTCGAGCGTGAGCCTCTACCCGGTGATCACGAGCCGGTCCTTCGAGGACAAGGCGATCCGTGGCGCCCGCGTGCAGCTTGGCACCGACTGGCAGGTGTTGTTCAACGGACCCGACCTCGTCGACATCGATCGATTGAGCGGCACGGCCTCGTCTCAGTTGGCGGCGCTGAAGCCGGAGATCGCGAAGCTCGTCACCTCGCTGGGCGGCGTCGCCGGCGTGAAGGACGCGACGTACATGCTCGAGGCGGTGCTCCCGAGCTTCTATCTGCCGGGATACGGACTCCGTGGCGTTCCGCTCTACCTGCTGGCGAACGCCGACGAGTACCGCACCCGTGTGTACTCCGAGGCGGGCGTGGGGCTCAGTGCCGACTTCCAGACGATTCTGTCGCGCGTGAACGAGCAGGTCGCCGTGTCGCCGCCGGTGGCGGATTTCTGGCGGCTCGCGCCGGGATCTCAGGTGCTGATCGGCCTCGATCCGGAGCGCCGCGCCGTCGCGTCCCACACGGCAGGCCTGCTCGCCTTTCTGCCGGGGCTGCCGCCCAAGAGCGTCAGCGATCGGCAGGGGTACGTGCAGGCGCGCGTCGACTACCTCAACTACCTGTTCAGCAGCAACGCATACCTCGCGACGAGCGCCGACAACCCTCAGCTCGGCGCACTGCAGGTGCTGATCCCGCGGATCATCGTCCTGCTGCGCACGGATGGGGCAGTCGAACCGGTCGCGTTCGCGAAGGCGATCGCGAAGGCGGCACCGTTTCCGCCGCTCGAAATCCACAGCCTGTCGCAGGAGATCGGCAAAGTCGGCAGCGACATGTACATTTCGCTGGCGCTCGCGAACATGCGGATTTATCTCGTCGGCGGCCTGGCGCTCGCGCTGATCGCGATCCTGGCGGTCGCGATGGCGAATTACACCGAAGATCGCCGGACGCTCGCGCTGCTGCGCATCCGCGGCGCATCGCCGGCGGCCATGTGGCGCTTCGTGGTGGCGATGCTGCTGTCGCCGGCGCTCGTCGGTCTCGCGCTCGGCGCCGGGTCGTCTGTACTGGCCGGTTTCGGCCTCGCCAGCTACGTCTGGCGTCTGCGCGAGATCCGCACGGTCGTTCAGCTGCTGCCGACGCACCTGGTCGTCGCGCCGCTCACTGTCTGGGTTGCGCTGCTGCTCGTCGTCATCCTGGCCGTCGTCGCGTCCGGGTTCAGCTGGTGGGTATTCAGGCGAAGCGCCCACGAATCCATGCTGGGCGCTTGACGAATTAGTGACTTGGTGAATTGGTGACTTGGTGAATTGGTGAATTGGTGAATTGAAATCACCAACTCGCGAATTCACCAACTCGCCAACTGCAGGGATCAGTGATGTTCGAGCACAAGGGTGTCGACGTTCGGCTGGAGGGCGTGAGCAGGCGGTACACGATGGCGGCCGAAGAGGTCCACGCGCTGCGGGAGAGCTCGTGGGAGGTCCGCAAGGGCGGCGCCGTCGCGATCATGGGGCCGAGCGGCTGCGGGAAAACGACACTCCTGAACCTGCTCGGCGGCGTGGATCGGCCGACGACCGGGAGGATCCTGATCGACGGACAGGACTTGACCGGGATGAACGAGCGTGCGCTCGAGAAGCACCGGCTGCTGCGCGTCGGGTTCGTCTTTCAGTTCTTCAACCTGATTCCGAGCATCACCGCGGTCGAGAACCTCGAGCTGCCGATGGTGATGGCCGGCGTCCCGGAATCGGAATGCCATGCGCGCGCGAAGACGCTGCTCGGTCTGGTCGGGCTCGAAGCGAAGGGGCAGAAGCGGCCGGAGGAGCTGAGCGGCGGCGAGCAGCAGCGTGTTGCCGTCGCCCTGGCGCTCGCGAACGATCCCGCGCTGATCCTCGCCGACGAACCGACCGGCAATCTCGACTCCACCAACGCCGCTGTCATCGCGAATCTCCTGAAGTCGCTCTCGGTCGAGCACGGCAAGACCGTGATCATGGTCAGCCACGACCCGAAGACGGCGGAAGTCTTCCCGACGGTGCACGCGATGCGCGACGGACTGTTCGTCACGGGCGCGGCCGTCGCGTAGGCCCCCGCGACTGACCGCGGAGAACGCAGAGCACGCAGAGAAAAAGAACCACCGCAGAGTCACAGAGCCACAGAGAGCGGAACGCCAGATATGGGTGCGACCGGCCCGCGTAGCGGGCCGCGAAACGAACAATGCGGTGCAAACACAAACGCTTGAGGTCGTTCGTTTGCGTTTGCGCCGCATTGTTCGTTTCGTGCAGGCCGGCTTCGCCGGCCGCTGGTCGCACCCGCGTCTCTGCATGCTTTGCGTGCTGGGTGGTTAAACCGTGATCGCGATCGCAGCGTGACAGTCTCCGTGTGACTCTGTGTGCTCCGTGGTACGCGCTTTGGTGGGCGGTGTCGCGGATGGTTCACGTGACGATCCATCGTGTGAACGCGAGGGCCCCGCTTGACAGCTGCGGACCGCGACGCCTACCATCCGGGCGGCTTCAATGGTTAGACCATTGCAGATGATCGGCGCGCCCGTCCGGACCGCCGCCGCTCTTGCGCCCGCGGCGGTCGCGTCCGATCTGCGCACGGCCGGCCTGCTCGCGATCCTCGCGGCCGGCGCCGTCGCGTTCTGGTTCGTGCCGTTCGGCATCGCGCCGCAGGCGCACAAGGCGCTCGCCGTCGGCCTGTTCATGATCGCGGCCTGGATGACGCAGGTGCTCGACCACGGCGTCACCGGCATCCTCGGCTGCTTCCTGTTCTGGATGCTCGGGATCGCGAAATTCGAGACGGCGTTCTCCGGGTTCGCGGACACCTCCGCGTGGTTTCTGTTCGGCGCCGTGTGCTTCGGCCTGATGGTGGGGAAGTCGGGCCTGGCGCGCCGCCTCGCGTTCGGCGTCATGCGCGCCGTCGGGCACAGCTACCCGCGTCTGCTCCTCGGTCTGATCCTGTCCAACTTCCTGCTGACGCCGGTCGTGCCCTCGGGCATGGCGCGCGTCGTCATCATGGCGGCGATCGCGATGGGCCTCGCCGACGCGTTCGGCGTCGGCAAGGGCAGCAACATCGCGCGCGGGATGTTCATCATCCTGGTGTATCAGGCGACGATCTTCGACAAGATGGTCATCGCCGGCGCATCGTCCATCACGGCGCGCGGCGCCATCGAGCGGTTCGGAGACGTGCAGGTCCTGTGGAGCCAGTGGGCGCTGGCGTACCTGCCGTGCGACGTCATCGTGATGATCGTCGCCTGGCGGCTGGCTCTCCGGATGTATCCGCCCGAAACGGCCGCGCTGCCCGGCGGCTCCGACTATCTGCAGCGCGAGATCCGCGCGATGGGACCCTGGTCGAAGGCCGAGATTCGCGCCGCCCTGCTGATGTCGCTCGCGGTCGGCTTGTGGGTCACCGATTTTCTGCATCAGATTCCGCCGCCGATGATCGGCCTCGGCGTCGGCCTGCTGGCGATCATGCCGCGCATCGGCGTGCTCGACGCCGACGACGTCCGGAAGATCAACTACCTGCCGATCTTCTTCGTCGCCGCGGCCGTCAGCCTGAGCAACGTGCTCGCGCAGAGCAAGGCGCTCGACGTGCTCACCACGATTCTCTTCAACTGGATTCAGCCGTTCATCGGGACCGGCTGGATGTCGGCGCTGGTGCTGTACTGGGCCGCGTTCCTGTATCACATCGTGATCGGCAATGAGATCGCGATGCTCGCGACCTCGATCCCGCCGCTGATGACGTACGCGAAGCAGCATGCGATCGATCCGCTGGCGCTGGGGATGATCTGGACCTTTGGCGCCGGGCCGAAGATCTTCATGTACGAATCGGCAGTGCTCGTGGTTGGATACTCGTACGGGTACTTCGACAACAAGGACCTGTTGAAGGTCGGCGCGCTGCTGTCGATCGTCACCGCGCTGATCCTGCTGGTGCTCGTGCCGTTCTACTGGCCGCTCATCGGGCTCGGGAGATAATGGAGCCGACGGAGGACACCGGGGTGAGCAAGCCACAGAGACACAAAGACACAGAGAAGAACGATCGTGTTTCTCGGTGTCTCTGTGTCTCAGTGGCTGATTCTCTCCGTGTTCTCTGCCGCCTCCGTGTCGGAGAGGGTCAGCAGATGAAGGCCATTCGATCCATCGTCGCGGTCCTTGCGCTCGCGGTGCTTGCGCTGCCGCACCCGGCGCCGGCGTCGTCCACGCTGGCGCAGCTGCGCGGCATGCAGGAGCTCAAGAGCTGGTTCAACACGTTCAACGGCCACCCGCGGCTGATCTTTCTGGTGTCGCCGACTTGACCGGCGTGCGTGGCTTCGAAGTGGCCGCGTGAGCTGCTGACCGATCGGCGCGTCGAGCACCGCTGGGACGAGCCGAAGGCGGCGGGGCGCTGGTTCCTCACGAATCTGCGGTCGCTGCGTCCGTCGCGCGGCGGCGACGGCGTCTTCCCGCAGCGGGTCGACGCGCTCTGGGACAGCTACCTGCTGTTCGACCGCACCGCGACGTGGGACGACACGCCGAGCGGCGTGCTCAGCTGGGGCTACACGCTCTTGCGGACGCGGGCGCAACTGCTGCGGGACTTCCAGTTCGCGATCGCGAACCGTTGACTCGCTCGTGGTGAGCTGTCCCGCTCGTGGTGAGCCTGTCCCGCTCGTGGTGAGCCTGTCGAACCACGAGCTCCCGGCGGCTGACTCGCACGTGGCGATCGAGGTCTTCGCCGGAAATGAAATGGAGTACGCTATGGCGTCGCTTCGAATGTTCACTACGGGGAGGCCCCTCATGAACACACGCCTTACGAGCTCGATCCTCGCTGTGATCACGCTTGGACTGACCCTGGTTGCGTTGCTGGCCGCCGCAGGTCAGGACGAGCCAGGCAGAGCACGAGCAACGAGCGCTGAGAAGATCAAGGCTGGGCCCGCCCCCCGGACGGCGGACGGGAAGGCGGATTTCTCCGGCATATGGAGCCCGGATCGCAACTTCATCACCGACATCCACGATGCGCTGAAGAAGGGCGAAGAGCTTCCCCTCCAGCCCTGGGCTGAAAAGCTCGCACGGGAACGCATGTCGAAAGACGATCCCGAAGCCTTATGCCTTCCGGCCGGCGTCCCTCGCCAGGCTCCCTACCCGTGGCGGATTGTCCAGACCGGGACGCACATGTTCTTCCTGTTCGAAGGGAACATCCACAGCTATCGCCAGATTTTCCTCGATGGCCGGACGCATCCGGCGGATCCCGATCCAACCTGGTACGGCCATTCCGTGGCCCGGTGGGAAGGCGATACGTTGCTCGTGGATTCCGTCGGGTTCAACGAGAAGTTCTGGTTCGACTTCGCGGGCCATCCTCACACGGAGAAGCTGCACGTGGTCGAGCGCTACCGGCGTCCCGATTTCGATCACCTGGACTATGAAATCACCATCGAGGATGCGGGGGCATACACGAAGCCATTCACTTTGTACGGCCACTCGAGCCACCAGCACGATGACGACCTGATGGAGTACATCTGCAACGAGAACAACAAGGACGTCGAGCACATCGTCGGCAAGGATCCGCGTAACAAGTATTTGAAGAAATGAACCCGAGGGGCGGAGGGATGACCACGCAGTTCGGACGGAGATCTTCAACGTCCTGAACCAGCCAACTTCCAGATTCCGGCAGTCACGAACATCTTCGTGGGAGACAATTCACCTCAGATGCGCTACCAGCGCCAGGATCCCGTCACACGTCGTCCCGGCCGATGTTGACGATGAAGTACTCCGCGCGCGTGGTTCCCACGTTCTTCGCGTTGTGCATCTCGTTGGAGCCGATGACCCCCACGTCGCCCGGACCCAGCCGGTAAGGCTTCCCGGAGATCGTCAACTCCATCGTGCCCTCGCGGATCAGCATCATTTCCTCGCGAAGATGCTGATGGGGCGGATGGTTCACTTCACCGGGCGCGATGTCGCTCTGGTGTGACTCGATCTTGAAGCCGGTATGCGTCTTGGCGGTGAACATCCGGCGCTGGCGGTTCTGCCCGTTCGTGGTGACGGCCAGGTCCTTGTAGATGTACGACCTGGTCTTGATGACCGGCAGTTTCTCCACCGGGTTGTCGGCCGCGGGCGGCGCGGCCGTCGGCGCCGTGCCCTGCGCTGAAGCGCTCGCCGTTACCAGGGCTGGCAGCAGAAAAGCGAAGTTCCTTCGCGAGTACTTCATAAAACCGCCTCCTTCTCGTCTGTTGCCGGATCTCATCACGATGCGGCGCGCAATCGGTGGCTCCCAGCTAGGAGCCCGTCTGAGTAAGCCTCTCGGGCTCCTGGTAGCCGCGCTTCGCGCGGAATGGCTTGCGAATTCGGCCGCTTTTCGCCGGCGGAGCCGGCCTACTAGGAGCGTGTTCATATTCCTCGGACACGCTCCTAGAAGTCGAGCTGCATGCTGATCCGGACGAAACGCGGCGTCAGAATGGCCAGCGGCTGCAGCCAGGCCCCGGGCCCCGACTGCACGGCGGGGTTGAACGTCTGGTTGTAGTTCAGAATCGCGCTGGAGTTGGTGACGTTGAAGATGTCGGCGCCAAGAGTGGTCCGTGTCCGCCCGAATCGCAGGACCTTCGCGATCTTGACGTCGATCTCGTTGACCCGGTCGCCCCACACTTCGCCAGGCTGGAGAAGGGGGACGATGACGAAGGGCGCGCCGCTGGAGATATTCCTGCCGAGCGAAGGCGACACCACGGCATTGGTGGCGGAGTAGTTCGCGCTGAGAATCGCCCCCTGATCGCTGCGGAACGTCCCGCTGAAGAGCACGTCGATCTTCGGTATCGTGTACGCGCCGAATCCCGTGACCCGTTTCACGAGCCCGGGCTCGGTGTGGCAGTACGGGTTTGTCGGCGTGACGGCCGGTCCGACAGGAACGAGCGCCGCATTGTTCAGCTCCGGGAGCAGCGCCCGCACGCCACAGTTGTCCTGCACCGTGTTCCCGACATTGAAGCCGGCCTGGAACGTCAAGCCATTCCGCGGCCGGGCGTTCATGATCAACAGGATGTTGTTGGAGTGCGAATACTGGCTGGTGTTGCCAGGGAGGTCGTCGGTCCTGAGCATGAGGTTCGAGATGCGCCCGAACTTGTTCGGGTTGACGTCGTAGAGATCCGTGATCGGGTACCCGCCGCCGCCAGGCAATCGCGGATCGAGCGGCGCCGTGATGCTGAACGTTCCGAAATCCGCCGGCGTCACCTCGAGGTTGTCGAAGACGAAGAAGTTATTGAGCCAGCGCCGGTAGTAGCCCGCCTCGACCGAGATGCGAGGCCATATCTCCTGCTGGACCGAGATGCCGATTTGCCAGTCGGATGGCCGAACGCCCCAGCCTTTCAGCACGCCGGGGTCGTAGTTGTTGGTGAAGGTCGCGGTTCCGAAGAGTCGATTGGAGATCGGCCCGCACTCACCGTTGCCGGTCGGACTCAGAAGATCGCAATCAGGCGCCCAGTCCCCGTTGGCGTCGGTCCACGGCCGCGTGATCGGAGTCGCGCCAAGGGCCGTGCTGCCCGCGATGCGTGACGTCGGATTGGTTTGCGAATACAGCCCCTGGTCGTTGCTCGCGGCTTCCAGGTATTTCCCGACGTTCACCTTCAGCGACGTTTTCCCGTTGCCGAACACGTCGTAAGCCAGGCCGGCGCGCGGAGTGACGTCTTTGTAGCCCATCACGCCTTGACTCTCGGGAAACACGATCGGCGCCGGCAGGAACCTCGTCGGCCCGACCTGTTGTTCGGGGAAGTAGCTGCGCGCGAAGTCGTAGCGGACCGCGCCCTGTAATGTGACTCGACCCATCGTCCATTGGTCCTGTGCGTATAATGCATCGGACCGCGTACGGAATTTCCGCAGGCTGTAATAAAGATCCTCCGTCAATTGGTCGGGCACGCCGTTCTGGACCCGGTACGACAGGTCGAGCGTGTTGCCGCCATGCAGCTCATCGTCGACATAGAAGGCGCCTTGATACCCCGCCTTCATGTTGTGGGCGCCCGTGACGAACGAGGCCGAGGCACGCCAGGTGTGCGCGCCAATCCAATCGTCGAACCACTCGTGCGACCGATAGGTCAACCCCGGAAACCCGCCGTTGCCGGCGCAGCCAGCCGACGTCGAGCACGCCTCCGTCACGCGAATCAGGTCCCGAACCGGACTGCCCGGCTTCGTCTGACTGCCCCATCGCGAGAGGTACGTCCCGACACCGGCCTCGAGCAACAGCCTGTTAGTCACCGGCGACGACCACGTCGCCTGCTGAACACGCGAGAACGCGTTCAGATAGCCGTCGGCTTCGGGCGTGATCTGTCGGCCGAAAAACGGCTGCGCGTACGAATAATCCGATTCCGGCGGCTTGCGACACCCATCCACCGTGGGCGCATACGTCGCCCCCGTGCACGGCTTCTGCTCGTCCCAATAGACGTTGAACTTGTTGCGCGCCGAAGCCTGCACCGTCAGACGGAGGCTGCCCACCGTCCATTTCCCCGCACCGCGAGAGGGGCGTGTGCGATCGAAATCCACCAGCCACTTCGTGGGGTCGCCGGCATTCCGGTTCGCAAAAATGCTCGGCGTCGTCGTTTCGCCCCCCTCGCTTCTGAACTGCCCGAAGTACCACAATCGATCTTTTTTGATCGGACCACCAACGCCCGCCGTGTAGTCCCACGCCTTGATGTACTTGGAAGGCGACGACAAGCCGGCGGCCTGCAACTCCGGCGTGTAGTTACTCCCGACCATCCCCGGCGTGAATCCGGAGAGGTACACCGAGCCTTTGACGGTGTTGCCCCCGGTTTTCGGGACAACCTGGATTGACGGCCCGCCGACTTCGGCCTCGCCGAGCCCCCCGGAAGTCGTGAAGTACACTTCCTGCGCGTTCGTGATGTCGACGTTGTATCCGGACACGCCTCCGCCGTTGCGGGACGCACCCGTATTCAGGCCATCAACAAGAAGACGCCCCTCGTTGTTCCGGCCACCCGGCCCGCCGAACACCGTCATCCCGGGGCGGACCTGGACGTTCGTGGGAGCGCCGCCCGCCTGCGTGGTCATCGCGGGAATCAACAGCATGATGGCGCCGTACGCCCGTGCGCTGGGAATGGCGGTGAGCGTATCGCTCGTCATCGTCGTCTGCCGCCGGACGCTCTGCACGTCGACAATGGGGGATTCACCGGTGACGGTGACCGTTTCCTGGACGGTGCCGACCTTGAGTTCCGCGTTCACCGTCGCGGTGAAGGATCCGGTCAGCTCGATGGCCTCGCGTTTGAGCGTCGTGAAGCCGGTGAGGGTGAAGGTCACCGTGTAGGTGCCCGGCCGCAGGTCAACGATTCGGTACTGCCCGGTTCCGTCGGTGGTGGCGGCGCGGACCTTCTCGATCAGCCCCGGGCTCGCAGCTTCGACCGTCACGCCTGGCAGTACGGCACCGGAGGGATCTTTGACGTTGCCCGTGATCGACGCTTGCGCGTAGGCCAACGCTGGAACGAAGACGAACCACGAGAGCACGGTAGCTGACCTCACCAACCCGCGCATCGCGCACCTCCGTTTCTTTGATCGAAAGGCCCGTCGTGCGCTGAATTATCGCTGCGGCGCAGAGCCTGTCAAGGGATTGTCAAAGCCGCAGCATCCCTCCAAAAACTCAGGGCTTCTACCCGCGCACGGGAGTAAAGTATCGGCGCGAACGTGATTCGGGACCTCCTCGCGTTCGAGGTCGATGCCGCGAAGTTCCTGCCGTCCGACGATTCGGCCCACGGTTTCGACAATATGGCGGGCACGCTCGTGATGTCGCCGGGGGCTTTCGGAGGGGGAGATGTCATCACGTCAATTGCTGCGGACATCCCTGACTGCCACGATATGGATGCTTGCCGCATCCGGTTCCGCGCTGGCGCAGAGCGCGATTAGCGGCGTCATCAAGGACGCGAGCGGTGCCGTGCTGCCGGGGGTGACCGTCACCGCGAGCAGCCCGGCACTGATCGAGAAGTCCAAGACCACGGTGTCGGACGGATCCGGGCAGTACCGGATCGTCGATCTCCGGCCCGGCATCTACGAGACCACCTTCGAGTTGGCCGGGTTTCAGACCGTCAAGCGCGAGGGCGTCGCCATCGAGGCGAACTTCACCGCCACGCTGAATGCCGAGATGAAGGTCGGTGCGGTCGAGGAGACGATCACCGTGAGTGGCGAATCGCCGCTCGTCGACACGCAGACGACGACCAAGCGGGAGGTGCTCTCCCGCGACCTGCTCGACGCGTTGCCGACGGGGCGCAGCTTTCAGGGTATCGGCGCGACGTTGCCGGCGCTGAGCATGGGCCGGTTCGACGTGGCCGGCTCGAACGCGATGCAGCAGGGAGTGCTGGTGGTTTACGGCGGCACGGGCACTGACCTGGCCATCGAAGTCGACGGCCTGAACGTGATGGGCACGCTCGACAAGGGCTGGTATCCACTTGTCTATCACAACGACGGCGAGTTCCAGGAGATGGTGTATCAGGTGGCGGGCGGCCCTGCCGAAAGCCAGACCGGCGGCGTGCGCATCAACATGATTCCGAAGACCGGGGGCAACCAGTTCAAGGGTGACGCCGCGGTTCTCTACTCCTCGACGCGCTTCCAGTCGAGCAATCTCACCGATGACCTCGTCAAGCGCGGCTACGTGTCGCCGGGCCGGCTCGAAAAACTGTGGGACGTGGACCCGACCTTCGGCGGGCCGATCAAGAAGGACCGCATCTGGTTCTTCGGCTCGTACCGCGACTGGGCGTACAACAACTATGTCGGGAACATCTTTTACCGGGACGGGAGCCCTGGGGTCGACGACAATCACGTCCAGGCCTTCTCGACCCGCCTGACGTTCCTGCCGACCCGGCGCGATCGGATCAATCTCTCGTGGGATCGGTATCCGCGGATTCGGCATCACTCGGGCATCGAGACGGGGCTCAACACTCCCTACGGCGCCGGCATCCTGGACATCGTGCAGACCCACATCAGCCAACTGAAGTGGACGTCGACACCGAGCAACACGCTGCTCGTCGAGGCGGCGGGGATCATCTTCCCCTACTACTACAATTCGAAATACCAGCCGGAAGTCCGCCCGCCGACCTGCTTCACGGCATTTGCTGCTTGTCCGGCCGGGACGGACTACGGCGACATCTCGCATTTCGACATCACCACGGGGATCACCGACATCGCGACGCAGGCTCCTGCGTGGAACAGGCTGTGGAAAGATGGCTTCATGGCCGCGCTGTCGTATGTGACGGGCACGCACGCGCTCAAAGGCGGCTTCACCTTCCAGTCCGGGTACAACCGCAACGGCTCGCTCGGCAAGAACGCCGATCTCGTCCAGCGTTATCGCGGACCCGGAAATCTCTTCGTTCCGGGCGTGTGGCTGCCCGACTCCGTCTCGATCGCGAACACCCCGTACATCCAGCAGTCGAATCTTGACGCTGACATCGGCGTGTACATTCAGGACTCCTGGCGTCTCAACCGCCTGACGGTGAACCCTGGCTTGCGGTACGAATACCTGCGCGGGTCGACTGAAGCGGTGGACGTGCCCGCGGGACGCTTCGTCCCGGCGCGGCACTTCGATGCCATTCAGAACCTTCCGAACTGGAAGGACATCAGTCCGCGCTTCGGCGTCGCGTACGACGTCGAGGGGAATGGGCATACGGCGCTCAAGGCCAGCGTGGGCAAATACACGCAGCAGGAGGCGACCGGTTTCTCGAACACCTACAACCCGAGCGTGAGCTCGGCAGATATCCGCACCTGGAAAGATCTCAACGGCGACGATATCGCCCAGGAGAACGAGATCGGATCGCCCACCAACCTGACATTCGGGATCCGCCGTAACCGAAACCCTGATCCGAACATCAAGCGGCCGTATCAGATCCTGTATAACGTCGGTGTCCAGCACGAGGTGAGGACTGGCCTCTCGGTGTCGGCGAATTACTATCGGCGCGATTACCGTCGGATCATCTGGACGGAGAACCTGGCCATACCGGTGGGGGGATGGGCGGCCGAGTACACGCCGGTCACCATTCCCGACCCGCGCGGCAACGGACAGACGGTCACGGTCTACAATGTCACCCCGCAGTTTGCGGGTCAGGTGAACGAGCTCGACAGGACCTCCACGAACAACCGCCGCACCTACAACGGCGTGGACCTGACCTTCAACGCGCGGCTTCGCAACGGCGCGACGCTGCTCGGCGGCACCTCGACGGGCAAGCTCCGGGCCGTGACGTGCGATGTGGCGGACCCGAACCAGCTGCGCGGCTGTGCCGCGGAGCAGCCGTTCCGCACCCAGTTCAAGCTCACGGGGACATACCCGCTACCGTACGCGTTCCGCTTCAGCACCGTGTTCCAGAGCATGCCGGGCGTCCTCGAAACGCGCACCGCCAACAACGACGGCGACGTCGTCATCAATTACATCGTGAACAAAGCGATCGTGCCGAGCCTGACGTTGGCGCAGGTGATCACGCGTCTGAACGAGCCAGGGAAGGACTTCCTCGACCGCAACAACCAGCTCGACATCAGCCTGACGCGGGACTTCCGCGTCGGCCGGGTCGCCCTCAAGCCCCAACTGGATCTGTTCAACGTGTTCAACGTGTCGCCGGTCACGAACGAGGTCGCGACGTTCGGGTCGCAGTTGGGGCAACCGCTGACCATCTTGCCCGGTCGGCTGCTCCGGTTCGGTTTCCGGATGAATTACTGACGTGCGGTGCTAGTGTCCCGTAACAGTGATTCGTCACATAATTCCCGGGCGGGGCATCCCGGCTGGCTGCGTTGCTCGTCGCTTACATACTCCCGGTATGCGCGCTCCTCGCGCCTTGCCATCCGGGCGCCGCGCTCCGGGACTTATGCAACGAATCACTGTTACGGGACACTAGAATCCGCCGACTGGAGGATTGCCGTGAAGAAACTGTTGATCGCCTCGCTGGTGCTGCTGGCGTCGGGACTCGGCGCGCAGCAGCCCTCGCCGGCTCCAACGCCGGCGGCTCCGGCGCAGACTGCGCCGGATATCCCATTCGACGTGCAGGACGTCATCAAGATGCCGCCGGATCTCTATCTGGGCGAGGTGGCCGGCGTCGCGCTGAATTCGAAGAAGCACATCTTCGTCTACACCCGCACGGGCGCCGACGACGGATCCACGATCCTGGCGGCGCGGATGGCGCGGCTGTTCGAGTTCAATCCGGACGGCAGCTTTGTCAAGGAGATCGGGAAGAACCTCTATTCGAAGGCGTGGGCGCACGCGGTGCGCGTCGACAGAGAGGACAACATCTGGCTCGTCGACAACGGGTCGGACGAAATCGTCAAGCTGAGTCCGGACTACAAGGTGAGATTGATCCTTGGACGCCGCGATGAAGCCGTGGGCGAGCGCCAGCGGCGGCCGCCGATTCAACCCGGCACACCGCCGCCGCCACCGCGCCCGGGGTATTTCAACGAGCCGACCGACGTCGCGTTCGACGCGCAGGGGAATTTCTTCATCAGCGACGGCTACCGGAACTCGACCGTCCACAAGTTCGACAAGGACGGAAACATCGTGAAGGACGTGGGCACGAAGCGTGGCAGCGGGCCGTTGGAGTTCAGCACGCCGCACGGCATCGCGGTGGACAACCAGGGCATCGTGTACGTGGCCGACCGTTCGAACGGCCGGATCCAGATCCTCGACAACAATTTGAACTACGTGCGTGAGATCAGGTACGACCCGGCGCAGCAGCAACCGGCGGGGTGGGTGTCGCCGATACCGGATTTTGGGAAGCGGCAGGACGGCAAGTACACCACGCTCTGGCCGAATACGATCTGCATCACGCCCGGCCAGACCCAGTATATCTATACGAATTCGATGTTCCCTGGTCAGGTGCAGAAGTTCACACTCGATGGCAAGCTCGTCGGGCAGTTCGGCACGGCGGGTCGCAAATCGGGCCAGTTCGGCTGGGTGCACGCACTCTCGTGTGTGGCGGAAAACGAAATCTGGACGGGCGAGCTGTTGAATTGGCGCGTACAGAAGTTCGCGCTGCATCCGGACCGGATGACGAAGACCACGTCGGGGCGCTGAGGGTATCGCGCACGCTCGGCTGAAAGCCGTACCCAGGCACCGCTGAAGCGGTGCCCTACGTGTTCGGTACCCAGGCACCGCTGAAGCGGTGCCCTACGTGTTCGGTACCCAGGCACCGCTGAAGCGGTGCCCTACGTGTTCGGTACCCAGGCACCGCTGAAGCGGTGCCCTACGTGTTCGGTACCCAGGCACCGCTGAAGCGGTGCCCTGCGTGTTCGGTGCCCAGGCACCTGCGTATTCGGCAGCCCGTGTTGGTGCGCGATTTGGTGCGGCGCAGTCGGTGTTCCGTTCGGCTCGACGCGCTCGAGTAAGGAGGGGAACATGCGTCGGAGTGTCTCGCTCGCATCGCTGGTCGCTCTCGTGTGGTTGGCACTGCCGGCGCCAGCAGCGGCGCAAAGCGCCATTGCCGGCGCCGCGAAAGACACCTCGGGCGCCGTCCTGCCCGGCGTCACCGTCGAAGCCAGCAGCCCCGTGCTGATCGAGAAATCGCGCGCCGTCGTCACCGACGCGCAAGGACAGTACAAGATTGTCGACTTGCGGCCGGGAACCTACGTGGTCACGTTCACGTTGCCCGGGTTCGCCACGGTGAAACGCGAGGATGTCGAGCTCACGGCGGACTTCACCGCGGCGGTGAACGTGGAAATGAAGGTCGGCGCCGTCGAAGAGACCGTCACGGTTTCGGGCGCCTCGCCGGTCGTCGACGTTCAGACCACGCAGCGCCGCGACGTGCTGACGCGCGACGTCCTGGATGTGTTACCGACCGGTCGCAACTACCAGACGCTTGCGTCGACGCTGCCTGGCGTCCACATGGGGCGGTTCGACGTCGCCGGGTCGACGGCGATGCAGCAGGGATCGGTGATGACGAACGGATCCCTCGGCGGCGACATGGCGCTGCTGGTCGACGGCATGAACATCCAGTCCAGCCTGAGCTCGGGATCCACTCCGGCGGTGTACCACAACGACGATGCGTATCAGGAGTATGTCTTCCAGGTGAGCGGCGGCACTGCCGAGAGCCAGAGCGGCGGCGTCGTGATCAACATGATTCCCAAGGAAGGCGGCAACGCGGTGAAGGGCGACGGCGTGGCCCTTTACACCAACGGAAAATTCCAGAGCCGCAACGTCAGCGCCGATCAACGGACGCACGGCGTGACGGTGCCGCCCGAGCTGGACAGGACGCGGGACTATGCGGGCAGCCTCGGGTTTCCAATCCGGAAGGACAGGGTCTGGTGGTTCTCATCGTTCCGCGTCTGGGGTTACGACAACTTCGCGCCGAACGCCGTGTATCCGGACGGATCGCGAGCCGTCGACGACAACCTCATTCAGGCGTACACGAATCGCGCGACGGTGCAAATCACTCCGAAGAACAAGTTCACGGCGATGTACGACAAGCTGCCAAAGTATCGCGGCCATCGGAACATCGAAAACGGGCTGACCGATCCGAAAGCAACGGTCGTCCAGAGGACGCCGCTCGCGTACGACACTCAGGCCAAATGGACGTCGACGCCAACGAGCCGGGTGCTGCTCGAAGCAGGTTACTCGGAGCAGTACTACAACTACACGCTCCATTACCAGCCCGACGTGAAGACGCCTGCCCGGAATCTGCCGTATGGCGACATCTCCATGCTGGAGCTCGTCAACCCAGCCAATCGGTTGAGGAACGCCGCGCAGATGGACTTCCAGGATTGGTTCCCCTCGTACAACCTGGCCGGCTCGGCCTCGTACATCACCGGGTCTCACGCGATCAAGACGGGTGTCCAGTATCAATGGGGATGGATCAAGCACTGGCGGGATTCGAACGGCGACATGGTGCAGCGCTATCGCAACGGCGCGCCCGACTCCGTGATCCGGTGGAACTTCCCGATTCCGGAGGCGGAGTCGGACCTCGATCGCAGCGTCGGCATCTACGCGCAGGATTCGTGGACGATCAAGCGGCTGACGCTCAACCCGGGGTTGCGTTACGAGATCCTGCAAGGCTCGGTGCCCGCGCAGTCGGCCCCGGCCGGGCGGTTCGTGCCGGCTCGGAGCTTCGCGGCGATCCCGAACCTCCCGAACTGGAAGAATTGGGCGCCCCGGATTGGCGCCGCGTACGATCTGTTGGGGAACGGGAAAACGGCGATCAAGTTCGCCGTCGGCCGGTACATGCAGCAGGAAGCGACTGGTTTTGCCGACAAGTACAACCCGCTCGTCCAGGGCAGTGACATCGTCACCTGGAGCGATCTCAACCAGGACGACATCGCCGAAGACAACGAGCTCGGAGCGGCCAACAACGCGACGCTCGGCGTCCGTCGGAACATCAACCCGGATCCGGGTCTCGAGCGGCCGTACCAGATCCTCTACAACCTCGGCGTTCAACACGAGTTGTTCCCCGGAGTTTCCGTGTCGGCCAACTCCTATCGTCGCGAATATCACCACATGGTGTTCACGACGAACCTGGACGTGCCGCTGCACGTGTACACACGCATCGACATTCCCGATCCGCGCGGCAATGGCGCCACTGTGCCGGTGTACAACTTGGACCGCACGTATCAAGGCCGGGTCAACCAACTCGACACGACATCGCCGAACAACAAGCGAACCTACAACGGCTACGACGTTCTCGTGAACGGTCGCGGGCACGGCGGTGCGACGCTCAGCGGCGGGATCAACATCGGGCACACGGTCAGCATCCTGTGCGACGTCGAAGATCCGAATGCGCTGCGCTTTTGCGATCAGACCCGGTACAACATTCCGTGGTCGACAACGATCAAGGTCAACGGATCGTATCCGCTGCCGTACGGCATCCGTTTGAGCGGTGTGTTCCAGAGCGCTGATGGCTTCGGAGCGTCCGCTCCCGCCAACACGCCGCCGGCCAATCCGGATAATCACGACGTGAATACCACCTATCAAGTCAGCCGAAGCATCGTGCCGGCGCTGACGCAGACGCAGGTGAACGTGCTGCTGGATCCGCCCGGCTCCGCCTGGATGCCGCGGGTGACGCAACTCGACTTCAGCGTCGCGAAGACGATCCGTACGCGGCGATCGATGGTCCTGACCCCGCAGGTCGACATCTTCAACGCGATGAACGCGAACACCGTCTTGACGCAGGTGACGACGTTCGGGACGTCGCTGGGCAACCCCGCGACCATCCTGACCGGGCGCCTCGTTCGCTTCCAGATGAGGGCTCAGTTCTGATGGGCCAGAACTTGAGCTTGACGGCGGCTGTCTTGTGGATTGCGACGGCAGCCCAAGGTGCTGCGGCTCCAACGACGGTCACGTTCGCCAAAGACGTCGCGCCGATTCTCTTTCAGCAGTGCGCGTCGTGCCATCGTCCTGGGGGCGCGGCGCCGTTCAGCGTGCTGACTTTTGCAGAGGCACGGCCGCGCGCGAAGAGTATCGCGGCAGCCGTCCAGCGTCGCACGATGCCGCCTTGGAAGCCCGAGCCCGGATACGGCGAATTTGTCGCGGGCCGGCGCCTCACTGATGAGCAGATCGCCGCCATCGTCCAGTGGGCAGATGAGGGCGCTCCGCTTGGCGACCCTGCGGCATTGCCGTCGCCGCCGGAATGGACCGACGACTGGCCGTTGGGGCCGCCCGACCTGATCGTCAAAATGCCCGACGCCTACCGACTGCCGCCTGGCGGACCCGACAGGATCCGTAATTTCGTGATTCCGATTCGGATACCGGCGCGGCGTTACGTCAAAGCGTGGGAGTTCCGAACCAGCAATCCACCTGTCGTTCACCACGCGACCATGATGATCGATCCGACACGAGCGTCCGAGCAACGGGATCAGGAGGATCCTGAGCCTGGCTATGAAGGGCTGATTCCGCTGTCCGCCAGGAACCCAGACGGCTACTTCCTCGGCTGGACGCCCGGCCAGGCCCCGTCGGTGGTGCAGGACCGGATGGCATGGCCCCTGGAAAAGGACGGCGACCTGGTGATGATGCTGCACCTGCGGCCGACCGGCGCGTGGGAGACGATCGAGGCGAGCGTGGGGCTGTACTTCAGCGACGCACCTCCAACCCGGACGCCTCCGATGATTCCCCTCACCCGCCAGGACATCGATATACCGCCGGGCGAGCAGCGCTACACGGCCAGCGATTCCTATGCGCTTCCCGTCGACGTCGACGCGTACAGCGTGCAGCCCCACGCGCACAATCTCGCGAAAGAGATCAAAGGGTGGGCGACGCTGCCGGACGGCACGAAGACATGGCTGATTTACATCCGTAGCTGGGACTTCCACTGGCAGGACTCGTATCGATATGCGAATCCGGTTCGGCTTCCCGCCGGAACGCGGCTGACGATGGAGTACACGTACGACAATTCACAAAGCAATCCCGTCAATCCGAACCGGCCGCCGAAGCCGGTGACCTACGGGCAGCGGACGTCCGACGAGATGGGCGATCTTTGGATTCAGGTGCTGCCGCGCGAACCGGCGGACTTGACGCTCTTGAACAGCAGCCTGCGCGAGAAGCTGCTGCCGCAGAACATCAGCGGTTATCAGATGATGCTGAAAGCCGATCCGGACAACGTCGCGCTACACGACGATCTCGCGCTGCTCTTTTCAGAAGCTGGCGATCTTCGACAGGCGGCCAGGCAGTTTACCGACTCGTTGCGCCTGAGGCCGAACGCGCCGGCGGCGCACTACAACCTCGGCAAAGCGCTTCTCGCGCTGCGCGAATGGGACGAAGCAGGCGCTCGATTCCGGAAGGCGCTCGAGCTCGATCCAAACTATGCGTTCGCGCATCACGGCCTGGCGCTGGCCCTCGAGGGTCGAGGGCAGCACGACGCTGCGCTTCAGCACCTTCGCGAGGCAATCCGCCTGGCACCGGCCTTCGGGGAGGCTTACTACAATCTCGGCGTGCTGCTGCAGATGAAAGGCGAGGTGGACGAGGCGCTGACCGCGTACTCTCGGGCGGCCTACATCGACCCCACGTACGCCGACGCGCACTTCGCCATCGGACTGGTGCGCGTGGCTCAACACCGGCCGGTGACGGCAATCGCTTCTTTCAGGCGCGCGCTCGAGTTGCGGCGCGACTGGCCGGCTGCCCAGGTTCAACTGGCCTGGATTCTTGCCACTGCATCGGACGGGTCCGTTCGCAACGCAAAGGAAGCGCTGTTGCTGGCAGAGCGCGCCGTTCGGTTCACCGAGCGGCCGGATGCGCGCACGCTGGATGTTCTCGCGGCATCACTGGCGGCAAATGGGGACTTCGACCGTGCGGTGGGTGCGGCGGAGAGCGCCCTGGCTGCGCTCCCGCCGGATGGCGATCCGACCCGGGCCGCCGGGATTCGGCGTCGGCTCGAGTTGTATCGCGACCGAAAGACGTATACCGACGATCGGTAGCCGATCCCATTGACAGGACACCGCCACGCTCGTCGCGTCCGGAGGCCGCGAGGCGAACACCCCGTCCCGGTGCGGGCCGAAATCGTGTAGGATTTCCTCCTGGGCTGGCGTCTGGCATGTCAGTGTTGAGGCGAATAGTTCGATGAAGACCGGACTGCTTGTCGTCGGTTGCACCGTCGCTATTTCGGGCCTGTGGGCGGCCAACCCGCAGACGGCCGGGCCCAAGCAACAGACCCCCAGCGGTCAAACCTCTGCCGCACTCTCCGCCGCGGCGCCGTCCGCCGCCACCGAGCGCGCGGTCCTCGATCGGTACTGCGTCACCTGCCACAACGAGAGGGCGAAGGCTGCGGGCCTGGAGCCCGCGCGCAAACTCACCCTTGACCGTCTCGACCTCGCGCACGTTGGCGAAGAGGCCGAAGTGTGGGAAAAGGTCGTGCGAAAACTTCGGGCCGGCATGATGCCTCCCTCGGGGGCGCGGCGGCCGGACCCGGCGACCCAGGAGGCGCTCGTCGCCTGGCTGGAGCAAGAGCTCGACCGGAACGCGGTCACCCATCTGCCGCCGCCCGGCCTCCACCGTCTCAACCGGACCGAGTACGCGAACGTGATTCGGGATCTCCTCGCGTTCGAAGTCGATGCCGCGAAGTTCCTGCCGTCCGATGATTCGACCCACGGTTTCGACAACATGGCGGGCACGCTCGTGATGACGCCGGCGCTCGTCGAGGCCTACCTGTCGGCGGCGGGAAAAATCAGCCGCCTGGCCGTCGGCGATGTGACCGCCCAGACCCAGACGGTGTATCGCGTGCCGGAGGACACGTCGCAGGACTACCACATCGAGGGTCTGCCGTTCGGGACCCGCGGCGGTCTCCTCATCGCTCACGAGTTCCCCGCCGATGGCGAGTACGTCTTCAAGATCTTCCCGGTGAACCTGGGCAACATGGACAACAACCGGGCCTTCGGTGAGGTCACGGGCGAAAAGCTCGAAGTCCTCGTGGACGGCGAGAGGGTGCACCTGTTCGATTGGGACAAAGAGCTTGGGCGTGGCCCGGCGGTGCATGGCGGCGCGGACGCGCGCGTCCCGTTGAAAGCAGGACTGCACAATGTCGGCGTCACTTTCCTGGCCACGAATTACGCGCCGGGCAACGACCTGAACAGACACTTCCTGCGAGCCACCCTCGAGACGGGCGGTCTCCCGGGCTTTACGTTCTTCCCCCACGTGGGCAAAGTCAGGATTGATGGACCTTACGATTCGAAGGGCGCCGACGACACGGCCAGCCGCCGCCGGATCTTTGTGTGCCGCCCGGCCGGCGCGAGCGACGAACGGGCCTGTGCTGAACGAATCATCTCCACGCTCGCGCGCCGCGCGTTTCGGCGTCCCGCCACGGCCGAGGACGTTAGGACGCTGATGGAGTTCTATCAGCAGGGCCGGAAGGACGGGAACTTCGATCACGGGATCGAGATGGCGCTCCGGCGCCTCCTCGCGGACCCGGAGTTCATTTATCGCAAGGAAGCCGAGCCGGACAGCGTGGCGCCCGGCAAAACCTATCGCATCAGCGACCTGGAGCTCGCCTCGCGGTTGTCATTTTTTCTGTGGAGCAGCATCCCCGACGACGAGCTGATCGAGCTCGCCAGGCAGGAGAAGCTCAGGGATCCCGCCGCGCTCGAGCGGCAGGTGCGGCGGATGCTGGCGGATCCCCGCTCGGAGGCGCTCGTCACGAACTTCACCGGACAGTGGCTGAACCTGCGCGGCTTGCAGAGCCAGGTCCCGGTTCCGTTCCTGTTTCCCGACTTCGACGACAATCTTCGAGAGGCCATGCGCCGCGAGACGGAGCTGTTCTTCGACAGCATCGTTCGGGAGGACCGCAACATCGTCGAGCTGTTGAATGCGGATTACACGTTCGTCAACGAGCGTCTGGCCCGACACTACGGCATGCCGGACATTTATGGGAGCCAGTTCCGCCGCGTGGCGCTCGGCGAGCAGTTCGACATGCGTCGAGGGCTGCTGGGAAAAGCGGCGCTCATGACCGTCTCGTCGCAGCCCGGCCGGACGTCGCCTGTTCAGCGGGGCAAGTGGGTCCTTCAAACCTTCCTCGGTGTGAGCCCTCCGGACCCGCCGCCGAACGTGCCCGATTTGAAGCCGAAGAAGAATGATGTGACCGGCAATGCGAAAGATCCGACGATGCGCCAGCAGATGGAGGAGCATCGCTCGGTCGAGCCTTGCGCGAGCTGTCACAAGATCATGGATCCGATTGGCTTCTCCCTCGAGAACTTCGACGCGGTCGGGACGTGGCGCACCGAGGATGGCGGAGTTCCCATCGATGCGTCGGGCCAGCTGGTCGACGGCACCAGGCTGAATGGTCCGGCCACTCTGCGGCAGGCGCTTCTGCGCTACTCCGATCAATATGTGCGGACGGTCACCGAGAAGCTGCTGACGTACGCGATCGGCCGCGGTGTTGAGTCCCATGACATGCCAGTGGTGCGGTCCATAGTCCGGGACGCCGCGCCTACCGGCTATCGGTTTTCATCACTGGTGACGGGCATCGTCAGGAGCGCACCGTTCCAGATGAATATGAAGGCGCTGCCGGCGCAGTCGATTGCAGCCGCTCGCTAGGAGCGTGTCCGACAAATGTGAACACGCTCCTAGTAGGCCGGCTCCGCCGGCGAAAAACAGTTGGAATTCGCATGGTCGTTCCGCGCGAAGCAGCGGGGCTACTAAGAGCCCCGTGAGGCACTACTCAGACGGGCTGCTAGCCGCTCCAGGAGCCATCAACGATGTTCATCACGAAGAAGCACATCCCCCGGCGGACGTTTCTGCGAGGTGCCGGAACGATGCTCGCGTTGCCGTTGCTCGATGCGATGGTGCCGGCGCGGACGCTTCTGGCCCAGACCGCGGCCAACCCGAGGACCCGCTTTACGGGGATCTTCGTTCCCCATGGAATGGCGCCGGGATACTGGGTGCCCGCGAAGGAGGGCGCCGGGTTCGAGTTTCCGATGATTCTGAGCCCGCTCGAACCGTTCCGGGATCGGACGGTTGTCTTGAGCGGGCTCTGGTCGAAGTCGGCGGAACCTCCCCCCGGCGTGACCGGCGCCGACCATTGGGTCGCGGCGGCGTACCTCTGCGCCGACAAACCGAGGAAGACGGCTGGGGCGGATATCTATGACGGGACGACGATCGATCAACTGATCGCCGAGAAGATCGGTCAGGAAACGCTGTTGCCATCGATGCAGCTCGGGGTGGAGGACCCCGGTGCGAATTCGAGCAACTGCGGCGAGGGCTATAGCTGCGCGTACACGAACTCCATCTCGTGGTCGACACCGACCAAGCCACTCCCCATGGAGATTAACCCGCAGGTGGTGTTCGAGCGCCTGTTCGGCGATGGCGGCACCGCCGAGGAGCGGGCCGCTCGACGGCAGCAGGACCGCAGCATTCTCGATTCGATTACCAAGACGCTGGCCCGCTTCAAGGTCCGGATCGGTGCCGAGGACCGCGTCCGGGTCGACGAGTACCTCGGCGACGTTCGCGAGATCGAACGGCGGCTGCAGATCGCCGCGAAGGCATCGACCGAGGTGCCGACCACAACGCCGTACGGCGTGCCGGAATCGTTCGATGAGCACATCAAGCTGCAGTTCGATCTGCTGGCGCTGGCCTTCCGCGCAGACATTACGCGCGTGTCCACGCTGCTGTATGCCCGCGACCTGACCGCGCGGGTGTACCCCGAGAGCGGCACGACCATCAGCTTCCACGGAGGGTCGCACCACGCGGAGGATCCGAAGAGAATCGCGGAGTACGCCAAACTGAACCGGTATCACGTCGCAATGCTCGCGTACTTCATTGACAAGCTGCGAAGCACGGCGGACGGCGACGGCACGCTGCTCGACCATTCGTTGATCCTCTATGGAAGCAACATGGGTGACTCCAATCAGCACCTTCACTACGATGTGCCTCACCTGCTGCTTGGAGGCGCATCGGGGAAGCTCAAAGGAGGACGTCACCTGGCGTTTCCGACCAGGACCGTCACCACGGGGAATCTGCTCCTGAGCATCCTGGACCTGTTCGGCGTTGCCCAGGACCGCGTCGGCGACAGTACCGGCAAGCTCGTGAACCTGTAAGTGAGGCGACTCAGATGTCTGTGAGACGCACGATCGGGACGAGCGCGGTGGCGCTGGTCGTGTCGGCGGTCGCCGTTGGCGCCGCCCGCAGCGATGTCGCGGATGCCGTCATGAAAGGGGATCGCGCGGCCCTGCGCACGCTGCTGCAGCAGCGCGCGGACGTGAATGCGCCGCAGGCCGATGGTGCGACGGCGCTGCACTGGGCGGTGTACCGCGACGACCTGGAGGCCGCAGCACTGCTGATTCAAGCCGGCGCAAACGTGACGGCCGCCAACCGCGAGGGTGCCACACCGCTGTCGCTGGCCAGCATCAACGGCGACGCGGCGATGATCGACACACTGTTGAAGGCCGGCGCCGACCCGAACGTCCCGGTCTTGTCGCATGGCGAAACCGCCCTCATGCTGGCGGCGCGGACCGGCAGCGTGGAGGCGGTCAGGCTCCTCCTCGATCACGGAGCCGACGTGGACGCGAGGGACACGTTGCGCGGTACGACCGCGTTGATGTGGGCTGCGGCGCAGGAACATCCGGCCGCCGTCCAGGTACTGGTCGAGTACGGCGCGGATGTCGGTGCCCGCTCGAACGCCGCAACGCTGGGCAGGTCCGCATACCTGGCCCCGACGGTGCTTCAGCGAGCGGCGAGTCTTGGCACCGAGGGTCGGCCGGCAGGGCGCGGAGGCGCCGGACGAGACCGCGGAGCGGCGGGAGGCGGCCGCGCGGGCAGAGTCGCCGACGGCGCGGCAGCGGCCAATCAGGATTTCGACAACCAGGACTTCTTCGCGCCGCGCCAGAATACAAATGGTGGAGGTCTGACGCCGCTCGTGTTCGCGGCCCGGCAGGGCGATCTCGAGTCGACCCGGATTCTGCTCGACGCGGGAGCGGACGTGAACCAGGTCACGCAATACGGATGGACGCCGTTGCTGACGGCCACCCATAACCGGTCATACCGGCTCGCATCGTTTCTGCTGGACAAGGGCGCGGACCCGAACATCGCCAACAAAGGCGGCTGGACGCCACTCTATCTCGCGACGGACAACCGCAACATCGAAGGTGGGGATTATCCGGTGCGGAAGCCGGACATGGATCACCTGGGTTTCATCGAGAAACTGCTGAAGCATGGCGCGAACGTGAACGCCCGCGCCATCGACAGCACGGAGACGCGAACGATCTTCACGATGCAGTGGCTGAACGAGGACGGCGCGACGCCGTTCGTGCGGGCGGCCCAGTCCGGCGACGTCACCCTCATGCGGCTCCTGCTGGCCCACGGCGCCGATCCGAAGATCCGGACCACGAACAACGTGACGGCGCTGGCGGTCGCCGCAGGAATCGGCTGGGTCGAAGGCGTGACGCACGAA
>QHWJ01000261.1 GCA_003222535.1 Acidobacteriota bacterium | reverse complement strand
CGCCATCGAGGTCGCCGTAGGACCACTCGTCAGTGGGCTTGCCCATCGGTAAATGACCGTCGTTCATGCCGGCGAAGTCCTGCTCCGTCCACTTCACTTCTTTTACGTGCGGAGGCGGAGGCGGCGCGTTCGGGGTTGGCGTGCCTGGTGCCCACACGTTGCCATCACGGCTCGCGTTGGGCCGGCCCGGCCGGAGCGTGTCGAGCGGATCGACGTTGAACGGCAAGAGCTCCCAATCAATCTCGATCTTCTCGATGGCTTCAGCGGCGATGAGTTCGCTGTCGGCGGCCACCGCGAGCACCGGTTCGCCGCAGTACATCGGCTCGTTCGTCAACGCACGCTCGCTCCTGATGTCGGCTTTGATGGTCTTGCCGAGGTCGGTCACCGTATCGGCCGCGCCCGGAACATCGTCCGCGGTGAGAATCGCGCGGACACCCGGCACCGCCAACGCGGCGGTCAGGTCGAGCCGCCGGACGCGCGCATGGGGCATGCGGCTCAGCAGAAGCTTGGCGAAGAGCATTCCCTCGACGCGGTAGTCTTCGGCGAATTTCGCAGAGCCCGTCACCTTGGCAATCAGATCGGGAGTCGTGTAGTTTTGCCCAACGAGTTTCATGTTGTGGGTCACGATCATGCCCTCCGCCTAGGCTCCACGCATCAGCGCGAGCGTGAATCTTGTTCAAAGGCGCCAACTATCTTACTGGCTCTCACCGCTTACCGCGCAAAGGATTTCAGGGCGGGACGTTGAATGGCACTGCTTCTTCGACCGTGAAAGACCAGTCGAGATCCTTTGATTCAACGACTCCATAGAAAATGCGGGGACTCTCGCGCACATACGAGGTGTCGTGGCCGGCACCCAGTTGATCGACGGCCAGGAGCAGCGCCCGACCGCTGATGGCGCTGTGGATGGTCAGCCGGAACGTCCCGGCATCGGCGGGCTGCTCATGGTCTGTCCGCCAGTGCACCCGCATCGAGCCTGTGACGCTTGGGAACGAACCCGTCTGCGCATTGCCTCGACCCGACCATGAACCCAGCGGCCGCCACTGCACCAACTGCCTCGACGGTGACGCGTGACGCGATCGCACCTCATAGACGTGGACGCAGGTGACCGCTGCCACGAGCACGAGACCGCCAGTCATTCCTTTCACGTCGCCTACTCGCGTGCTACCGCGATGCGGCGCCCGACACCGACTGCCTGCCGCCAGCGGACGGCTGGCTGGTTCGAAGTGCGGGGAAATAGTCCGACCGGGTCAGCGCCTGATACACGAGCATCTGAAACGAGCTGGACACGGTCGCCCCTGGAAACAACTGCACCATCATGATCCCGATCAGGTGCTCTTTCGGATCCACCCAAAAGTTCGTGCCGTAAATCCCGCTCCAGCCGTACATCCCGACAGAGCCCAGTGTCTGCGACCTCGCGAGGTCGGTGGTCACCAGGAACCCGAGCCCGAACCCGCCGCCCCCGCCGAGGAGCGGGCTCGGCGGCACGTCCGCCGTGTGCGACAGGGTCATCAGCTCCACCGTCTTCGGGCTGAGGAGCCGGACGTTGCCGAACGTGCCGCCGTTCAAGAGCGTCTCCGCAAACCTGGCGTAGTCGTGGATGGTTGACGTCAGCCCCGCGCCGCCGGAAAAGTAGCGCTTCGGCGATTTGTAGTACGCGATCGGCGACATGACCGTGTTCAAGAAGGTCTCGGGGTCCTTCATCGGCCGGATTCCGGAGGAGCGGTCGGGGGAGTACACGGTCGCAAGTCGCGACCACTTCGCATCGGGGACATCGAAGCTCGTGTCCGTCATGCCAAGCGGCGTGAAGATGCGCTCGCGAAGGAACGCATCGAATGGCATGGCCGAGACCACTTCCACGAGCCGGCCGAGGACGTCGGTCGAGAGGCTGTAGTGCCACTCGGTTCCAGGTTGGCTGACGAGCGGCGCGGCGGCCAGCCGGTCGACGTTCTCGGCGATGGTGCCGTTGGTGACCGTCAAACCGTCTGAAACTCCCGTTGCGCGATACGCATTCCCGACAGGGCCGTCGTCGAGGAAGCCGTAGCTCAGGCCGGAGCGGTGGGACAGCAGGTCGCGGATGTTGATATCGCGGCGCGCGGGTTCGGTCGCTGTCCCGGTGGCGACACGCTGATTCCTGAACGACGGGATGTACTTCGAGATCGGATCCGTCAGCAGGAGCTTGCCTTCTTCGTACAGCATCATCACGGCGACGCTCGTAATCGGCTTCGACATCGAGGCGATGCGGAAGATCGTGTCGGCGCGCATGGGCTTCCTGCTCTCCACGTCCTGGAACCCGACTGCGTGCACGTCGACGATCTTCCCCTCACGCGCGACGAGCGTGACGATGCCCGCGACCTCGCGCCGGTCCACGAATGCCTGCATGCCGCGGTGCATCCGTTCGAGCCGTTCGCTCGAGATACCGACGCTCGCCGGCGGTGCCGTCGGCAGCTGTTGGGCCGCAAGCCCGCGTCCGAGGAACACAAGCAGAACCAACGCATGTGCGCATCGTTTCATGACACTTCTCCCCGGTGGCATGTCCTCGATGTTTCGGGACCAATCTCGCGCGTCAGCGAATTCGCCACGAAAGCCCGAACACACGAAAAAGATTGGGTGCCGGGCCAGCATTCTAGCAAACGCAGCCAAGGCCACGGCGGCTACGACCAGATCGCGCAGTCGGCGGACGCGTCGTGCTCCACAGCAGGAGATGATCCGTTGACATCGCTGATTTCGATGGAGTATCGTCCCGCCGTCAAACCGCCGTCAAAAACGCCGTCAAAAACGCCAAAGGGGGACCCATGGCTCGGGCGGGTACCGCGCGTATTGCCGCGGCCGTAGTGACGACTCTGGTTCTCCTGGCTGGGGCCGCGCACGCGCAGGAAGCGGGTATTGCGGGAGTTGTGAAAGACGCCACCGGCGCAGTGTTGCCCGGTGTAACCGTTACGGCAACGAGCCCCGTATTGATCGAGCAGCAACGCACCGCTGTTACTGACGCCGCGGGCCGGTATGTCATTACCCCGCTGCGACCCGGGGTCTACGACGTTGAATTCGCACTGCCTGGCTTCGGTACGGCTGTACGCCACGGCATCAACCTCACTTCCGGACTCACGGCCAACGTCGAAGCCGATTTGCGCGTGGGTGGATTGCAGGAGACGGTGACCGTCACCGGCGCGAGCCCTGTCGTCGACGTGCAGAACGTCCGCCGGCAACAGGTCGTGACGAGTGATCTGCTCGATGCGCTGCCCGTCAGCAGCAAGAGCATCTCTTCCCTTGCCTCGCTCACGACCGGACTCTCCGGCATCGGGGATGTGGGGGGCCAGTACCAGGTGGAGCCGGGCAACGACGTGGTATCGGGCGGCGGCGCCTTCCATGGCAAGTCGGGCACCAAAGTGTCGTACGACGGCATGGGCATGGAGAACAGCTCGGGCAACAGCAGTTTCCAGCTCACTGCGTCGTCCGTTGAAGAGATCGTGATGTCGACCAGCGGCATCTCGGCGGACACGAACGCCGACGGCGTCGTCGTGAACATCATCCCGAAAGACGGCGGCAACTCGTTCAAGACGATCTTCGCGGGCCTGTTCTCCAATAACAGCCTGGAAGGCGACAACATCGACGAGGCTTTGAAGAAGCGGGGTCTGAATGAGGCGAGCAAGACACAGAAGCTCTTCGACGAGTCGGCGTCGGTTGGCGGGCCGATCAGGAAGGACAGGCTCTGGTTCTTCGGCACCGTCCGGAGCTGGGGGTTCGCGCGACAGAACGCCGGCGTCTTCTGGAACAAGACGCAGGATGTGTTCCTGACGCCCCCGGGCGCCGCGGCGAAAGTGGTGAAGTGGACCCCGTACGTCGATCGGCCGCTGGACCGGCTCAGCGGGCGGCAGGAATGGTACGATTCGGTGCTCGGTCGCATCACATGGCAAGCCTCGAAGGCCAACAAGTTCGCCGTCACCTACAATGAGCAGCGCGGATGCAACTGCGGGTCGGTCAGCACCGCCGAGTCGCAGGAACACTATCTGTCCAGTTATCGCTTCTATCCCAACCGCCTCGTTCAGGGCACCTGGAACTCGACCTTGACTTCGAGGCTGCTCCTCGAGGCAGGGTTCGCCGCGACGATCTCCCAGTGGAACATGTATTACAACCCGGGCGTGAACAACGGCATCGTCAGCATCAGCGATGTCGGTCTGGGGATTTCATATGGGGCGCCCATCGTCTACCTCGGCCACCCGAACGGACGGGACCGCTATACGCAACGGGCGTCGCTCTCGTACGTCACGGGATCGCACAACTTCAAGGCCGGTTTCCAGACCGACGAGGCGAACACGAACACGTACTGGCAGGCAAACCAGAACGTCGCCTACTACTTCTTTAACACCATTCCGATCGGAATTCTCCAGTGGGCCACGCCCTATCAAACCGATTCGAGGGTCAAGGCCGACATGGGCATCTACGGCCAGGATCAATGGAAGCTCACGAACAAGGTCACGCTCAACCTCGGCCTGCGGTGGGACTACTTCAACAGCTACGTGCCGGCACAGACCGCCGGGTTCGATGGTGAAAGCGACGGATACTTCCAGAACCCGCCGGTCAACCCCTGGCTGGGCCAGCGGAAGTACGATCCGGTGTACGACGCGCCAAGCTGGAAGGACATCGACCCAAGACTTGGAATCGCGTACAACTTGTTCGGCAACGGCAGGACGGCGCTGAAGTTCACCGCCGGCCGATATGTCGCGAAGCTCGGCACGGACGATATCGCCGGAAACATCGCCAGTCCGATTTCCAGGTCGGTCACGAACAGCTTTCGTGGTTGGGGCGACGCCAACGGCAACTACGTCCCGGACTGCGACCTGGGTAACTTTGGGGCGAATGGTGAATGCGCGGCGATCGGCGATCAGAACTTCGGCAAGAACAACCCGAATGCCGTCCAGATCGACCCGGCCGTCCTCACGGGCTACGGCAAGCGCGACTCCAACTGGGACATCACAGCCGAGGCTCAGCATCAACTGGCCCCCAACATCGGGATCACCGGCGGCTACTACTACAACAGCGGCGGCTATTTCCGGTACGCCTTTGGCAGCCCGTTCAGCAGCAAGGTCCGCGCGACGGACAACCTCGCGGTAGGGCCATCGGATTACACGTCCTATTGCATCACCGCCCCGAAGGATCCGCAGCTCCCCGGTGGGGGCGGCTACCAGGTGTGCAATCTCGCCGACATCAACGGGCCGAAGTACGGTCAGGTGAAGAACTATGTGACGCTGTCGGAGAAGTACGGGACGTTCACGAGCCGCAACGACTTCGTCGGTGTCACGATCGACGCCCGCCTTCCGAGGAGCATCAGGTTGAACGGAGGCTTCGATACGGGACGATCGGTGCGCGATCGATGCTTCGTCGTCGATTCCCCGCAGGAACTGCTGAACTGCCGCGTCGTGACGCCGTTCAAGGGGCAGACACAGTACAAGGCGAACGGCGTCGTTCCCATCCCGCTCGATTTCGCGTTCGCGTTCGCCTGGCAGAATATTTCGGGGCCGTCGTACGGCGCGAACTACGCCGCGTCGAATGCCGAAATCATCCCGTCGCTCGGGCGGCCCCTGTCCGGTGGCCTTTCGACGCCGGCGGTGGCTATCCCGCTCGTGGCTCCGGAAACGCTGTTCGAGGACCGGATCACCAGGCTCGATCTGCGGCTGACGAAAGTCTTCAGGTACAACCGTTATCGTCTCCAGATCAACGTCGACGCGTACAACGCGCTGAACGCCAATTCGATCCGGGCCGTCAACAGCGTCTACGGAGCAGCCTGGCGTACACCGCTCCAGATTCTCGATCCGCGGCTGATCCAGTTCGGCGGCCAGTTCAGCTTCTAGCACCAGGGACACAAAGGACGCACGGAAACAGCGACACATGAACGTCGGAAGGGCAGGGCACTCGAAAGAGACCCGGCTACCGAATGAATACGGGTGGCAGCAACCGATGTCTGAGGCGAACGTCGAGGTTTGCGCGCTGTTGTCAACTCCTCACGCGCGAAATCAGTTGTTCGACGGTTGCAATCCAACTCAGCAGTTCCGATGACGTGGGCGATAGCTCATACGGATGCTGATGAGAGGCGCGACTCAACCCTGACCAGGTGTACGAGACTCGCTGGGCGAGTTCGTGATCGCCGTGGAGGTATGACGGTAGGCAGATAAACTGCGCCTTTGCGGAACTCGTCCGACAGGGGACGGGGGATCCTTGGTTTTCCGTGGTGTTC
>QHWJ01000350.1 GCA_003222535.1 Acidobacteriota bacterium | reverse complement strand
TTTCCAAGGGTCCTCAGGAATATCCTTGGCCGGAGGCACCTGGCGCGGCCTGACAGACGCGCGTCATATACGCAGGCGGGCGAAGCCTGCCTTTTCCGCAGGGAGCGAATCGGAATCGCCTGTGAAGTCGTTCAGCACCCGGCGTTAGCGTCCATCGACCAAATGTCGTGATTTGCAACAGGTGTTTGGTTCGCGGACGACAGACAACGCCGCGGGGCGGGATGGGGCGCCCGTTGAACGGGGTCCCCGCTGCAGCCGGGCTTGGGGCCCAGAATGCCACGTCATATGCGCCACTTGCTGCGCCTTCAAAGTCTTTTGACGCACGTGGCATTCGCCTTGCTTGGCCCCCGGACAACCTCCTTCGTTCCGCGTCCGTGGAACGAGCACACACCTCACCACCAAGGCGGGAGGCGAATGATGGCCTCCCGACCCACCCGTTCCCAGGACTCCAATCTGAAAGCTGGAGTCCGCTCGCGGCCATAGTGACTTTTCAACCTTGCAATTCCTTCGCACTGTTCAGGATCAACCGCTTTGGCAGGTCGCTCGCAGATCGACTTCACCAGCGATTGGTGAATCGTTGGACGCCGCCGGGCCCTTTCCTATTTCCTGCCTTCCGGCAAGCGGCGCCGGCCCGCGCCGTCGTAATCGTGATCCTTCGGATCGATCTGCCGCATCGGCGATTGGCGCGTCCGCTCTTCGTGTGCGTGCGCGATCAGGCCCGGCAGCCGCGAGATCAGGAAGATCGCGTTGCCCAGTTCGTACGCAAACCCGAGATCCGCGCAGATGGCCGCGATCGCACCGTCGACGTTCACCGGCAGCGCCCGACCGAAATGATCCTTGTACGCGTCGAGCGATCGCTCGGTGACGCGAATCAGCCGGACGTGCTCGCCTTCGACCTCGAGCTCCAGCGCCATCTGGAACAGCCGTGCGGCGCGCGGATCGCGCGTGTGGAGCCGGTGCCCGAACCCGGGCGGCACCTCGTTCTCCGCGACGCACTCGCCGACGATCGCGTCGGCGGCCTGCTGCACGGTCAGGCCGCCGCGCATCTTCGTCAGCCCGCTGTCGAGGAACCGCATGCACGACTCGATGTCGCCGCCGTGATGCGGACCGAACGCGAGGATGCCCGCCGCCACGCAGTCCTTGAGCGGCGCCCCCGAGGTGGCGACGTTGCGCGCGGCCAGCGTCGACGGCGGCGTCACGCCATGATCGATCGACGACACGAGCACGGCGTTCAGCATGCGCCCGATCGCCGGCGTCGGCAGTTCCCCCATCAGCAACAAATAGACGGCCTCGGCAAAGCCCAGGCGCCCCATCGCCTCGTCGAGCGGATAGCCCCGAATCAGGATCGTGTTCGGGGCGATCTCGGTGAGCGACGACCGCCAGCGCTCCGACGGCGAGCGTTCCTGTGTCCGACGTTCAGTCGCGGAGCCGCTGTTTCGGTGTGTCATATGTCAACTCTCGACTGACGGCCGGCTAATGAGCGTGTGAAAGAATCGGTAGAGACTCGATTTTTTCACACACTCTAAAGCCGGACACTGCGGTTGCCCGGACTTCAGACTCTTCAAATCGTGCCGTAGAGGCGATCGCCGAAGTCACCAAGACCCGGAACGATGTACTTGTGGTCGTTGAGCTCCCGATCGACGACCGGCGTGTAGATCGCGACATCGGGGTGATACCGATCGACGAGCGCCACGCCTTCGGGCGCGGCGACGATGCAGATCATCCGGATGACCTTCGCGCCGGCGTGCTGGAGCAAATCGAGCGCCGCCACCGCGCTGCCACCGGTGGCCAGCATCGGGTCGATCATCAGCACGTAGCTCGAATCGAGCCGCGCCGGCAGCTTCGAGTAGTACTGCGACGCGATCGCGGTCATCTCGTCGCGCTGCAGCCCGATGTGGCCCACCCGTGCGCCCGGCACGAGCTCCAGCACCGCGTCCAGCATGCCGAGCCCCGCGCGCAGCACCGGCACGACGACGACGTTGCCGCGGATGCGCCGGCCCGGCGCCGGACCGAGCGGCGTTTCGACGGTCACGGCGCTCGTCGGCACGTCGCTGAGCGCCTGGGCCGCCAGCAGCACGCTGATGCGCGTCGCCGCCCGCCGGAAATGCTCCGCCGTCGTCTGCTTGTCTCGCAGCGAGACGAGCGCATCGTGCACCAGCGGATGGTCGACGATGTGGACGGACACGCCGTCACTATACATCGGCGGCTGGGGACCGGGGGCTGGGGACCAGCCGTCGGAAACGCTCTCCCCACGCTCGTCGCGTCCCCCGCACATCCGTGAGAGGTGGCTCTCGCGATCTGTGAAGTACAATTCCCCGCGGATGAAACGGTTTTATGCGTTGCTGATGTTCATCGCGGCGCCGGTGGCGGTGGTCTCCGTCCAGCCGGCCCGGCGCGCCGTCGCGCTGGTCGTGGTCGGCGGGACGGTCATCACGGAGAACGCGGCGCGCGCGATTCTGTCGCCCGGCGCGGTCGCCATCGACGGCATCGATATCGTCGAGGTCGGCACGCCTGACGCGATCGCCGCGAAGTACCAGCCGGCGGAAACCCTCGACGCAGGCGACCAGATCGTCCTGCCGGGACTGATCAACACGCACACGCACGCGCCGATGGTCATGTACCGGGGCCTGGCCGACGATCTGGCCCTGATGGAGTGGCTGCAGAATTACATTTTTCCGGCCGAAGCGAAGACGGTCTCGCCGGAGTTCGTCCGCACCGGCACGCGCCTGGCCGCGCTCGAGATGATTGAATCGGGGACGACGACCTACGCGGACATGTATTACTTCGAGGAAGAGATCGCCAGGGCGACGCGCGAGGCGGGGTTGCGCGGCGTGCTGGGCCAGACGGTGATCCAGTTTCCGGTGGCCGATGCGAAGACGCCCGCCGAGGCGCTGGCGCGCGCGGAGCGCTTCATCAACGCATTCAAGGACGACACGCTGATCGTGCCGGCGGTGGCGCCGCACGCGCTGTACACGAACGACAAGCCGACGCTCCTGGCGTGCGCGGAGCTCGGACGCCGCCATGACGTTCCCGTGATCATCCACCTCGCGGAGACGGAAGACGAAGTCCGCATCGCGCGCGAGCAGTACAGGATGACGCCCACCGCGTACCTCGAGTCGATTGGATTCTGGGGGCCGCGCACGCTGGCCGCGCACGGTGTCTGGGTGAACGACGACGACATCCAGATCCTGAAGCGGCGCCGTATTGGCGTGTCGCACAACCCCGAGAGCAACATGAAACTGGCGAGCGGCACCGCACCGGTGACGAAGTACCTGACCGCCGGCATCGCGCTGGGCCTCGGCACGGACGGTGCCGCGAGCAACAACGATCTCGACATGTTCGAGGCGATGCGCCAGGCGTCGTTCCTGGCCAAGCATGCCAGCCACGATCCGACCGCGTTGCCCGCACGGGCCGCGCTCGATCTGGCCACCATCGGCGGCGCGCGGGCGATGGGGATGGAGCGCCTGATCGGCTCGCTCGAGGCCGGCAAGCGCGCGGATCTGATTACGGTCGCGATGCGCGCCACACGCCAGACGCCGTCGTACGACCCGACGTCACACCTGGTCTACGTCACCCGCGGAGACGACGTGCGCACCACGATCGTGAACGGCAGGATCCTGATGAAGGACCGTCAGGTGCGCACGTTGGATCGCGCGGTGGTGATCGCCGACGCGAACCGGCTCGCCGCGCGCGTCCGGGACGCGGTTGCGGTCGCGCGATGAGATTGCTGATGGCCGATCGCGGATTGATTCCATTCAACGCTCTGTCATCCGAGCACGGCGATGTGGGCGAGGTTGCGGTATCGCTCGGCGTAATCGAGGCCGTATCCCACGACGAACCGGTCTTCGATCGTGAAGCCGACGTATTCGACCTTGACATCTATCTGGCGCCGCGACGGCTTGCTGAGGAGACACGCCGTCCGGAGCACTTTCGGGTTGCGGTTGAGGAGGATGTCCTGCAGGTAGGTGAGCGTCAGCCCCGTATCGACGATGTCCTCGACGATGACGACGTTGCGGCCGCTCAGCGCCGTGTCGAGGTCCTTGAGCAGCCGCACTTCTCCCGACGTCGTCGTGCCCTTGGCGTAGCTCGAGACCGCCATGAAGTCGAGGGAAACGTGGCCGGGGATATGGCGTATGAGATCCGACAGAAAGATGAACGCGCCTTTGAGGACGGCGATCACGTGCAGGTCGTCGGGAAAGTCGTGGCGGATGTCGAGCGCGAGCTCGGCGACGCGCTTTTGAATTTGTGCCTCGGAGAGTAGGATCTCGGTCGGACGCAGCTCGGAGATCTCGGACATAGGGGCGAAATCATACCGCAATGAAACGATTCGAGATCATTGCCGAAGCCGATGCGCGGGTGCTGGCGCATGGCGAGACGGTGATGCTGGCGCGCGGCGGCCATGTCACGCCGCTCGCGCAGGACACCTTGAAGGAGCGCAGGGTCATCGTCGTGCATGAAGGCCGCGCGCCGGACGAAGCGTCGCTCGTTCCTCGAGCGGACATCCGGATCGTGGCGATCGCCAGCGATCATACCGGGGTGAAGCTGCGGCAGGCGCTCGTCCCGTTTCTTCGAGGCCGCGGACTCTCGGTGCAGGACCTCGGGACCGACGGACCCGAGCCCGTCGATTATCCTGACGTGGCCGCGTCGGTCGCCGATCTGGTCGCGAGCGGAGACGCGGACGGCGGCATCGTGATCGACGGGGCCGGCATCGGGTCGGCCATTGCGGCCAACAAAATCGACGGCATCCGCGCGGTGATGGCGACCTCGGAGACCATCGCGCGCTATGCCCGCGAGCATAACGGCGCGAACGTGCTGACGTTGGGCGCCACGCTCGTGAGCCAGGAGGAGGCGCGCGCGATCGTGGCCACGTGGCTCACGACCCCGATGCGGGAGCCGCGGTATATCAGGAGGCTCGCCAAGATACGCGCGCTCGAGGACAGGGACTGGGGACTGGGGACTCGGGGCCTGGGGACTCGGGGACTGGGGACTACGGACTGAGGGCCAGGGACCCAGTCCCCTAGTCCCCTAGTCCCCTAGTCCCCTAAGTCCTGAAGTCCCCAGACCGAGCTGGGAGCCCGGGCTACCTGGGATGACTCGAGAGGAACTGCAACATCTGATCGACGTGATCGTCGGTGAGTTGACGGCGGCAGCGCCGCGGCCCGAAGAGCGCTGCCCGTGCCATGCCGTGCTGGACGACTGCTGTCCGGATCGGCTGCGCGGCGTGCTCGACGCGGGCGCGACGCGCGTCGGTCTGTACGCCGCCGGCGGCGCGCCGGACAGCGTGGCGTCGATGATCGATCACACGCTCCTCAAACCGGACGCCACGCGCGCGAACATCGGGGAGCTGTGCCGCGAGGCGGCGCAGTTCAAGTTCGCAACGGTCTGTATAAACCCCACATGGGTCGCGCTGTCGGCGAAGCTGCTGGAGGGCAGCGGCGTCCGCGTCTGCTCGGTCGTCGGGTTCCCGCTTGGCGCCACGACTCCGGACGTCAAAGGCTACGAGACGCGTCGCGCCATCTTCGACGGCGCTCGGGAGATCGACATGGTGATCAACGTGGGGGCGCTGAAGTCGGGGGCCCTGCGCGTCGTAGAGTGCGACATCGAGTCGGTCACCACGCCGTGCCGTGATGCCGGCGCGCTGAGTAAGGTCATCATCGAGGCGGCGTTGCTGACCGACGAGGAGAAAACCACCGCGTGCACGCTGGCGAAGGCGGCGGGCGCCGATTACGTCAAGACGTCGACGGGCTTCGGCCCCGGCGGCGCCACGGCGGCGGACGTCGCGCTGATGCGCCGGGTCGTCGGCGCGGAAATGGGCGTCAAGGCAGCCGGTGGCGTCCGCGATCTCGAAGGGATGAAGGCGATGATCGCCGCCGGCGCCACCCGCGTCGGCGCGAGCGCCGGCGTGAAGATCGTCCAGCAGGCACGCGGCGAACAGACCTCGACTACCGTCACCGGGTATTAACTTCGGGGACTGGGGACTGGGGACTGGAGAGACTAGGGGACTGGGGCTCAAAAGTGTTTCACCCAAGTCCCTAAGTCTCCCAGCCCCTAAGTCCCTAAGTCCCCTAGTCCCCTAGTCCCCATGTAAGCCGGCTTTACACTGATTAGCGTAAAAGTTAGTATCACTGGCCAACAGGTTGGCCGGTGTGGCCAGCGCTTGTCCAATATGGAGGGTTTGTGGCCGATTTGAGTCGAGTGGAGTTGCACCGCTTGGCGCGGCTTGGCGCGAAATCGCGTCTGGAGGAACTGCGTCACGAGGAAGCTGCGATCCGCCGGGCGTTTCCGGATCTGGTCGCTGGCCGCGTTCTGAAGGGTGCTGGCAGGGGCGCGGCGCGTCGGCGGCGTAAGGGAATGTCGGCCGCCGCGCGCAGGGCGGTATCCGAGCGTATGAAGAAGTACTGGGCGGCACGTCGTAAAGAGAAGGCGAAGTAACAGGAATCTGGAAGTAGGAATTTGGAATTTGGAATTAGCGCATCAAATGCTACTTCCAAATTCCCCATTCCAAATTGCCGCGGCAGTTTCAACACGTTCTGCCGCCGCAACGCCGTGCTGGCGGCACGTGCTGTCGCACCGAGTGCGACGCCAACTCTCACCATGGGCCGTCAAGCACACGCTCGCCCTCCGGCAGATGCTCCTCTATTAAATCTTGACAAGGCTGATTCTATCGGTCATACCGTCTCTCTACATGCAGCGGTGCAAGACCGCGGTTGAAGTAAAGAGAATGGAGCACTCGATGTACAACCTTGTTCGGTCAGCGAGCCTGGTCGTCGCCATCGCCGCCGCGTCTGAGACCGTTGTCTGGTCTCAGGCTCGACGGCCGCCGCAGTCGCCCTATCTGGCGTCGCCGGACAATGTCGTGGCGGTCCGGGCCGGCCGAATGTTCGACGCCAGAGCCGGCACCATGCTGAATAACCAGATCATTCTGATCAAGGGCGACCGTATCGCCGATAGTGGTCCATCGGTGCACATCCCGCCCGAGGCACGGGTGATCGATCTCAGCGGGGCAACCGTCCTTCCGGGCATGATCGACGGGCACGTGCACAACGCCGGACGCGGCGACTCGGTCGAGATGAAGACGATCGTCATGGTGCAGAGCGCGGCGCGCGACCTCGACGCCGGGTTCACGACGGTCGTCGACATGGACTCACGCGGCGGCTTCGGCACGGTAGACTTGAGAGACGCCATCAACGAAGGGCTGATCAAGGGGCCGAGAATGCAGGTCTCCGGGCAGTCGCTGAACCAGAGGGCAAGCTCTGTCTATCCGAACCCCGGCCCCGGCTTCTATGAGGGCCACACGGAAAGCAAGAACATCAATGGTCCCTGGCTTGCACGCGCCGCGGTGCGCGAGGCGAAGCTGCATGGCGTCGATTGGATCAAGATCTACACGACGCAGGATTTCGTCGGCCGCGAACTCAATGAGTTCAGACCCGACGGTTCCCTCGTCGCCTCACCGTCTCTGACGTTCGAGGAAGTGCAGGCGATCGTCGACGAGGCGCATCGGATGGGGCTGAAGGTCGCCTGCCATACCTACGGCGGCGACGGCATGCGCTCATGCATCAACGCCGGCGTCGATCTCAGCATGCACGTCACCGAGCTCTACAAAGACGATGCGCTGATCAATACCGTCGTGCAGAAGAAGCTGCCCATCATGATGACGATCGATGATCTCCTGGGGCTCGATACCGGCGACAAGCGGTTGCTCGCGAACCTCGGGTTCACCGGCGACAAAGCCGTCACGCGCCTCGGGATGGCCGAACAGACGTTCAGGAAGCTCCTGAAGGCCGGCGTCCCGCTTCCGTTTGGCAGCGGCGCGGTCGCCGGCGACGGCGCGTTTCCTCACGGGCACCAGGCCGACCAGTTCGCCTGGATGGTCAAGTGGGGCATGACGCCCGCTCAGGCGCTCCAGACCGCCTTCATGACTGAGGCGAACGTGCTCAACTACAACTGGGCGAATCGCGTCGGAAGCCTTGAAAAGGGCAAGTTCGGCGACGTCATTGCCGTGGCCGGCAATCCGCTGACGGACGTCTCGGAGATGCAGCGCATCAAGTTCGTGATGAAGGGCGGCGTGGTCATGAAGAACGACCTGGCATCACGCTCACCATCGACGGCCGCGCAATAGAATTAAGAATTTGGAATTAAGAATTTGGAATTCGTTCAGCATTCCGAATTCCAAATTCTTAATTCCAAATTCTTAATTCTATTTTCCTCGTTACCTCGATTCACTGAATCAGTCTCAAGGAGAGAAGTGCCATGGTGTCGACATCTGAGGTCGCACGTCGGCTCCTCGGTCTTACGGCGGCCGTCGTTCTCGGGCTGGTCTCTCTCGCCGGGATCGTGAGCGCCCAGACAGGGACCGCGACCATCAGCGGCCAGGTGAAGGATGAAAGCGGCGGAGTACTCCCCGGCGTGACGGTCTCGGCCAGAAGCACGGCGCTGCAGGTTCCGGAAGTCACGACAGTCAGCGACGCGCAGGGAGAGTACCGTCTGACCCCTCTGCCGATCGGGACCTACATAGTCGCGTTCGTGCTCTCTGGATTCCAGACGACTCACCGAGAGGATATCCGACTGACAGCCGGCTTTACCGCCCGAGTGGACATCCAGCTGAAGGTCGGACAGTTGGAGGAGACCGTGACCGTCTCGGGCGGCTCGCCGCTCGTCGATGCGTCCTCGACCGCCACAGCCACACAGTTGACGAAGGAAACCCTGGAGCTCGTCCCCACGAGCCGGAACGGGTATATCGGCCTGATGCAGCAGGCGCCCGGGGCCCGAGCCAACCTCGATGTGGGCGGGAGCACGACCAACGCGCAGCCGGCGTTCCGTGCGTTCGGGCAGCAGGGCCAGTCCTGGCAGGCCGTGGACGGCGTCGTGACGGCGAATCCGAAATCCGATACGCAGAGCGGCAACTACGTGGACTATTCCATCTTCGAGGAGGCGACGATCCAGACCATCGGTCACGAAGCCTCCATCCCCACTCGAGGCATCGCGATCAACAGCATCGTCAAGTCGGGTAGCAACAACTTCCACGGCTCCGGGTTCTTCTCGGGAACGAGCCACAGGTTCGAGAGCAGCAATATCGACGACACGCTGAGGGCGCAGGGCGTGTCGGAAGGCAACACGCTCCAACTGCGGGACGACACGAGCGGAGATCTGGGCGGCAAGATCGTCAGGGACAGGCTGTGGTTCTATACCGCCGGCCGCCAGCGACGGGACCACAATGGCATCCTCGAGTGCTTCAAGCCGGATGGCACCGGGTGTGTCGAGACGCAAAAAGCGTGGTTCGCCACTCACAAGGAAACGTTCCAGATGAACGCGTCCAACCGGTTCACGGCCTTTACCATGTTCAACTGGCGGTCTGACATCGAGAACATGACGCGCCTTGTCGCCTGGGAGTCGCGACGGAACCAAAGAGGATTCAACGGCGCGTGGAAGACGGAGTGGGAGGGCGTCAGGGGCCGGGCAATCGTTGCAAACCTGATGTTCGGCGGGTTCTGGAATCACTCGGGCGGGTATGGTGAGGAGTTCGGTCTGGGCAAACCGGCGACGCTCGACTCCGTCACCCGAGTGGTCACGGGCACATCCACCACGATGAACGAGCGCAATTTCGAGGATCGGCTTCAGGTGCGCGGCAGCCTGAGCTGGTACAAGCCGGACTGGCTCGGGGGCAATCACGAGATCAAGGTTGGTGGCGATGCCTTCAAGGTCCGCGCCGACCGGCAACGGCTCCCGCGTCCCGCAGGATCCGGGAACTACCAACTGATTTTCAGGAGCGGCGTGGCCGATCAGATCTCCGTGTTCAACACTCCGGTGTTCCCGGACGCGCCGCTTCGCACGATCGGCGGCTACGTGCAGGACAGCTGGACCATCGCGCGCAAGCTCACGCTGAACTTCGGGGCGCGCTATAACTACGACAACGGGTACGTCGCGGCGGGGTGCCGCGAGGCCGCCGATCCGCCCGGGGACGTGCCCAATCCGGCGCAGTGCTTCGACAAGGTCCAGTTCAGGATCTACAAGTCGTTGTCGCCTCGACTGCGTGCGGCCTATGACGTGTCGGGCAACGGCAAGACCGTCATCAAGGGCGGGTGGGGGCGGTACCACAAACTGCGCTATACAGACGAACTGCAGACAGCGAACCGCAACGTCATCACGACGACGCTCTACCGCTGGCGCGACCTCAACGGCAACCGGAACTACGATCCGGGCGAAACGAATCTCAGTTTGAGCGGACCGGATTTCCTGTCGCAGACGCTCTCGGGCCAGGGCGGGGCGCTCGCGAACGGCGTGGCGAACCCGAACGAGTCGCAGCCCTATACCGACGAGTACAGTGTGCAGGTCGAGCGGGAGCTGATTCCGAATTTCGCGATGCGCGTCACAGCGGCGCACTCGCGCGCGCTGAATCAGTACCGGCTCGCGAACCTCCGTCGGCCTTACGAGGCCTACAGCATCCCGATCACGAATCGCGATCCGGGTCCGGACGGCACGCTCAACACCGCCGACGATCCGGGGACGACGCTTACGTACTTCGAGTATCCCAGTTCGCTGTCCCCGTCAGCGTTCCAGGTGGCCACGATCGTCAACGACGACAAGGCCAATCAGAAGTACTCGACGATCGAGCTCGCCATGTCCAGACGGCTGGTCGGCAAGTGGCAGATGATGGCGTCCTACAGCGCCACGAAGAGAAACGTCCCGTTGCCCAACAATGTCGGCGGCGGCACCAGCTTCGGCGCCAACACCCAGGATCCCAACTCGGAGATCTTTGCGGCGGATACACGTTGGGAGTGGCTGGGCCGGCTCTCCGGCAGCTACCTGTTGCCGTACGGGCTGCAGACGTCGGCGAATTTCGAGCACCGGAGCGGGACGCCGTGGGCGCGGACGGCGCTTTTCAGAGGCGGCGCAACCATTCCATCGATTACGTTGAACGTCGAGCCCATCGGCACACGGCGCCTGCCCAACATCAACCTCCTGGACTTCCGGCTCGAGAAGAGGCTGAACCTCACACCGAAACAGCGGCTGCTCCTGCAAATGAATATCTTCAATTCCCTCAACATCAACGCCGTCACCGCTGTCACACAGCAGTCGGGACCCAGCTTCGGCCTGGCGACGGCGATCATGCTGCCGAGGATTGTTGCGTTCAGTGCGCACTATGTTTTCTGACGCTTGAAATTTGGAATTGTGAATTTGGAATTTGGCCTTCGTTCACGCATTGCAAATTCCAGATTCTTCATTCCAAATTGCAGGAGGTTGCGAATGCTCCGACTGAAGTGTCTGCTCATCGTACCTGTCCTGTCGGTCGTCGCGGCGTGCTCTTCCCCGGTGAAAACGCAGGGCACGGCGACGCTGTTCGAAGGCGCGCGGCTCATTACCGGCGACGGCAGCGCGGCCATCGAGAGCTCCGCGTTCATCGTCGAGAATACTCAATTCACGCGGGTTGGTCGCAGGGGCGAGCTTCAGATGCCAGCCGGAGCCGCCCGAGTGGATCTGACCGGCAAGACAGTCATGCCGACAAAAGTCGACCTCCACGGCCACATCGGGTTCCAGCATGTCTCCGACGGGACGATGGCCAAGGAGTACTACACGCGCGAGAACCTCATCGACCATCTGGAGCGTCTCGCGTACCACGGGATCAGCGCCGTCGTCAGCATTGCCGATCTGGTCGAGCGTTCGGACCTCCGCGGCGGCAGGCACAAGTGGGGCGACGTGCCGTTGCGGGTGCGGAACGAAATCATCCCTGGTGCAGCGCTCTTCAAGACGGCCGGCCCGGGCATCGCCTGGCCGGATTCCGGTGCTCAAGGCCACCCGTCCAGAGCCGACGTGCCGTATCCGGTCACAACGGTCGAGGAGGCTCGAGAGGCCACGCGCGATTACGTCAAGATGAAGCCCGAGTTCGTCAAGATCTGGGTGGACGACAGGAACGGCACGAGGAAGAGGCTGACGCCGCCGCTGTACCGGGTGATTGTCGAAGAAGCGCACAAGGCGAACATTCCGGTCGCCGCCCACAACGTCACACTGGCCGATGCCAAGGAACTCATGAAGCTCGGCGTCGAGGGATGGCTTCACCCGCCGGTTCGCGGAGGCGAGGAGCCGGACGACGAGTTCATCGCGATGATCACGGATCGGAAGGCGAGGAACGATCACCCCACCATGTGGTTCAACGACTCCGGCGGCGTTGCCGTCGGGGGGCGTGAAGCGTGGAACGATCCGCTGTTGAAGGAGACGATTTCCGCCGCACAGATTCAAGAGCACTACGGCGAGTTCCTGAGGAACCTCACACCGGAGGCGGTCGAGCGCGCCAGGCAGAATGCCAGAAGATCCGGAGCCGTGGCGAAGAAGCTCATCGCCGCCGGCATGAAGCTCGTGCTGGGGAGCGACACAGGGCAGACGCGGTTCTTCGTGGGCTGGTATCCGCAACTGCTGTTCGAAAGCTGGGTGGCCATGGGATTCACGCCGATGGAGGCGATCGTCTTTGCCACGCGCGACGGAGCCGAAATCGCGAAAGTGAATACCGGCGTGGTGGCGCCAGGCAAGAACGCTGACTTCGTTGTCCTCGATGCGAATCCGCTCGAGAACATCGCGAATTCGCGGCGAATCTATAAAGTGTTCCTCCGCGGACACGAAGTGGACCGCGCCCGGTTGCGCGCCAGGTGGCAAGCCGAGTGGAGAAATAAGAATTAGGAATTCGGAATTTGGAATTTGGAATGAGTTCGGCGACCCTGAAAAGGTCGCCCTACACCGACACAATGAAAATGTAGGTCGACCCTTTTAGGGTCGACTACAACAGCATTCTGGACACGCGGTGGCGCAACTCGCGCACGTCGTCCCCCCTCAGCTCGCGCAGCGCGTACGTCACGAAATCCCTCGTGACACGCTTGCGCCACAACAGAGTGAAATCGGTGTTATCCATGGGCTTTGCCGGCCGGGCGGCGAGTGTGGCGGCGGTCGCGATGAGCTCGTCCGTGATCCGCCGACCGGCGAGCGCGGCGGCCGCGGCGGGCACTTCTATTGGTCGCGACGCCACGGCGCCCAGCACGATTCGCGCGGCCTCCACCGTGCCGTCCGCCCGAATTTTCGCCGCCGCCGCCACTGACAACACGGGGAAGTCGAACGAGCCGCGCCGGCGCAGCTTCCAATACGTGCTGCGCCACCCGTCGAGGGGCGGTAGATGCACCGCGGTGAGAACCTCCGCCGGCTGTTTGGTCAGGTAGTGGATGCCGTCGTTTCGATAGAGGTCTGAGACGGCGAGCTGACGGCTCGCGTCGGCGGAAACGATCGTGACGCGGGCGCCGAGCGCCAGGAGCGCCGGCGCCGTGTCGGTCGACGACACCGCGAGGCACGTCGGGCTCGACGTCGCGACCCAGCAGGTCCCGCCGTCTTTCTTCATGCAGAAATCGATCGCTTTGCGCCACTCGTAGTTCTGGTCGTAGTAATTGCAGCGCGTGTCGAGGCAGAGGTTACCGCCGAGCGTACCCATGTTCCGCAAATGCGGCGTCGCGATTTGCGCGGCTGCTTGCCAGAGGGCGCCGTAGCCCTGGCGGATGCGGCCGTCGCGCACCAGCTCGGTGAGCGTGACCCCCGCACCGATGGTCAGTTCATCGTCGTTGGCTGGCGACCCCGAAAGGGTCGCCCCACGCGTGATCGTGCGCAGCTCGGCGACGCGCCGGAGGCCGACCAGCGTGCCCGGCACCTGCTGACGGCGTTTCATGTTCGGCAGCAGATCGGTCCCGCCCGCGACGAGCATCGCGCCGGGCGTGCTTGCGAGAAGCTCCGCCGCTTCGCGCACGGTTCGCGGCGCGTGGAAGCGGAAGCAGGGCAACCGCATCATGAGGGATCACGCTCGGCTGGAGCCTTCGCGCCACGGTTCTGAAGCCTTCGCATCATGACCGATCACCGCTCGGCTGAAGCCTTCTCGCTCCGGCGTCCGTACCTACAACTTCTGACCTTTCACTTCCAACTTCTGACTTCCGACTCCTGACTTCTGCCTTGCCGTCCCCACTTTTCCAGGGAGGCGGAACGTCGAGAGGTTCGGGCCAGCTGATGTCGGGGAAGCGCGCCGGACCGACGCGCGGCGCTTTGCCGGCGGCCTTCGCGTCGAGCGCTCTCAGAATCTTTTCCGGCGTGATGGGCACTTCGTCGATGCGGACGCCAATCGCGTCGTAGACGGCGTTGGCGACGGCCGGCATCACCGGCAGCAGCGGACCCTGGCCGACCTCCTTCGCGCCGAACGGACCGCGGGGGTCGGGGTTCTCGACGAGCTCGGTGATCACCTCCGGCATGTCGAGCGTGGTCGGGCTCTTATACTCGAGCATCGACGGAAACTTGTGGACGAGCGCATGCGACAGCCGGGCCGGAAGGCGGCGGAAGATCTGTTCCTCCATCAGCGCCTCCCCGACCGCCATGTAGACGCTGCCTTCGACCTGCCCTCTGACGAGCGTCGGATTGAGGGACCGGCCGATATCGTGCGCGATCCAGACGCGAGGCACGTGGATCCAGCCGGAGGACACGTCGACGTCGACTTCGACGATGGCCGCGGAGTACGAGTAGGTCGGCGACGGCCCCACGCCACCGCCTTTGAAGCGCGCCGCGGACCGCGGCGGCGTATACGAGCCGGTCGTGCCGATCGTCCCGTGCATCGTTTCGGCCAGGCACACGGCCTCGGCGAAGCTGACGCCGGCGGCCGGATCGCCAGCGTCGAAGACGCGCCGATCGGCGAACACAAGCCGATCTTTCGGGACGGTCAGCTTCCGCGACACGGCGCCGGCGAGCAGATCGCGAGCGCGCTCGGCGGCCTGGATCGCCGCGTTCCCCATCATCAGCGTCACACGGCTCGAATACGAGCCGAGATCGACCGGCGTCAGGTCCGTGTCGCCGGTCACCGCGCGAATGTCGATCGGCTCGATTCCCAGCACCTCCGCCACGCACCCCACGAGCACATCGTCTGAACCCTGGCCGATTTCGGTGGCGCCGCAGAACGCCGTGACGCCGCCGCTGCGATCGAGCTTGAGCTGTACGCCCGAGTGCGGCATGTCGTTCCAGTAAATCGCGAGCCCGGCGCCCGAGAGGTACGAGGAGCAGGCGAGACCGACGCCGCGGCCGAGCGGAAGCTTGCCGAAGGTATTGGCCCAATCGGCGATGTGCGTCACGCGCCGGATGCACTCGGCGAGGCCGATCGTGCCGACGCGGAGGTAATTCGCGGTGAGCGTGTCGGGCTGTTCGACGATCCGGAGGCGCAGCTCGGCCGGATCGATGGACAATCCCTCGGCGATCTTGTCGAGCTGTATCTCCTGACCGAAGCGGCTCTGCGGCGTCCCGTGCCCGCGCTTCGGGCCGCAGGGCGGCTTGTTCGTGAACACGCGGCAGCCCTGAAAGTGATACGCCGGGATGTGATACGTCACCGTCTGCAGCGCGCCCGTATAGAAGGTGCTCGCGACGCCGTAGGAGCCGTACGCGCCGCCGTCGAGGAGCGTCATCACGTGCATGCCGGTGATCGTGCCGTCGCGTTTCACTCCGGTCTTGAACTGCATCAGCACCGGATGGCGCCCGCGATGGCAGTGGAAGACCTCTTCGCGCGTGAGACAGATCTTCACGGGACGATCGAGCAGCAGCGCCGCCTTCGCGACGACGACTTCGTGATTGAAGGGGTCGCTCTTGCCGCCGAACCCGCCGCCGTTGGGCGTCGCGATGACGCGGATGTGAGCCGCGGGCATGGCCAGCGCTTTCGCGAGCGCGCGATGCACGTAGTGCGGGGTCTGCGTGCTCGACCAGAGCACCAGCTTGCCGTCAGGGTCCCTCGCCGCAACCGCGGCGTGCTGCTCGATGGGCAGGTGGGTGTTGCCCTGATAGAAGAACGTGTCCTCGAACACCCGATCGGCGTCGGCAAAAGCCTGGTCGACGTCGCCGAACCGCAGCGACACGAGCTTGTGGATGTTTCCGGCATCGCCGTACTCGTGGATGCGGGGCTCGGGACAGGCAAGGCTCTCTTCGGGGTCGCTGAACGTGCGCAGCGGCTCGTATTCGACGTCGATGAGATCGAGCGCCTCGAACGCCGTCAGCTCGTCGCGGGCGACCACGGCGGCGACCGGATCGCCGACGAATCGGACGCGGTCGATCGCCAGCGCGTGCTCGTCCTGGCTGACCGGGAGGATGCCGTAGGACACGGGAAAGTCCCTCCCGGTGAGGACGAGGTGCACGCCGGGGTGCGCGAGCGCGCGAGAGACGTCCACGCGCACGACGCGCGCATGCGGGATCGTGGATCGCAGCAGCTTGCAATGCACCATGCGCGGCAGCATCAGGTCGTCCGCGAATCTCGTCTGGCCGGTGACCTTCGCGCGCCCGTCGACGCGCCGCCGGGGAGCTCCGATGATTTTCATCGCGGCTTCTCACCACCGGCACCGCTGAAGCGGTGCCCTACGACGGCACCTTCGCGGGGCTCTACCTCGCCAGAACCGTAGGGCACCGCTTCAGCGGTGCCGGTGTCCGGGGCCGCAGCGCGATCGACCGCAGCTTCGACGGCTTCGAAGATCTGCTGATAGCCGGTGCAGCGGCAGAGCACGCCGGAGAGCGCCTCGCGAATCTGATCGCGGGTGGGGTGCGCCTGCTCGTCGAGCAGCGCCTTGGCCGTAACCAGAAATGCGGGCGTGCAGTAGCCGCACTGTGCGGCGCCCAGATCCGCAAAGGTCTCCTGCAGCGGGTGCAGCCGGCCCCCCGTCACCAGGCCCTCGACCGTGGTGACGATGCGCCCGTCGCAGTCGATCCCGATGACCAGGCACGAGAGCACCGGCTGGCCGTCGAGCAGCACCGCGCACGCGCCGCACTCCCCGAGCTCGCAGCCGTGCTTGGTGCCGCAGAGGTTCAGATCCTCACGAAGCACCTCCAGGAGCGTTTTGTACGGCGCGAACGCGACTTCGGTCGGCTCGCCGTTGATCGTGAGAGCGACGTGTGCGTTTGGCATGGGCGTCTCGCGAATTGCCGGTTGCGGACTGCGGATTGCGGAGGAGCAAGCCGCCGATGGCGTAGTCGGCGACCAGCTCGGCGACCCGCTGCGGTGACTGCGGACCCTCGGGGCGGAACCAGTGCGCGGTCCAGTTGAGCGCGCCGAGAAACGCACGGGTCGCGACGGTCGGGTCGGACGCGCGCAGCGCGCCGCGCCGAACGCCGCCGGCGACGAGCGCGCGCACGCCGCGCTCGTACCGATCCCGCTTGGCGACGATGCGCGCGCGCAGGCGCGGCGGGAGGGCATCGACCTCGAAGTGCGCGCCCGACCCCTCGACCTCGTCGAGGAGGCAGAGGACGTGCGCGACGGCCACGTCGCGCAGCCGCGGGCCCAGTGGCCGGCGGCTGGTCCGCGCCGCGGCGAGCGCCTCGAGCAGGCGATCCAGCGAGCGGTCCTGACAGAAGAAGAGGAGCTCGTCCTTGCCGCGGAAATAGTGATACAGGTTGCCGGGTGAGAGGCCGGCGGCGTCGGCGATATCCCGCATGCCTGCGGCGGCGAAGCCGCGCGCACGGAAGACGCGCGCCGCCGCCCGCATGATTTCGAGGCGCCGGGCGTCGGCCCGCATTGAACGGCGGTTCGAAAAGTGAACCACCGTTCAAGTCTAGCGGCTTTCGACGCCAGGTCAAGGCCGGCGGAGGCAGGGCAGGCCTGAAGGCCTGCACGCGACCCCACACGCTCACATTCGCACCCGTAAGGAATATGTAGCCTCGTGCCGGTGTCACGCCGGTCCTATAATCGGATGGTGCGTGGGCTGAAATACATCGGGGCGGCCCTCACCGTCGGACCGATTGTCGCCGTGCTCCGCCTGGCGTCGGTCAGCTACGCCGGTGTCGCCGCCCCGCTCCTGCTGCTCGACGTCGTCGTCGTGGCGCGACTGTGGGGGACCGGCCCGGCCTTGATCGCGGCGGCCTCGGGGGCCGCGGCCTATTCGTATTACGTCCTCCCGCCCGCCGGGTTCGGGATCGAGGACGCGGAGGACTGGATTGCCTTCGTCACCTTCATCGTCACGGCGGTGATTGCCGGCGAGCTCGCGTCGCGGGCGGAGCGGCGCACCGCCGAGGCTCACGCCGGGCGGCACGAGATCGAGCGGCTGTATCAGGAACTGCAGGGCGCATTCGAGCGCGCGAGCGAGGCGGAGGCGGCGCGCCGGAACGAGCAGCTCAAAGCGGCGCTGCTCGACGCGCTGACGCACAATCTGCGGACACCGCTCACGTCCATCAAGGCCGCGGTCACGGCGTTGATCCGTGTGGGCGTCTGGCGTCAGACCTCGGAGCTCTCCGGCGAGGGCCGACGCGAGCTCCTCCAGGTGATCGACGAGGAGTCGGACCGGCTGAATCGCTTCATCGAAGGGCTCTCGACCGGCGATCCCGCCGGGCCGGTGCAGCCGATCCATCTGCGCACGGTCCGCGTCGACGACGTCGTCCGCTCGGGCCTGCATCGCGCCGACACCGTGACGCGCGATCATCGCGTCGTCGTGACGCTCGGCGACGCCCTCCCGGCCGTGTCGGTGGATGCGTCCTCGATCTCCGAGGTGATGTACATCCTGCTCGACAACGCGAGCAAGTACGCACCGTCGGGCACGACGATCACCGTCCACGCCGCGCGGGACGACGACCGGCACGTGAGGATCACCGTGTCAGACCAGGGTCCCGGCATCCCGGAGGATCTGCGCGAGCGCGTGTTCGAGAAATTCTTCCGCGTCCCGGGGCGCGAATCGCACGACCCGCATCGCGGCGGCATCGGCCTCGGGCTGCCGATCGCGCGGCGGCTCGTCGAGACCCAGGCCGGACGCATCTGGATGGAGACGCCGCCCGGAGGGATCGGCACGGCGGTGGTCATGACGTTGCCGACCGCGTTCGAGCCGGCCGACGCTGATCGCCCGGTGACGGTGGTGACGGCCGGCAAGCAGTGAGGATCTGAAATGATGACATCCACGACGGAGAAATCGCGTGTGCTGGTGGTCGACGACGAGCCGCAGATCACGCGCGTGCTGCGGACGGTGCTCACCAGTCAGGGGTATCAGGTGCGGACCGCCGCGGAGGGCGAGTCGGCGCTGGCCAACTTCAAGGAGTGGCGGCCGGAGCTCGTGATCACCGACCTGTACATGCCGCACATGGACGGCGTCGAATTGTGCCGCCGCATCCGGGCGCTCTCGGCGGTCCCGATCATCGTGCTGTCGGTGAAAGGCGAGGAGCGGACAAAAGTGGAAGCGCTCGATTCCGGCGCCGACGACTACGTCACGAAGCCATTCGGGATCGACGAGCTGCTCGCGCGCGTCCGTGCCGCGCTGCGGCGAAGCGGCGCGGAAACGGAGGTCGCCTCGTTCGAGGCGGGTGACTTCCGGGTGGACCTCGAAGGCCGCCGCGTGCACGCCCGCGGCAACGAGGTGCGCCTGACGCCGAAAGAGTTCGAGCTCTTCGTCTACATGGCGCGGCATCCCAATCGCGTCATCACGCACCGGACGCTGCTCGAGGCGGTCTGGGGCGAGGCGTCCCAGGAACAGCCGGAGTATCTGCGCGTGTTCATGGGACAGCTCCGCAAGAAGCTGGAGCCGGATCCGTCGAACCCGCGATACCTGGTGACGGAGCCCTGGGTCGGGTATCGATTCAATCCGAATGCGTAGCCCGCCTTCGCCTGGGTGCTTCTGCGGAGAGCCTGTGCCTGGCTTGCCAGCCGAAGCTCGCCCTGGCGCGCGAAGGCTGGAGCGGGCTACGGGGATCGAACCCGTGTCCGAGGCTTGGGAAGCCTCTGTACTACCATTGTACTAAGCCCGCAGACTCGAACTTACGCTGAGAGTTCGTGAGTTGGCGACTTGGTAAGTTGGTGATTGAATCACCAAGTCACGAAATCACCAGCTCGCCAATTTTATATCACGTCCTGATGAGTGCGAGCACCTCGTCCCGCTTCCTCTCCATCATTTGCGATGTCGTCGCCTCGAGATTCAGCCGCAGCAGCGGCTCCGTGTTCGACGGCCGCACGTTGAAGTGCCAGTCGGGATATTCCACCGAGAGCCCGTCGAGCTCGTACTGGTGGCCGTCCGCGTACCGCGCGGCGATTGTCGCCAGCCTGGCCGGCACCAGATCCATCCTCGCCAGCTTCGTGTTGATTTCGCCCGAGATGAAGTAGCGCCCGGCGAGCGGCTTCAGCAGGCGTAGAAGTTGTCGCGGAAGTAGTAGTGGCCCGTCACTTCGCCGCCGAAGATGGCGTTGGTCTCGCGCATCCGGCGCTTGAAGAAGGCGTGGCCCACCCGATTCATCAGCGCCGCGCCGCCGTAGCGCGCGACGGTGTCCTTCACGGCATGGCTGGCGCGCAGGTCGTAGACGATCGACGCGCCAGGATGCTTGATCAGGAACGCCTCGGCCAGCAGCGCCGTGATGAAGTCGCCGGAGACGAACGCGCCGGTCCCGTCGATGAAGAAACAGCGGTCCGCGTCCCCGTCCCAGGCGATCCCGACGTCGGCCTTCTCCGCAACGACCCGCTCGACGATGTCGCGGCGGTTCTCCTCGATCAGCGGATTGGCCTCGTGGTTGGGAAAGCGGCCGTCGATCTCGAAACACAGTCGCGTCGTCCGGCAGGGAAGCCGTTCGAACAGCTTCGGCGCGACGAGCCCTCCCATGCCGCTGCCCGCGTCGAGCACCACGTTGAAAGGCTTGATGACCGGCGGATCGATGAACGACATCGCGTGCTCGACGTACACGTCGAGCACGTTCTGCGCGGTCACCTGGCCGCGAGCGCCCGCGGCGGGCGGCAGCGTGCCGCCCGCGATCATCTCGCGGATTTCCTTCAGACCTTCCTCACCACTGAGCGGAAACGCCTGCTGGCGGACCATCTTCATCCCGTTGTACTGCTTCGGGTTGTGTGACGCCGTGATCTGCACGCCGCCGTCGTGGCCGTCGCGGGCGACGGCGAAGTACAGCATGTCGGTCGAAATCATCCCGTAGTCGACGACGTCGGTCCCCCGGGAGGTCGCGCCATCGATGAACGCCGCGGCGAGGGCCGGCGACGAGAGCCGCATGTCGCGGCCGACCGCGATCCGCTTCGCCTCGAGGTAGGCGCTGAACGCAGCGCCGATGGCCCGCGCCGCGTCCTCGTTGATCTCGGAGGGATAGACTCCGCGAACGTCGTACGCTTTGAAGATGTCCGCGTTCAAGGACAGAGATATGGCTGATGGCTGATGGCTCATGGCTGATGGCTCACGGTTTATGACTCATGGTTCATGGCCCGATGACTGATGGTCAAAGCCGGCTATGGTCGGTGACGACGGATTTGTCGCCGAGGACCACGCCGTCCTCGACGATGGCGCTGCGGCCGATGTGGCAGTGGCGCCCGATGATCGATCGGCGCACGATCGCTTCCTGGCTGATCCGGCAGTTCGCCCACACGATGGCGTGCTCGAGGACCGCGTGTTCTTCGACGTGGCACTGGCGGCCGAGGACGCTGTACGGCCCTATCCGTGCGCCGGCCTTGACGACAACGCCGTCGTCGATGAAGCACGGGCCCTGGAGCATCGCGCCGTCTTCGACCCGCGCCTCGGGCGAGACGAACGCCGTCGCCGGACCGGCCGCAAACCGCGCCGCCTGTCGGCCCCGGTGCCCGATGTACTTCGCGTCCATGATGTCCCGGTGCACCTGAATGTATTTCTCCGGCGTGCCGATGTCGATCCAGTAGCCGCGGTACACGTAGGCGACGAACGTTTCGTCGCGATCGATCAGTGACGGGAAGAAGCTCCGCTCGATCGACCACGGCGTGTCCTTCGGGATCCGGTCGAAGGTGTCGGGCTCGAGGACGTAGATCCCCGCGTTGATCGTATCGCAAGTGATTTCGTCGGCGTTGGGCTTCTCGAGAAACCGGCGGATGTTGGCGCGCTCGTCGGCTTCGACCAGGCCGTACGCGCTGGGGTTTTCGACCGGCGTCAACACGATGGTCGCCCTGGCCTTCCGCTCGCGGTGCAGGGCGATGACGGAGCCGAGGTCGACCTGTGTCAGCACGTCGCCGTTGAAGACGACGACCGACTCGCGCAGCGACTCGCCCGCATACCGGACGGCCCCGGCCGTGCCGAGCGGCGCCGGCTCGACCACGTAGCGAATCGCGATGCCCGAGTCCGCGCCATCGCCGAAAATCTCCTCGATCCGCCGCGGCTGGTAATTGAGGCTGAGGATCACCTCGTCGATCTCCGGCACCTGCTTGAGGAGATCGAGCTGGTAGTGGAGGAACGGACGGTCGAAGATCGGTACGATCGGCTTGGGTGTGTGAATTGTCAGCGGGCGCAATCGCGTGCCCTTGCCCCCGGCGAGCAGAATCGCTTTCATGGCAACCACCGATGTTATCATGTGAGCGCGAGCCGCTGATGAACCTCCCGAACTCGCTGACCGTAACGCGCATCTTCCTCGTGCCGCTGCTCGTGGTAGTGCTGCTGACGAAGTTCGAGGGCCGGCAGATTCTCGGCGTCCCCAACGAGATCGTCGGCGCGGTGATTTTCGCGCTCGCATCGCTCACCGACTGGGCGGACGGGTACCTCGCGAGGCGTCGCAAGCAAATCACGCCCCTCGGCCAGATGATCGATCCGCTCGCCGACAAGCTGCTGATCCTGGCCGCGCTGATCTCGCTCGTGCAGATGGATCTCGCGCCGGCGTGGATGGTCGCGGTGATTCTCGGACGCGAGTTCGCGGTCACCGCACTGCGCAGCCTCGCCTATGCGCGTGGCATCGCCGTGCCCGCCTCGCCGCTCGGCAAGGTCAAGATGGTGGCGCAGGTGGTGGCGATCCTCGCGCTGATCCTGGCGCACGGCCGGATGCGCCAGTTCCATCTGGATCGCGTGGGGCAGGCCGCCCTGTGGGTCGTGATGGTCACCGCGCTGACGTCCGCAGCGGACTACTTCCGCCGCTTCAGCGTGGTCATCAGCCCGCGCGTCACGGATTTCAACGTCGCGCGCGACCAGCGCAGCGCGGACAGGAAGGCGGGATGACGCAGTCCCCGGTCCCTACCTGCGTCGTACGACGTAGTCGCCCGCGATGACGGCGTCGCGCGCGCGGGTGATCCGCACCAGCGCGATTCTCGCGCTCGTCGTGATCACGATCGCTTCACCGACGCTGGCGAGCGGCATGCCGGCGACGCCGATGTCGCGGTACACGGCGAATCGCGAGCCAGGGGTCACGGCCTGATCGCTCCCGCGATCGATGAGCATGAAGTCGCCCGATCCCCCCGAGGCGCGATCCTCGTTGCCGGCGACGATGCGTCCGAGCGACGTGAAGTCGGGCTCGCCGGACGCCTCGTCCCGATCGGCGCCCGGAGGAAGCACCGGCGCCACAAACGGCTCGAGATAGTCCGTCGTCACCATGGCGCCGCAGACGTGATCCACGGTCGCGATCGCAGTCGATTCGTTGACCGCCACGACGCGGATCCAGCCCAGGGTCCTGGCGCCGTGCGCGCGCGCGGCGTCGCTGACGCCGAAGCGGTTCCCGCGACGGACGAAGAACTGCTGACCGAGCAGCACACCATTGTTCGTGCCGCCACCGATCACGACCAGGTCTCGCGCGCCGAACAGCGTGCGCGGCACCGTGTCCTGCGAGCCGACGAGGCGGAGGGGGTTCGGCGGCGGCCCCCCGATGGACGGCGGCGGGGCGCAGGCCACGGAGAGCTCGAGCGGAGAGAACGCCGTGGAATCGGTCTGGGCGCCGGCCACGCCGGCTGCGACGCTGACGATTGCGACGAGGACGCTCATGGCCGGGAGACGGAAGGAATGCATCTAGCCTCCGGATGTCTTGCTCGTCACCTGGGTTTTCAGCCCGGTGATCCGCTTTTGCGCCTCGACGAGATACTCGCTCTGCTCGAATTCCTTCACAAGCTGCTCGAAGTAGGGCAGGGCCTCGGCCTCCTGCTTGTTTCTGACGAGCGACTCGGCGAGGTAGTAATAGACGGCATCGCGGCCCGTGAACCCGGGATCCTCCTTGAGCAGAGACTTGAAGCGGTCGATGGCGCCCCGATACCACTTCTGGCGGAAGTAAAAGTAGCCGACCTGATAGTCGGCCTGGCTCAGGCGATCGCGCGTCTCGCGCAGCTTTGTCTTGGCTTCCGGCATCAGGCTGCTGTTGGGGAACCGGGCGACGAACGTCTCGAACTCCTTCAGCGCGGCCCGCGTCTCCGTCTGATCGCGCTGCGGCAGCCGCATCTGGCGGAAGTGCGCCATGCCGAGCTTGAGCTGGGCGTAGTCAGCGCGCCGGTTCGTCGGGTAGAAAGAAAGGAATTCGGTGAACTCGTTGATCGCGAGGACGAGGGCTTCAGACGTCCCTTCGCCGATGTAGGTGTCGCCGATCCCGAGCTTCGCGTCGGGACGATACGGGCTCGCCGTATACGTCTCGGTGACCTGCTTGAAAAACTCGCGCGCCGTCAGCCACTTCCTGGCATTGAGCGCGTCTGTGCCCTTGTCGAAGAGGAACTTGTCGGGCTCGGTCGTGCCAGGCGGCACGCTGCTGCGGGTGCGCGTCGCGCAGGCTGCGGCAGTGACCAGGGCCGCGACGGCGAGGGCCCCCCCAAGGCCCAGCCATGAACGATGCCTGGCAGCCCGTTTGGGAGCCTGGCGCATCGCCGCCCCGGGTGCGACGGCGGACTTCCACCACGGACTCCTCGGTCGCTCGACACTCACAGTATTCCAGCCAGCCACTGATGCTCGGCCACGAGACCCTCTTCGAGTCCGACGGTGGGGGTGAAGCCTGGATCCGAGCGCGCGAGGGTCGTATCGGCGTACGGATGCCGCATGTCCCCCTCTTGCGCGGGATTGACGGTAATGACCGGGCGGCGGCCGCCGACGCGTCCGATCAGCTCGAGCACCTGGTTCACCGAGACTCGCGATCCGCCTCCAAATATTGTACACGCGCCCCGTCACGCCCCGCGTCGCGGCGAGGACGTTGGCGTTCACGGCGTCGGACACGAAGGTGAAATCGCGCGTCTCCTCGCCGTCGCCGAAGACGGCGATCGGTTCTCCGAGGATGGTGGCGCGCAGGGACCGCAGCGACACTGTCGGCACGCCGACGTTCACGAAATAGAGGTGGCACAGCTGCTCGGCGAGCGTCGATCCGATAAAGCCGGCCACGCCTGTGATGAGTGCCCTCATGAAAACAGTCTCCGGACGCGCTCGGGCAGCCGACAGGGACGACCGTCGCGATCGAGGGTGGCATGAACCGTCGTCCCGGTTGCCAGCGTCGCAGCGTCCGCCGCCCGAACGATTTCGTACGCGAACCGCACGCGCACCGGCGACAGCATCGCTCCCGTCGTCCGCACCTCGAGCTCGTCGTCGTACCGGGCGGATTCGCGGTAGCTGCAGTGCGCTTCGATGACGGGCAGCCCGTATCCGTCAGTCTCCATCTCGCGATAACTCCACCCGGACTCGCGCAGCCGATCCGTGCGGCCCACCTCGAACCACACCAGGTAGTTCGCGTAGTACACGACCCCCATCTTGTCGGTTTCGGCGTAACGCACCCGCACCCGGGAAAGAGTCGGGGGCGAGCTCACCGCGCGGCCGGCGACGTGACGGCGGCGAGTGCTGCCGCCTTGAGCTCGCGGGTCGCGCGCTCGGGATCCGGTGTCTGGAAGATGGCCGAGCCCGCGACGATGATCCGTGCGCCGGCGGCCACGACCCTGGCCACGTTGTGCCGATCGATGCCGCCGTCGATCTCGACCGGGGCGTGGTTGCCTGCGCCGTCGAGCAGTCCGCGCACGTCCCGAACTTTAGACTCGCTGCGCGGAATGAAAGTCTGGCCGCCGAAACCGGGGTTGACCGACATGACGAGCACATAGTCGACGTCGGCGGCGATCTCGAGGATCGCGCCGACCGGCGTCGAGGGATTCAACACGACTCCCGCCTTGGCGCCCAGCGCCTTGATGGCGTGCACCGTGCGGTGCAGATGCGGCAGCACTTCCACGTGGACCGAGATCATCGCGGCGCCGGCGTCGGCGAACGCCTCGATGTGGCGGTCCGGCTCCTCAATCATCAGGTGCACATCGAGCGGGACGGCGGCGACGCGCCGAAGCGATTTCACGACCGGCGGACCCATCGTGATGTTCGGGACGAAGTGGCCGTCCATCACGTCGACGTGTATGAAATCGGCGCCGCCGCGCTCGGCCGCGGCGATCGCGTCGCCCAGGGCCGCGAAATCGGCCGCCAGAATCGAGGCGGCGATGAGCACGCTCATCGGCTCACCTCGATGGAGATCGGCTCGCCGGGCCCGATCTGGAAGCCGGCCTGCGGACTCTGCCGGATGACGATGCCCGCGGCGACGCCCGGATACGGATTCGATCCCACGACCGCGACGCGGAAGCCGCGGGTTCGAAGAATCTCAGCGGCCCGGTCGCCGTTGACGCCGATGAGATCCGGCATCACATAGCTGGCCCCGCGCTCCCCGCGGTTGATCAGCAGCGCGACACGCGCGGCCGCGGTCTTCGCCGGCGGCGTCTGTGCCACGATGATGTCCGGCGCAAAGGTCTGCGATCGAATCTCGGAAACGCCGGACAGCGTCAAGCCATCCTGCGCGAGCCGCAATTGCGCGGTCCGCTCCGTTTCACCGATGAGCAGCGGGACCGTGGCCGCCCGCTGACCGCCGCTCAACCACACCTTGAGGCTGCGCTGTCGGCGCGCGACCGATCCGGCCGCCGGCTCCTGGGCGAGCACGCGGCCCGCGGGGATCTTCGGATCCGGCCGCCGGCTGTCGTCAACCTTGAGGTTCAAGCCGAGATTCGCGGCAATCGCGGTGGCTTCGTTCGCGGTGCGGTTGGTCAGATCGGGCACCTGAACCTCGCGGGCACGCAGAGCGGCGCGCATCGATGCGGCGGCGAACAGCAGATAAGTCGCCGCCAGCGCGCTGGCCAGCAGCACGAGCTTTCCCGCGCTCCAGACACGCGTTCTCAGGGCCATTGATGACCCTAGATCGTACTACAAGTCTGTAGTGGGTCCGTCAGGCGACGAAAGGGTCGCCCTACACGAGTCTCTGTACTGCGGACGTGTGTAGGGCGACCCTTTCAGGGTCGCAGCAGGTTCCGCTCGAAGACGGCGCCGAAGAACGCTTCGAGGCCGTGGAGGTGGGGCTGGGTCCGGAGATAGCCGCGCGCGTCGATGAGCGTGCCGGCGAGCCGCGCATTCGCCTCGCTGGCGTGCACGACGGTGAAGCCCGGAGCCGTCGCGAGAAACGCTTCGACGATCCCTTCGTTCTCTTCGGGCTCGCTGGAGCACGTCGAATAGACCAGGCGCCCGCCGTTCGCCACCGCCTCGGCCGCATGCTGCAGCATCGTCAACTCCGCGGCGGCGAGCGCCGGGAGGTCGCTCTCCTGGCGGCGCCAGCGGATGTCGGGATCGCGGCGCAGCGTGCCGAGTCCTGAGCAGGGGGCGTCGACGAGCACGCAGTCGAACGGCGATCCGAAGGGCAGCGGCTCGAGCAGGTCCGCCTGAACCACGCACACGTTGGTGGCGCCGCTTGCCGCGACCGTCCGCCGCAGCAGATCCACGCGCCGGTCCCGGAGATCGCAGGCGACCAGCAGCCCGCGTCCCGCCATCGCCGCCGCCATCGCGGTCGTCTTGCCGCCGGGCGAAGCGCACGCGTCCAACACACGCGCCGCCGGGTGCTCGCCGGCCAGCAGCGGAACCAGCTGCGACGCCTCGTCCTGGACGACGAACCATCCCTCCCCGACGCCCGCTCCTCGCAGCGGTTGCCCCTCATCGACGATGAGGCCGTCGGGCGCGAACGGCGCCGGATGCACCCGCACGTTGTCGGCGGCGAGCCGATCGGTGAGCTGCTGCGGCGTCAGCCGCAGCCGGTTCGCGCGCAGCATGACCGGTCCCGGCGTGTTGTTGAAGCGCAGCCACGTCTCGGCGGTGTCGAATCCAAGCCGGTCGTACCAGCGGGCGGCGAGCCAGCGTGGATGCGAGAGCGTGATGCTGAAATACTCGAGCGCCGCGGTGCGCTCGGACGGATCCGCGGGGCGTTGAGGAAGGGGAAGGGAGTCGCGCCGGCGCGAGATCGTCCGCAACACGGCGTTGACGAATCCGCTCGCGCTCCGTTTCCCGGTCCGCCCGGCCAGATTGACGGCATCGTCGACGACGGCGGAAGCCGGCACGCGCGTCAGATGCAGCAGTTGATACGCGCTGAGCCTCAGGATCTCGACGATCTCCGCGTCGAGCCGCGAGATGGCGCGCTTCGAGAACTCGACGATCAGGTGATCGAGCGCCGCGCGCCACCGCTGGACGCCGCTGGCGATTTCCGCCGCCAGCGCGCGATCGCGATCGTCGTGCAGGCTTCCCCGCGCGAGCGCGATCGCTGTGGGCAGATCGGCGTGTCCGGTGGAGACCGCGCGCAGGATCTCGTACGCCGCCACGCGCGCCGGGGCGATCATGGCGCGGCCGCGAAGCGGTCGCCGGCCGTCAGAGGATGACCGGCCAGGAATTCGCGTGCGCTCATCGGACGCTTGCCTTCCGCCTGGATCTGGAGCAACTGAAGCGGCCCCGCGCCGGTCGCGACGACCAGCCGTTCGCCGCTCGCCTCGATAATCGTCCCGGGCTGGTCGGTCGCGGCATGACCCGCGTCCTCCGACCGCGGAAGGGAAGATGCGGCCCTCGATCGGATCAGGATCAGGCGACGGCCGCGAAGAAAGCTGAACGCGTGCGGCCACGGATGCAGTCCGCGGATCAGGTTGTGGACGCGGACCGCGGGCCAGCTCCAGTCGATCACGCCGTCGGCTTTCGTCAGCCGGGGCGCGTAGGTCGCCGCCGCATCGTCCTGCGCCCTGTCCTGAGCGTTCCCCCGGGCGATCCGGTCGACAACAGCCACCAGCAGGCGCGATCCCAGGCGCGCCAGATCGCGCTCGACCTCGTCGCTCGTCTCGTCCTGCCCGATCGCGCGATGGTCCGTCGCGAGCATGGGTCCTGCATCGAGCGCCTTCACCACGCGCATGATCGTGACGCCCGTCGCGAGCTCGCCGTCGATGATCGCGCGGTGAACCGGCGCCGCGCCACGGTAGCGCGGCAGCACCGACGCGTGGACGTTGATCAGGCCGAGCCGCGGCGTCGTCAGGACGGTGTCGGTGAGGATCTTTCCGTACGCGGCGACGACGCCGAGGTCCGCGCGCAACGCGGCGAGGCTGTCGAGAAACGCCTGATCCTTCAGGCGTTCAGGCTGCAGCACGGGAAGGCCGGTGGCGAGCGCGCGCGCCTTCACCGGCGCGTCCGACACCCGGTGGCCGCGGCCGCGCGGGCGATCCGGCTGTGTCACGACGCCGACCACGGCGTGTGGCGATGCGGCGAGCAGCGCGTCGAGCGCCGGCACCGCGAACTCCGGCGTGCCGAAGAACACGATTCGAAGCCCGTCTACCATTTACCCGCGCGCGAGAGCTTTCGAATCTTCCGGACGATGAGGTCGCGCTTGATGCCGCGGAGGCGGTCGACGAACAGCGTGCCGTCCAGATGATCCATCTCGTGCTGAAACGCGCGGGCGAGCAGCCCGGTGGCTTCGTGCTGCTGTTCCTGTCCGTGCCGGTCGAGCGCCTTTACCACCGCGCGCGACGGACGGACGACCGTCGCGGTGAACCCGGGTACGCTCAGGCAGCCTTCATCTTCCAGTTGCGTGCCGTCGCGTTCCACGAACTCCGGGTTGATCAGGATGCGCAGCCCCTTCTCATCGAGGCCGACCGAGATGTCGACCACGAACACCCTGAGCGGCACGCCGATCTGGGGTGCGGCCAGCCCGACCCCGGGCGCGGCATACATCGTGTGGATCATGTCGTCGACGAGGCGGGCGATCTCGGGAGTGATGGCCTCCACGACCTGGGCTTTTTCGTGCAGGACGGCGTCGCCATACTTGAGGATGGGTCGGATCATGAATCGAGACGAGGATGGAACGCAGAGCTCGCGGAGAACGCAGAGAACATCTTGACTCCGGAATGTCCGGACATCTTCACTCCGGGAAATCGTTGACGATTCGGCGTACCCCATCCCGTACGAGCCACTGCACGTTGAAGTTGATGAGTAGGCCAACGTTGCGCTTCAACATACGTTCAGTCGTTCGCGCATGCAAATCCGTCGATGCAAGCGCGGGGGCAGCTGGTTCGTGTCCGGAAACAGGCCAAAAAGCGCCGCGTGTGAACATTGTGGCGCCGAGAGGGTTGCACAGATCTCACTCTGCGAACTCTGCGGCCTCTGCGTTCCTTGCGCGTCCGCTTCATCGTGGGGCGAAGCGGGCGGCGGTTCGATCGCGGAAGGCCTTCCAGTTCCTCACGAGCTCGTCGATCGAGTCGGCGCCGAACTTTTCCATGACGGCGTCCGCGAGCACGAACGCGACCATCGCTTCGCCAACGACGGCGGCGGCCGGCACGGCGCAGACGTCGCTGCGCTCGATGGCCGCCGGGCTCTCGGTCATCGTGGCCAGATCGACGGACCGCAGCGGCTTCATCAGCGTCGAGATCGGCTTCATGTACGCGATGAGCCGCACATCCTCGCCATTGGTGACACCGCCTTCGAGACCGCCGGCGTTGTTGGTCGGCCGCGCGACGCCGACCGCTCGGTCGCCGCGGATGTTTCGGTCCGGCGGGGCTGGCAGGATCTCGTCGTGGACGCGCGATCCCGGGACGTCCGCGACCGCAGGCCCGCGTCCGATGCCGACGGCCTTGATCGCCGGAATCGACATCAGCGCCTGCGCGAGCCGGCCGTCGAGCTTGCGGTCCCACTGCACGTAGCTGCCGAGGCCCGGAGGCACCTCGTGGGCGATCACCTCGAAGCTGCCGCCCATCGTGTCGCCGGCCTCGCGGGCGCGATCGATCTCCGCAATCATCTGCTCCTCGACGCTGTGCTCGGCGCAGTGCAGCGGGGAATCCGGCGAGAGCGCACGCACGCGATCGAAGGTGACGGTCAGCCGATCGGCCAGCCCCGCGGAGCCGATCGCCACGACATGGCTGACGATCTCGGTCCCGACGGTGAGAAGGAGCTGGCGGGCGATCGCGCCGACCGCCACGCGCGCCGCCGTTTCGCGCGCGCTCGCGCGTTCGAGCACGTTGCGCATGTCGTCGTGGCCGTACTTCACGAACCCGGCGAGATCGGCGTGGCCGGGCCGCGGGCGTGTGACCGGCAGCCGATCGGCGCCGGTTGCCGCCGCCGGCATCGCCGCCTCCACGTACATCGTTCGCTGCCAGTTCTCCCAGTCCTTGTTGGGAATGAGCAGCGCGATCGGCGCGCCCGTCGAGAGTCCGTGCCGGATGCCGCTCAGCGGCTCCGCGCGGTCCGATTCGATTGCCATCCGGCGGCCGCGTCCGTAGCCGGTTTGACGCCGGCGGAGATCGAGGGTGATCGCGTCGAGATCGAGCGCCAGCCCGGCGGGAACGCCTTCGATGATGGTCACGAGCGCCCTGCCGTGTGATTCGCCCGCGGTCAAAAATCGCAGCATCCGATTTCATTCTATCTGAAAAAACTGCCGCGTCCGGCCGTCGATCCGTCGATCGGCCGCGTGATCGATGCGGGCCGTTTTCTTGCACGGTCCGATTTGCCAATGAGTACTGGAGGACGCGATGAGACTCGTGGCCGATCGATTTGCATTCGACGAGGGAGAGGACGAACACGGCGTGGACCTCGCGACCGGCGCACGGGTCGTCGTGTGCGTCGGCAGCGCGGGAGGCGTGTCGGATCAACTGCAGTGGACGCTTCGCTGCGATACGTTCGGCTCGCTTCAGCACCACGCGATCGCGCCCCTGCTCGACTGGGGCATCGTCGGCGAGTCGTCTCGATTTGAAGCGTGGTTGTGCGGCTCTGCGTGGCGAGGCTCGCCTGAGGAAGCCAGACCGGTGCGGGAGATTGCGAGGCAGTTTCTGCAGGCGTCCGGCCTTTCGGCTGGGGACCCTGCAACCGAATGCATGCGGACAGGCCGGAACGGGAGGGTCGTGCTGCTTCCCGACGCGGGAACGGGCTACTCGCAGGACACAGACGAGCACGCCGCAGAGACGGCGCCGATGCGGATTCGCGGGCTGAGCATCATCGATCGGCGCGCCGTTTCCGCGCTCGCGGAGATGTTTCACGCGGCTGGTGGCGTACGGCCGCACATCTCCGCCGTGTGGGGCCCGCCAGGATCAGGCAGAGGGATGGTCGTTCGCGAGCTGGCGCGGATCGCGCGGACAAACGGATTCGTGCCGGTCGCGTCGCGTCTGATCGACTCCCGTTATGCCGGGCTGTTGCGTGGGCGCAGCCTGTTCGTCATCGCCGACGGCGACGATGCCGGCGGCGCGACGCCGTGGTCGGCGCCGCTCGATGCGGCGTTAAGCGCGCCGCAGCCGCATGTGTTCCTCATGGTGGGGGAGGTCGAGTGTCGATCGGTCGACGGTGTCGCGCTCGGGCGCGTGCCGGCGGATGCGCTCGTGGCCGCGATTCGCCCGCGGGCCTTGAGCGTCCGACGCGAGCGGGCGGTGCGGGGGGCCGCCGTGCGCGCGCAGGGGCTGCCGGGCCGATTCGCGCGAATCCTCTGGACGGGCGGGCTTGCCCCGGGGCGGCCGCCTTCGCGTCTCCGCCGCCTCGGCGAGGCTGGCTGCGGCCTTGACCGCGACTGGAGCGAGCCCCGTCCCAACGTGACGATGCGCCTGACCGGTTTATCACGGGTCGCGGAGCAGCCGGCGGCGTATGGGCACGAGGATCCCGTCTCCGACTTCGTGTCCCCACCGTCCCCAGGTACCTGGCCGGCCCCGGGCGAATTGACCGCGCTCCGCCGAAAAACGGAGAGCGCGCTCGTGCATCTGGCGCACGGCCGGCATGCGCCGGGGATCCGTCAGCTTCGCCAGGCGATTGGCGGCCTGGCGCGGCGCAACGATTGGATCGAGGCCGGCGACGGTGCACTTGCCCTGGCCGGCGCGCTGTTGCGACGCGGGCGCCCGCGCGACGCGCAGGCCACAATCGAAGAAGGACGTCAGTACGCCACTCGCGCCGGGCGCGAATCGATGCTCGTCGACCTCGCGACGCTGAGCGGCGAGGCGTGGATCGACCAGGCGCGGCTCGACGAAGCCGAAAGCGTGCTGGGCACGGCGTTGGCGGCGGCCCGCGCCGAACGCGATCCGACGCGCGTTGCCGCTTCGTCGATCGCATTGGCCCGCTGTTTGTACTGGCGCGGGCAGTTTGGCGACGCCGAGGCTGCGCTGGGCTCCCTGCCGGACGCGGCGCCGCCGGCGATGCGGGTGCGGCACGTCCTGCTCGCGTCGCGCATCGCGGTCGGCCGGCGCGATTTCACCCGTGCGATGTCGCTGGCCATGGAGGCAGGGCAGCGGGCCAGAACGGACGGCGAGACCCTCACAACCGCCGCGGCGGAGTGCACGGCAGCCTTCGTTCACCTGGCCGTCGGCGATCTCGACGCTGTCGAGCGAGATGTGCCCGCGTCGATTGCGGCGGCCCGGGCGGCGCACGATCCCCTGCGGGCGATCCGCGCGCAGCTGCTTCGAATCGAAGCGGAGGGCAGACGCGGCCGGTCGAGCGCGGCGCTCGCGCACCTGCGCCGGCTCCGGCGCGTCATGTCGACGGTGCCACCGGCCCTGCGGGCACGATGGGAGCTCTCGACGGCGTTGGCGGCAGAAGGCGCCGAGCCGCGGGACGTGGTCGCGCGGCACGTCGCCGCGACGGGCCTGGGAGCGCTCGCGCTCTACGCGGGAGACCGGCGCATCGCTTCCGCGCCCTCTGGCGCGGCGGATCCGTTCGCCGACGAGGTCGTGGCGATTCTCCGCGTGTGCCAGACGGCAGACGAGGAGGCGGTCCTCCTGAAAGACGTCTGCGCTCGCGTGCGACAACATCTGCACGCGGCCGCGGTCGCGTTTGTCGCGATTCGCGGGGACCGATCGGAGATCGTCACCGGCGACGGCGCCCGCCTCGACACGAGCATCGCTGAGCGCGCCGCCACGGCGGGCATGACGATCTCGCCTCATCGGCACGACGAACGGATCGAGGCGGCCGCGCCGGTCCAGTACGGGGGCGCTCCGATCGGCGCGCTGTGCGCCAGGTGGACGCTCGGATCGACGTACGATACGTCGCGCGCGTCTTGGGTCTTGACGATGAGCGCCGCGGCGGCGGCGCCGATGCTCTCGGCGGCGCTGGCGAAGCGGGCGCAGGGAGTCGCCGCCGGAGCGAGCGAGCTCCTCGGAATTGCGCCGGCGATCATCGAGCTGCGCCAGAGCGTCGAGCGTGCGGCGGCCGCGCCATTCAGCGTGCTCATCGACGGCGAGAGCGGCAGCGGCAAGGAACTGGTCGCCCGGGCGATTCACCGCGGCGGCCCTCGGCGTCACCGGATGTTCTGCACGTTGAACTGCGCGGCGCTGCCCGAGGATCTGGTCGAAGCGGAGCTGTTCGGCCACGCGCGCGGCGCCTTCACCGGTGCCATGGCCGAGCGCGCGGGCGTCTTCGAGGAGGCGAACGGCGGCACGCTCTTTCTCGACGAGATCGGTGAGCTGTCGACACGCGCGCAGGCGAAGGTGCTCCGCGTCGTGCAGGAAGGAGAGTTGCGGCGCGTCGGTGAAAACGTGTCGCGCCGGATCGACGTGCGGATCGTCGCAGCGACGAACCGCGACCTCCGGCGCGAAGTGGAGCGCGACAGATTCCGGCTCGACCTCCTCTACCGCCTCGACGTCGTCCACATCACCGTGCCGGCGCTGCGCGATCGCCGGGAGGATATCGGCGTGCTGGCGGAGTACTTCTGGCGCGATGCGGCGGCGCGAGTCGGCAGCCGGGCCACGCTCGGCGCCGCGACGCTGGCGGCGCTGGCGCGGTACGACTGGCCGGGCAACGTGCGCGAGCTGCAGAATGTCCTGGCCGCGCTGGCCGTGCGCAGCCCGAAGCGCGGGGTGGTCCCGCCGTCTGCGCTCCCGTCGCCTTTCGTCGAAGGCGGGCGCTGGGACGTCTGCCGGCTGGACGATGCGCGGCGGACGTTCGAAGAACGGTTCGTGCGGGCCGCGCTCGTGCGGACGGGCGGCCATCGAGGACGCGCCGCCGCCGAGCTCGGCGTCACGCGTCAGGGGCTGACGAAGCTCCTGACCCGGCTCGGCATCTCATCGAGCGCGCTATGATTGGCCGGGCATTTCTCAGTGACACGCTTCCTGGCTCGCCGCTTGCTGCTCACCGTTCCCGTTCTCCTCGGCGTCGCGACCCTCGTATTCTCGCTGATTCATCTCGTGCCGGGCGATCCGGTTCAGGCCATGCTCGGCGAGAGCGCGTCGCCGCAGGACATCGCGGAGATGCGCGGCCGGCTGGGTCTGGATCGACCGTTGTACGCGCAGTACGGCGCGTTTCTGAAAGGACTCGGCACCGGCAATCTTGGATCGTCGTTGCGGACGAATCAGCCGGTGACTGCGGCCATCGTGGAGCGTCTGCCGGCGACCTTCGAGCTGGCGTTCGCGGCCATGCTGGTGGCGACC